>NZ_JBIAWF010000023.1:40767-46642 GCF_042895325.1 Streptomyces sp. NPDC001407
TCCTGCGGCGCTTTCTTCCCCAGCCCCGCCCCTTCCCGAAACTGGGGCTCGTGCCCCAGACCCCCGGCTGCGGGTCGGTTCGCCGCCTGCGGCGGGAGCGCACTGCGTGCGCGTCCTCAAACGCCGGACGGGCTGATTTCAGCCCGTCCGGCGTTTGAGGACACCGCGCGTCAGCGCGGTCAGGGGGTCTGGGGTCTCCCCAGTTTCGGGAAGGGGCGGGGCTGGGGAAGGAGCCCGCCGCAGGCGAAGCCCCCACGCGGCGGAGCCGCACATCAGACGCAGCCGGGAAGGGGCGGGGTAGGGGAAGAAGCCCGCCGCAGGCGGCAACGGTGAGCAACCACCTCACCCCCTCCAGGGAAGCTCCGCCGTCACCGCCGTAGGCCCGCCCACAGGAGAGTCGACGACCAGCAACCCGTCCACCGACCCCAGCCGCTCCGCCAGCCCCGCCAACCCGCTGCCGGAAGACGTGGACGCACCCCCCCGCCCGTCGTCGGAGACCTGAAGCAGCACGCGGTTCTCCGAGTCCCACACGTCGACCCGCGCCGTCCGCGCGCCGCTGTGCTTGCTGACGTTCTGGAGGAGTTCGGAGACCGTGAAGTAGGCGATGCCCTCGATGGCCGGGGCCGGACGGGACGTCAGGTCGACCTCGACCCGGACCGGCACCGTGCAGCGGGCGGCCAGGGCAGAGAGGGCCGGGCCCAGGCCGCGGTCGGTGAGGATCGCGGGGTGGATGCCGCGGGCGAGGTCGCGCAGTTCCTGGAGGGCGAGCTTGACCTCGCCGTGCGCCTCGTCGACCATCTTCGCCGCGGTCTCGGGGTCCTCCTCCAGCTTCTCCTTCGCCAGGCCGAGGTCCATGGCCAGCGCGACGAGGCGGGCCTGGGCGCCGTCGTGCAGGTCGCGTTCGATGCGGCGCAGGTCGGCGGAGGCGGTGTCCACGACCACGCCGCGGTCCTCCTCCAGCTCCCACACCCGCTCCGCCAGCCGGGACGGCCCCAGCAGCCCCAGCACCAGCATCCGGTCGCCGAAGGCGAGACCGCGGATGATCCACGGCGTGATCAGGACGAAGACCAGACCGATGCCGCAGGTCACCCCGATCTCGAAGGGGTTGTCGAGGTAGAGACCGCCGCCGTTGCCGTCGCCGTACACCTGCATGCCGGGCTGGCCCCAGTAGGTGGGGTACATCCACGCGTACGCCGGGTAGAGGAACAGCGCCCAGCTCACCGTCCACAGGGTCAGCGACACCGCGAAGGCCGACACCGCCCACGGCAGGTGGACCACGCAGTAGAGCAGGCTCCGCCAGGACGTACCGCTCTTGAGCAGCGCCCCCGTCCAGGCGAGCGGGCCGCGCTTGCCCTTCGGCGGGCGTACGGGCTCCGGTTCGGCGATCTCCACGCCGAGCAGCGCGCGCGCCCGTACGCGCTCGACGGCGCCCAGCGCGCGCGACCCGAGGAGGGCCGCGGCCAGCACCGGCACGCCGACGAAGGTGATCAGCAGGCCGGCGCCCAGGGACATCATCGTGACCGCGTAGACGAAGGTCAGGACCGACATCGGGAAGCTGAGCAGGAGATAGAGGAACTCCCGCCAGGTACGCCCCTCCAGGGGGGCACGCAGCACGGCGGGCACGCGGTGGGGTGCCGCCTGTCCTTTGTCGATGGCCATCTCTGTCGTCCGATCTGCCAGGGCTTCTCTTGGTCTCCAGCCTCTCGCTCCGCGGTGGCGCGGACCATGGAGCGGGTCGGTGTCCTGGGGGTGGGGCTGTCCCCACCATCGGGGCAGGCGCCCCTCCGGAGCCCGGTGTCTCTTCAGGGCCCGGTGTCTCTTCGGGGCCTGGGGCCGTCCACCGGCGTGTGGGGAGGCTCGCGCGGGGCGACCCGCCGCAGGCGCGAACAACGACCCGCACCCGCAAGCAGCACCGCGATCAGCTGTCCGCCGAGCGCAGCGGACGGTCGCGCCACGGCAGTTCCGCCGTGACCACCGTCGGGCCGCCGGCGGGGGAGTCCACCACGAACAGCCCGTCCACCGACCCCAGGCGCTCGGCCAGCCCGGCCAGGCCGCTGCCGGAGTCCGTCGACGCGCCGCCCCTGCCGTCGTCGCGGACCTGGATGAGCAGCCGGTTCTCCCGCCGCCACAGCTCGACCTCGGCGGTGCGGGCGGCGCTGTGCTTGCTGATGTTCTGGAGGAGTTCGGAGACCGTGAAGTAGGCGATGCCCTCGATCGCCTGCGCGGGCCGGGCGGTCAGGTCCACCGAGACGCTGACCGGCACGGTGCAGCGGGCCGCGACCGACGACAGCGCCGCGTCCAGGCCACGGTCCGTCAGGACGGCCGGGTGGATGCCGCGGGCGAGGTCGCGCAGTTCCTGGAGGGCGAGCTTGACCTCGCCGTGCGCCTCGTCGACCATCCTCGCCGCGGCCTCCGGGTCCTCCAGCACCTTCTCCTTCGCCAGGCCCAGCCCCATCGCGAGCGCCACCAGGCGGGCCTGGGCGCCGTCGTGCAGGTCGCGTTCGATGCGGCGCAGGTCGGCGGCCGCGGTGTCCACGACGATGCCGCGGTCCGACTCCAGCTCGGCGACCCGCCGTTCCAGCTCGCTGGAGGGGGACAGCAGCCCGCGCACCATGGCCCGGTCCACGTTCGCGAGCCAGCGCGCCAGGTGTCCGAGAACCGGCCAGGCGACGAACAGCGCGCAAAGGGTCACGCCGAAAGTGAGAACGCCCCATGGCAATCGTATGAACGAGTACAGCGTCGCCCGCCAGGCCACCGGGTCCTTCACCGCCGCCCACGTCCAGGCGAGGAAGCCCTCGTTCCGGGGGTGCCGCGACATCGGGATCGGCTCGTCGATCCGGACACCGAGCAGCCCCCGCGCCCGCCCCCGCTCCAGCCGGCCGAGCCCCCGCGCCCCCAGCAGCCCGACCGCCAGCAACGGCAGCCCGATCACCGTCACCGACAGCAGCGCGCCCGCGTACAACCACAGCGAGACATAGACGAAGCCCGCGATTCCCAGCGGCAGATCGAGCAGGAGGTGGGCGACTTCCCGCCACGTCGACGCGTCGTAGGCGAAGCGGACGGGCGGCAACCGGTCCTGGTCGGGCTCGGTCCCACCGTCACGGAGGGTCGCGGGGCCGGTGCTCCCGGTGGTGCTTGTGGTGGCGCTGCGTGCGGCACTGCTGGCGGTCATACGCCCAGCCTGCCGGGCCGGACGGACGGACGCCATGGGGGCCATGGGGGCGCCCGGGTGGGGATAACCCCACCTCCGGCCGGACAGCGCTGCTCGCCGTGACCTTGTCAGGGCCTAGACTCCCGTGCGTAAAGAATCGTCGAAATGTGCTGGACAGGGAGCGAGGGCGGACGTGCCGGAGGCCACCGTGCGCACCGACAGTGCGGGCGTCCCCGACGTCCAGCTGGCGACGGACTACTTCCACAGCTATTCGGTGGTCGGACTGCTCGCGGTCGTCGGCGTGCTCTTCGTGGCCGTCGCCTTCGCGTCCGGACGGCTGCTGCGGCCCGTGGTGCCGACGCCCGAGAAGATGCTGACGTACGAGTGCGGCGTCGACCCCGTCGGCGAGGGCTGGGCGCACACCCAGATCCGCTACTACGTCTACGCGTTCCTCTACGTGATCTTCGCGGTGGACTCGATCTTCCTGTTCCCCTGGGCGACGGTCTTCGCCGCGCCGGGCTTCGGCGGCGCCACGCTCGTGGAGATGTTCATCTTCCTCGGCTTCCTGGCCGTGGGTCTGTTGTACGCATGGAAGAAGGGCGTCCTCGAATGGACGTGACACCGGTGGACCTGCCCGAGCCCCGACGGCTGGGCGCCCTGTCCCGGCTCGCGCCCGAACCCATGAAGGTGGTCCTCAACTGGGGCCGCCGCTACAGCCTGTGGGTCTTCAACTTCGGCCTCGCCTGCTGCGCGATCGAGTTCATCGCCGCGTCCATGGCCCGGCACGACTTCATCCGGCTCGGCGTCATCCCCTTCGCCCCGGGCCCCCGCCAGGCGGACCTCATGATCGTCTCGGGCACGGTGACGGACAAGATGGCCCCCGCGGTCAAGCGGCTCTACGAGCAGATGCCGGAGCCGAAGTACGTCATCTCCTTCGGCGCGTGCTCCAACTGCGGCGGCCCGTACTGGGACTCCTACGCGGTGACCAAGGGCGTCGACCAGATCATCCCGGTCGACGTCTACGTCCCCGGCTGCCCGCCCCGCCCCGAGGCACTGCTCCAGGGCATCCTCAAGCTCCAGGAAAAGATCGCCCAGGAGTCCCTGCGGGACCGCTACGCCACTGCCTCCGGCCCGTCGGCGGCGGCGCTGAGGAGCGGCCTGGTGACACCGCCGCCGACGCCGGGAGCGGCGGGTTCCGACTCCGCGGACTCCGGCGATTCCGGGGAGGCCGGACGATGAGCGAGCCCACGAACCCGGAGGCCGCCGAGCCCGCCCCCGCCGAGCCCGCCGCCGACGAAGCGGCGCAGCCGCTCGTCGGGTGGCTGCCGCGCGGTGCCGTCGAGCTGTTCGGCGAAGGCGCGAGCGCCGAGGAGGCGTACGGGCTGCTCACCGTCGACGTCCCCGCCCCCGCCTGGCTCACCGCACTCGAAACGGCCCGCTCCACGCTGGGCTGTACGTTCTTCGACTGGCTCAGCGCCGTCGACGAGCCCGGTACGGGCTTCCGCGTCTGCGCCCACCTCGTGGCCCTGCCGGGCCCGGACGGCGGGGTGCGCCGCCTCGTCCTGCGCACCACCGTGCCGCACGACGCGCCCGCCCTGCCGACCGCGACCGGCGTCTACGCCGGTGCGGCGTGGCACGAGCGCGAGACCCACGAGATGTTCGGCGTGGACTTCACCGGGCACCCCCACCTCGTACCGCTGCTGCTCCCCGACAGCTTCGAGGGGCACCCGCTGCGCAAGGACTTCGTGCTGGCCGCGCGCGTCGCGAAGGCGTGGCCGGGCGCGAAGGAACCGGGCGAGTCCGAGGGCGGCGGCCCCAAGCGCCGCCAGATGCTCCCGCCGGGCGTGCCCGACCCCAACGAGTGGGGCCCCCTCAAGGGCCAGCTCCCCCCGGCCCCGGCCCGCCCGGCCCGCGGAGCGCGCGCGGCCGGTGCGGGTGCGCCGGCCGCGGGGGACCGCCCCGTACGGCGGGCACGCAGTGTCAGCGAGGGCTCTGCGAGTCAGGCCGCCGCCCCGGCCGCGCGCCGCACGCGCAGTGTCGGCGAAGGCTCCGCGAGTCAGGCCGCCGAAGCGGCGGAGCCGGCTGAGCGCCCGGCTCGTCGTAGCCGCAGCGCGAGCGAGGGCTCGGCGAGCCAGGCCGCCGCGCCTGCTCCGGCGCGCCGTAGTCGTAGCGCGAGCGAAGGTTCGGCGAGCCAGCAGGCCGCCGGGACGGCGGAGACTCCGTCCCCGGCCGTGGAGGGCCCCGCGCGCGACAGCCGCAGTGCGGCGGAGGAATCCGCCGAGTCGGCGGCGGCCCGTCCCGCGCGCCGTAGCCGCGGCGCGGCTGACGGCTCCGCGAGCCAGGGCACGGTGCCTCGCACGCAGAGCGCAGCCCCACGGTCGTCCGACGCTCCGTGGCACCACGCCCGGCCGGCGTTCGACGACGACAAGACCTCACCCGCCCCTGCGGAAGCGGCACCCTCCGAGGGAGCGGGGCCGGCGCCGTCCGAGGCCAGTACGGCGGCGGAGCCCGTACCCCCTGCGGGGGCGGAGCCCGAGCGTCGCGCTGCGGCGGAGGCCGTACCCCCTGCGGACGCGGAGCCGGAACCGTCCGAGCGTTCTGCCCCGGCGGAGGCCGCGCCTTCCGAGGGAGCGGGGCCGGCGCCGTCCGAGGCCAGTACGGCGGCGGAGCCCGTACCCCCTGCGGGGGCGGAGCCCGAGCGTCGCGCTGCGGCGGAGGCCGTAC
>NZ_JBIAWF010000023.1:46733-133354 GCF_042895325.1 Streptomyces sp. NPDC001407
CGGCCGTACCCCCTGCGGGAGCGGAACGACCGTCCGAGCGTTCTGCCCCGGCGGAAGCCGCACCTTCCGAGGGAGCGGAGCCAGCAGCGTCCGGGCCCCGCGCGGCGGAGCCCGTAGCCCCCGCGGGAGCGGAGCCGGCGCCGTCCGCGCCCCCCGTGGACGCGGAGCCCGGAGCCGCCGGAACCCCAGACCAGCCAGCCGGTGAAGACCAGCCGGCAGACGATCAGAAGCCCGCTCCCGGCGCGCCGCGGCCCGGGGACGTGGAAGGAGGCGACAGCCGTGAGTGACACTCTCGACGTCGCGCTGCGCCTCGTCGCCGTGTTCGCCGTCTTCCTCGTGCTGCCGCTGGCGATCGGGCAGACCGAGCACAAGGTCATGGCCCACATGCAGGGGCGGCTCGGGCCGATGTACGCCGGTGGGTTCCACGGCTGGGCGCAGCTCGTCGCGGACGGTGTGAAGTTCGCGCAGAAGGAAGACGTCGTGCCCGCGGGCGCGGACCGGCGGATCTTCCAGCTCGCACCGGCCGTCGCCCTCCTGCCGTACCTCCTGGTGCTGATCGCGATCCCGGTCGGACCGGGCAACGCCGTCGGCCAGTTCATCGACGCCGGCATCTTCTTCGTCCTGGCCGTCATGGGCGTCGGAGTCCTCGGCTCGCTGATGGCCGGCTGGGCGTCCGCGAACAAGTTCTCGCTGCTCGGCGGCCTCCGCACGGCCGCACAGCTGATGGCGTACGAACTGCCGATGCTGCTCGCGGCCGCCTCGGTCGCCATGGCGGCGGGCACGGTCTCGCTGCCGGGCATCGTGGACGCCTTCCACTGGTGGTGGGTGCCCTGGCAGATCGTCGGCGGCCTCGTCTTCTTCACGGCCGGGCTCGCCGAGCTGCAACGCCCGCCGTTCGACATGCCGGTGGCGGACTCCGAGATCATCTTCGGCGCCTACACCGAGTACACCGGCCTCCGCTTCGCGCTGTTCCTCCTCTCCGAGTACGCGGGCATCGTCGTCCTCTGCGGTCTGACGACGGTCCTCTTCCTCGGCGGCTGGCACGGCCCGTTCGGCGCCGACGGCCTCGGCTGGCTGTGGACGCTGCTCAAGACGCTCGTCCTCGCCTTCGTGGTCATCTGGCTGCGCGTCACCTATCCCCGACTGCGCGAGGACCAGCTGCAGAAGCTGGCCTGGACGGTCCTCATCCCCCTCGCCCTGGCGCAGATCGCGCTGACCGGTGTCGTCAAGGTGGTGATCCAGTAATGCCCGACCCGTCGCCCGACCACCGCCCCTCATCGACGCCCTCCGGGCGGCCCCGCCTGTTCGGCTCGGGCCTCGCCAAGGGCCTCGCCGTCACCCTGCGGACGATGACGAAGCGTTCGGTCACGGCCCAGTACCCGGACGTGCAGCCCGAGCTGCCGCCCCGCACCCGCGGTGTCATCGGCCTGTTCGAGGAGAACTGCACGGTCTGCATGCTGTGCGCCCGTGAGTGCCCGGACTGGTGCATCTACATCGACTCCCACAAGGAGACGGTGCCCCCGGCCGCCCCCGGCGGCCGCGAGCGCAGCCGGAACGTCCTCGACCGGTTCGCCATCGACTTCTCGCTCTGCATGTACTGCGGCATCTGCATCGAGGTGTGCCCCTTCGACGCGCTCTTCTGGTCCCCGGAGTTCGAGTACGCGGAGACCGACATCCACGACCTCACCCACGAGCGCGACAAGCTGCGCGAGTGGATGTGGACGGTGCCGGAGCCGCCCGCGCTGGACGCGGCGGCGGAGGAACCGAAGGAGATCGCGGCGGCCCGCAAGACCGCGGAGAAGATGGCGGCCCAGCGGGAGAAGGAGAAAGAGAAAGAGGAGGGAGAAGCGTGACCGGCCCCGCAGCGCTCGCCGCCCAGGCGCACGGCCCCGCAGCGCTCGCCGCCGCGCAAGCGCACGGCACCCACGCGCTCGCCGCGCAGACGCACGGCTTCCTCTCCACGTCCGGCGTGGAGATCGCCTTCCTCCTGGTCGGCCTGGTCACCTTCGGGGCGGCCTTGGTCACCGTCACCACCAAGCAGCTGGTGCACGCCGCGCTGTGGCTGGTGGTCACCCTCGGCGGGCTCGCGGTCGAGTACCTCCTGCTCACGGCGGAGTTCATCGCCTGGGTGCAGGTGCTGATCTACGTGGGTTCCGTCGTCGTCCTCCTGCTCTTCGGGCTGATGCTCACCAAGGCCCCCATCGGCCGCTCACCGGACGCCGACTCGGCCAACCGCTACCCCGCACTCGGGGTCGCGGTCGCCGCGGCCGTCGCCCTGGTGTGGGTGGTCGCCGACGCCTTCCGTACGACCTGGATCGACCTCGACGGCGCCCCGCAGGGCACCACCAAGGTCTCCGGAGAGATCCTCTTCCGGCACTGGGTGCTGCCCTTCGAGGCCCTCTCCGTGCTGCTGCTCGCGGCCCTCGTCGGCGCGGTCGTCCTCTCGCGGCGCAAGGCCGACGCCAAGGAAGGCGACAGCAGGACCGGGGGGAAGCGCTGATGCACCTCGTCTATCCCGCCGTCCTCGCCGCCCTCCTCTTCTGCACCGGCCTCTACGGCGTCCTCGCCCGGCGCAACGCCATCCTCGTCCTGATGTCGGTCGAGCTGATGCTCAACGCCGTCAACCTCAACCTCGTCGCCTTCGACGTGTGGCTGCGCGACACGCTCCACGCGGGCCAGGCGCTCACCCTCTTCATCATCGCCATCGCCGCCGCCGAGATCGGCATCGGCCTGGCGATCGTGCTGCTCGTGTACCGCAACCGCGGCACCGCCGACGTCGACCGGCTCCGCGACCTCGCCGAGGACGCGCCCGGACCCGGCACCGGCCCCGGTGACCGCGAGGAGAAGGCGGAGGCCGCCGCGTGACGACCACGACCACCGCCGTACTCGTCCCCCTGCTGCCCTTCCTCGGCGCCGCCGCGGGCCTCCTGCTCGGCCGCCGCGCGCCCGGCTTCGTACGGCCCCTCGCCGTGCTGCCGGTCCTCGCCGCGGCCGTGCTCGCCGTCGTCGTCGCGTGCCGGCAGGGCGGGGGAGAGCCCCTCGACGCCGCCACGCGGCTCACCCCCACCGGGTCCGTGCCCATCGACCTCGCCCTGCACCTCGACGGCTTCGCCGTCCTCGTGGCCGTGCTCGTCGGCGTCGTCGCGACCTGCGTCCAGCTCTACTCCACGGCCTATCTGCGCGACGACCCGCGCTACCCCTCCTACGCGGCCCTCGTCTCCCTCTTCACCTCCGCCATGCTGCTCGTCGTCTACTCCGGCGACCTCATGGTGCTGCTGGTCGGCTGGGAGATCATGGGCATCTGCTCGTACTTCCTGGTCGGCCACTACTGGGAGACCGAGGCCGCGCGCAGCGCCTCCCTCAAGGCGTTCCTGGTCACCAAGCTCGGCGACGTGCCCTTCCTGATCGGCATCCTCGCGCTCGCCGCCGATGCCGGAACGTTCCGGATCAACGGCATCCTCAGCGCCGTCGCCGCCGGCTCGATCGGCCACCCGACGCTCATCGCGCTGCTGCTGCTCGCCGGCGTCGCGGGCAAGTCCGCGCAGTTCCCGCTGCACACCTGGCTGCCCGACGCGATGGCCGGCCCGACACCCGTCTCCGCGCTGATCCACGCGGCGACCATGGTCGCCGCCGGTGTCTACTTCGTCGCCCGGCTCCTCCCCCTCTTCACGGCCTCCCCGGCGGCACTGGTGGTGCTCGCCGTGATGGCGGCGGTCACCATGATCGGCTCGGCGCTCGCCGCGCTCGCCCAGGACGACATCAAGCGCGTCCTGGCCTACTCGACCGTCGGCCAGCTCGGCTACATGACCGGCGCCCTCGCCGTCGGCGACCGCGACGCGGCCGTCTTCCACCTCATCACCCACGGCGCGTTCAAGGCCCTCCTCTTCCTCGGGGCAGGCGTGATCATCCACGCCGCCGGGACCAACTCGCTGGGCGCCATGGCCCGCATGGGCGGGCTCGCCAAGCGCATCCCCGACGCGTACTGGACGATGACCGTCGCCCTGCTCGCGCTGGCCGCGATCCCCCCGTTCAGCGGCTTCTTCTCCAAGGAGGCCGTCCTCGGCGCGGCCGAGCACGCCACCGGCGCCGACGCGCACGGCATCCCGCACGCCGCCGGCTGGACCGTCCTCGTCGCCGGGCTGCTCACCGCCCTCCTCACCGCCGCCTACGCCACCCGGCTGTGGCTGCGCGCCTTCCACGGCAAGGGCCCCGAGGCCCCCGACCACGGCAGGCAGCCCCCCGTCATGAACGCCGTCCTGTGGGTCCTCTTCCTCCCCACCCTCGGACTCGGCCTCGCCGCGTGGAAGCTCCCCGGCTTCTTCGACGGACGCTCCCTCACCCCGACCCTCACCACCTCCGTCCTCGGCACCGGCTGCGCCCTCGTGGGCGGGCTCCTCACCTACGCGGCCTGGCGGCACACCGCCCCCCTCGCGACGCGCGCACCCCTGGGCGCCGTCGCCGCCGACCCGGACGCGGCCCCCTACGTCTCCGAGGAGGAGACCATCGCCAGCCACGTGGCGGCCTACGGCCACATCGCGGGCGCCCACGACGTGGCCGACCCCGGCCGCCTCCTCCTCGGCCCCCTGCACCGCCACGCCGTCGCCGGCTTCCACCTCGACGCCGTCTACTCCCAGCTCTTCGTACGGCCCGTACGCGCCGCCGCCCGCCTCGTCCGCTTCCTCGACCGCGAGGTCGTCGACGCCTACGTCAGCGGCGCCGGCACCGCCCCCCGCCTGCTCGGCGCGGCCGTCCGCCGCGCCCAGACCGGCAATGTGCAGACCTATCTCAGCGCCCTGCTCGCCGGCTCCGTCGTCCTGGCCGTCGCCGCCGTGCTCGTAGCCACCGGAGCCTGACCGTGAGTCATACCGTCATGCAGATCCTCCTCGCTGCGACCGTCGTCGTCCCCCTCCTCGGCGCCGTCGCCGCCCTGCTCCCGGCCCCGCCCGGCCTCAAGGGCAGCAGCCCGGAGCAGGCCGTGCTCCGCCACGGCGTCACCGTCACCGGCGTGGTCCTGGCCCTGACCGTGGCCCTCGCCGCGGGCTTCGACCACGACCACCCCGCTCGGATGCAGGCCACCACCGACATCAGCTGGATCCCCGCCCTCGGCATCCGGATCCACCTCGGCGTCGACGGCGTCTCGCTCCCCCTCCTCGTGCTCACCGCGCTGCTGACCTTTCTCAGCGCGGTCTACAGCTACTTCAAAATGCCGTCGGGCCCGTCTCCCAAGGCATTCGTCGCGCTGCTCCTCGTGCTGGAGGCCGGCACCCTCGCGAGCTTCGCCGTCCTCGACCTGATGCTGTTCTTCCTGGCGTTCGAGATGGTGCTCATCCCGATGTACTTCCTCATCGCCCGCTGGGGCGGCGACGGCAGGGAGCGCGCCGCCTGGCGGTTCATCCTCTACACCCTGCTCGGCTCCGTCGTGATGCTGCTCGGCCTCCTCCTCATCGGCATCAAGGGCGGCACCTTCGACATGGTGGCACTCGCCACTGACAACGGCTCGGGGCTCAGCCACACCACGCAGGTCATCGCCGTTCTGGCCATCGGCACCGGACTGGCCGTCAAGGCCCCGATGTGGCCCTTCCACAGCTGGCTGCCCGACGCCCACACCGCCGCCCCGACCGTCGGCTCCGTCCTCCTCGCGGGCGTCCTGCTGAAGATGGGCACGTACGGCTTCGTCCGCATCGTCCTGCCCATCGCCCCCGGTGGCGCGCACATCTTCGCGCCCTACCTCGCCGCCTTCGCGGTCGTCGGCATCATCTACGGCTCGCTTGCCTGCCTCGCCCTCGCCCGCCGCGGCGCCAAGGGCGACCTCAAGCGCCTGATCGCCTACTCCTCGGTGGGCCACATGGGCTTCGTCCTCCTGGGCATCGCCACCCTCACCCCCACCGGCGTCAACGGTGCCCTCTTCGCCAACATCGCCCACGGCCTCATCACCGGCCTCCTCTTCTTCCTCGTCGGCGCCATCAAGGACCGGCACGGCACCAGCGACCTCGACGCCCTCTCCGGCGCCACCGGCGCCGCGCTCTACGGCAGGGCACCGCGCCTCGGCGGCCTCCTCGCCTTCGGCGCCGTCGCCTCGCTCGGGCTGCCCGGACTCGCCGGATTCTGGGGCGAGATGCTCGCGATGCTCGGCTCCTTCCACCCCGCCGAGGGCCTCAGCCGCCCCGCCTACCTCACCTACATGGCGCTCGCCGGCCTCGGCACGCTGCTCACCGCCGCGTACATGCTGATCGTGGTGCGCCGGGTGTGCATGGGCGGCGACGGCGACGGCAGGCCCGGCGGCGCGCCCGCCCTCACCGACGTCCAGAGCTACGAGTTCGCCGCCTGGACGCCCCTCGTCGCCCTCACCGTCCTCGCCGGACTCTGGCCCGCGGCCCTCCTCGGCCTCACCGACCCGGCCGTTCAGCAGCTCCTCCGAGGAGGCAACTGATGGTTCCCCTCGCCGGAAGCGCGGTCCAGTCCGTCGACTGGCTCGCCATCGCCCCGCCCACCGTCGTCGCCGTGACGGCGCTCGTCGTCCTGGTCGCCGACCTCTTCCTGCCCGCGCGGAAGAAGCCCCTCCTCGGCGGGGTCTCGATCGCCGGCCTCACCCTCGCCGGGCTCTCCCTGCTGCCGCTCCTGGACGGCGACCGCTCCACCTTCTGCCTGACGTCGGGCACGCGCGCGTGCAGCTACACAGCGGACCACTTCACCCTCGTCATCCAGCTCCTGGTACTGGGCGGCGCCCTGCTGACGGCCCTGCTGTCCGTCAGCGACCTCGTCGACTTCGCGCTCCCCTCGGGCGAGTTCTGGTTCCTGCTGCTGTCCTCCGTCGCGGGCGCGGCCCTGCTGCCCGCCTCCCGGGACCTCGCGACCCTCGTCGTCGCCCTCGAAGTGGCCTCCCTGCCCGCCTTCGCCCTCGTCGGCCTGCGCCGCGACGACAGCCGCTCCTCCGAGGCGGCCCTGAAGTTCTTCCTCTCCTCGGTCACCGCCACCGCCGTGACCCTCCTCGGCGTCAGCTTCGTCTACGCCGCGACCGGCACCCTGCACCTCACCCAGGTGGCCGACGCCCTCACCCACGTGGACCCACGCCTCGGCACCCTCGCCCAGGCGGGCGTGGCCCTGACCCTCGTCGGCTTCGCCTTCAAGACCGCGGCCGTCCCCTTCCACTTCTGGGTCCCCGACACCTACGCGGGCGCCCCGCTGCCCATCGCGGCCTATCTCTCGGTCGTCGGCAAGGCGGTCGGCTTCACCGGCCTCATCCTCGTGACGGTCGTCGCGTTCCCGTCCTACGCGGACGTCTGGGGACCGGCCCTCGCCGTCCTCGCCGCGCTCACCATGACCATCGGCAACGCCGGCGCCCTGCGCCAGCGCCCGGACCGCACGCGCAGCGCCGTACGCCTCCTCGCCTGGTCCTCCGTCGGCCAGGCCGGCTATCTGCTGGTGCCGATCGCGGCCGCCGGATACACCGACGACCCGGGCCACTCCATCGGCTCCACCGTCGCCTACGCCCTGATGTACGCGGCCGTGAACCTCGGCGCCTTCGCCGTCGCCGCGCTCGTCGCCCGTACGCACCCGGCGCACCGCGTCGCGGACTACCGCGGCCTCTACGCCCGCAGGCCCCTGGCGGCCCTGGCGCTCGGCTTCTTCCTGCTCTGCCTGGCCGGCCTGCCGCCCGGCATCATCGGGCTGTTCGCCAAGGTCACCGTCTTCTCCGCGGCCGTGGACGCGGGGCTGGGCTGGCTGGCGGTCGTCATGGCCGTCAACGTCGTGATCGCCCTCTACTACTACCTCCAGTGGACGGCGCTGCTGTTCCGCGCGCCGGAGGACGAGGCGGCGGAGCAGGAGGCGGCGCCCGCGCGGATCCCGCTGCCGCTGGCCGCCGCGACGGCCCTCGCGGCCCTCGCCGGCATCGCCCTGTCCGGCGCCCCGCAGCTCGTCCTGCGCTTCGCCTCGGGGGCGTTGCTGTAGGAGCCCCCACCCGTACGGCCCAGGCACCCCCTCGCGCGCGCAAGGGAACCAGCGGCCTTCGTCTGGCGTTGATCGGTCAGGAAGGTTCCACTGGAGGCTCCACTGCGAAGTGGCAGCGCACCACCGCAAAAGGGTTCCCCTGCCGCACCATTTGGAGGGCGTACCGTGCACCGCCGGCACAACGGGCTCAGGACCGCGGTCCTCCTCGGGGGACTGTCCGCGCTCATCATCGTCATCGGCAGCCTCTTCGGGCGTATGGGCCTGGTCGTCGCCGTCGTGGTGGCCCTCGGCACCAATGCCTACGCCTATTGGAACAGCGACAAGCTGGCCCTGCGGGCGATGCGGGCCCGCCCGGTGAGCGAGTTCGAGGCGCCACAGCTCTATCGCATGGTGCGCGAGCTCTCCACGGCCGCCCGCCAGCCCATGCCCCGGCTGTACATCTCACCCACCGAGGCGCCCAACGCCTTCGCCACCGGCCGCAATCCGCGCAACGCCGCCGTCTGCTGCACCGACGGCATCCTGCGCCTGCTCGACGAGCGCGAGCTGCGCGGCGTCATCGGCCACGAGCTCAGCCACGTCTACAACCGCGACATCCTGATCTCCTCGATCGCGGGCGCGCTCGCCTCCGTGGTGATGTTCCTGGTGAACTTCGCCTGGCTGATCCCCTTCGGCAGATCGGACGACGACGAGGGCCCCGGCATCGTCGGCATGATCATGGTCATGCTGCTGGGCCCCATCGCGGCCTCCCTCATCCAGCTCGCCGTCAGCCGCTCCCGGGAGTACGAGGCGGACGCCTCCGGCGCGCGCCTCACCGGCGACCCGCTGGCCCTCGCCTCCGCCCTGCGCAAGCTCGAAGCGGGCACCCAGCGGCTCCCGTTGCCCCCCGAGCCGCGCATCGAGACCGCGAGCCACATGATGATCGCGAACCCCTTCCGCGCGGGCGAGGGCCTGTCCAAGCTCTTCTCCACCCACCCCCCGATGGCCGAGCGCATCAGCCGCCTCGAAGGCATGGCGGGCCACCGCGCCTGAGCCCGGCCGCCCGCCCCGAGCGGCCCCACGCAACCACCCTCAGCCGCGCGAGCGTCCTGCTCGCCAGGAGCTTGTTTCGCGTGGGAGGCTGTTTTTCATGAGGTTCATCCTGAATGTCATCTGGCTGGTCCTCTGCGGCCTTTGGATGGCGATCGGCTATGTGGTCGCGGGTCTGATCTGCTGTGTCCTGATCATCACGATCCCGTTCGGCGTCGCCTCCCTGCGCATCGCCGGCTTCGCCCTGTGGCCCTTCGGGCGGACGACCGTGGAGCGGCGTGACGCGGGGGCGGGCTCGCTGATCGGCAATGTGATCTGGTTCGTGTTCGCGGGCTGGTGGCTGGCGCTCGGGCACATCTTCACCGGTATCGCCCTGTGCCTGACGATCATCGGGATCCCGCTGGGCATCGCGAACTTCAAGCTGATCCCGATCTCCCTGATGCCGCTGGGCCGCGAGATCGTCCCGACGGACCGCCCCTTCGCCACCCGCTGAGCCGCGCGCCGGACAGACGACTCGGACATACGACGAGGGCGCGCCGGGGAGTGATCCTCCCCGGCGCGCCCTCGTCGTGCGGCGTCCCGTGCCACGGCGGTCCGTGGCCGGTGCGGCTAGCGGTAGTTGACGAACTGGATCGCGAAGTCCAGGTCCTTGCCCTTGAGGAGGGCCTGGACGGCCTGGAGGTCGTCACGGCTCTTGGAGCTGACGCGCAGCTCGTCGCCCTGGACCTGCGCCTTGACGCCCTTCGGGCCCTCGTCGCGGATGATCTTGGCGACCTTCTTCGCGTTCTCCTGAGAGATCCCCTCCTCGACCGAGGCGAAGATCTTGTACTCCTTGCCGGAGGCCTGCGGCTCGCCCGCGTCCAGGGACTTCAGCGAGATGCCCCGCTTGACCAGCTTGGTCTCGAAGATGTCGAGGACGGCCTTGACCCGCTCCTCGGCATTGGCACGCATCTCGATCTTCTCGCCGGACCACGCGATGGAGGCACCGACGCCCTTGAAGTCGTAGCGCTGCGAGATCTCCTTGGCGGCCTGGTTGAGGGCGTTGTCGACCTCCTGCCGCTCGACCTTCGAGACGATGTCGAAACTGGAGTCGGCCATATTGAGTTGGCTCCTCATACGTAGATCCATCAGGGGGTACGGCCCGTGGCCGCTCCGCAAGCCTAGTCACCCGGACCCCGCGCGAGGGGTGATGAATCGAGTGGCGGACCACCCCTGGTCATCGGGTATGGTTTACGTCGTTGCCACGGAGCACCACCGCAAGGCGGAATCCGCGGCGGCAACCCTTGGCGGTGTGCCCGAGTGGCCAAAGGGAGCAGACTGTAAATCTGCCGGCTCAGCCTACCCAGGTTCGAACCCTGGCGCCGCCACATGTGAAGGGCCTTCTCTCCGGAGAAGGCCCTTCTGTGTTTTCCGGATACTCCGTCGGATTCACGGAGGCGCCACGAGAATGTGATCTCCCGCACTTTCCCGGGAGTGGCTCGTTCGGCCCCCCGGCTCAGCCCTCCGCCACGCTCTTCACCGCCTCGTC
The DNA here is from genome assembly GCF_042895325.1 of Streptomyces sp. NPDC001407. NCBI lineage: Bacteria > Bacillati > Actinomycetota > Actinomycetes > Kitasatosporales > Streptomycetaceae > Streptomyces > Streptomyces sp. NPDC001407. Next base: position 57,238 of record NZ_JBIAWF010000023.1, read on the forward strand.
CACCGGCGTGTCGCCCGCGATCAGCTCCAGCGTGCGCCCCGCCGTGCGGGGTTCGGCCAGCAGCGCCGCCAGGACCGCCGCCACGTCGTCCCGGGACACCTGCCCGTGGCCCGTCGCCTCACCCAGGGCGACCCGGCCCGTGCCGGGCTCGTCGGTGAGGCTGCCCGGCCGCAGGATCGTCCAGTCGAGCCCGGCCCGGGCCCGTACGTCCGCGTCGGCCGCGCCCTTCGCCCGGAGGTACGCGGCGAAGACCGGATCGGTGCCCTCCGGCGGCTCGCGGTCGGCGCCCATCGAGGAGACGACCACGAAGCGCCGGACCCCCGCCGCCTCCGCCGCGTCGGCGAAGAGGGTGGCCGCGGCGCGGTCCACGGTGTCCTTGCGTTCCATGCCGCTCCCCGGGCCCGCCCCGGCCGCGAAGACGGCCGCGTCGGCGCTCTCCAGGTGCCGGGCGATGTCGGCGACCGACGCCGACTCCAGGTCGCACACGACCGGCTCCGCGCCCGCGGCGAGGAGGGCCCCCGCCTGCTCCGGCCTGCGGATGATCCCCGCGACCTCGTCCCCGCGCCCGGCGAGCAAACGCTCCAGCCTCAGCGCGATCTGACCATGTCCACCAGCGATGACAATGCGCATGATCCGACCGTACGCGCCACGGCCCGCGCCGCCATGCGGAAGGGCGGCGGAAGGGCGCGAACCGGCCTGATCAGCGGCGGCTCAGGAGGGCTCGCCGCCGCGCGAGGACTGGCGCGGCAGCTCCAGCGCCGCGGCGGCCGAGGAATCGCAGTACTCCCGCACCGCGCTCGTCCGCGCGACCACGCGCCCCCGGTGCACCACCAGACGGCTGTACGCGAGCGACAGCACGCCCTCGATCCGGCGCCCCCGCACGGCCAGGAGCTCCGCGGGGAAGCCCGCCTCCACCCGGACCGGCGGCAGCCCCATCGCGGCCCGTGCGCAGCCGCTGACAGCCTCGTAGGCCTCCTGCGGGCGCAGCTCGCCGCGCGAGGCCAGCAGGAAGGCGGCCTCCAGGGGGTCGCCGCGGCCGACGGGGTTGGCCGCGTCGCGCAGCGCCCCGCTGCCCGCCGTCACCCGCACCCCGGCCGCCCGCAGCAGCCGCACCGGCGCGCAGCGCGAGACCCGGGCCCCGCGCTGCTCCAGGGCGGCGCAGTCGCCCTGCGGCAGGCACACCACGGTCACTCCGGCGGCCGCCAGCTGCTCGGCGGCCCGCACGGCCTGGTCGTACGGCAGCCGGGCCAGGCCGCCGCAGGGGCCGAGGGTGACGCCGGGGCGCAGGCCGCCGGCCATCGCGGCGAGGCGGGCGAGGCGGGCCGGGTCGGCGCCGTCGGTGTGCAGGTCGACGGCGCAGCCGTGCTCGGCGGCGAGGTCAAGGACGGCCTCGGCGTAGCCGGTGGGGTCGGGGTCCAGGTCGGGGCAGCCACCCACGGCCGCGCCCATCTTCACGGCGTCCCGCAGCATGGCAAGCCCGTCCGCCCCGGCGAGCCCGGTGAGCAGCCGGGGGACGGCCACGGTGGTCAGGTCGGTGAGCCCGCGCAGCGCCCGCCGCGCCTGGAGCACGGCTTCGAGCGAGCGCAGGCCCTGGACGTCGCCGATCCGCACGTGGGTGCGCAGCGCGGTGGCGCCGTGGCCGAGCTGGAGCAGGGCCGCCTCGGTGGCGCGGCGCTGGACGTCCTCGACGGAGTACGGGACGGGGCCGTCGGCGTCCGCCGTGAGCGCGGTGTCGCCGTGCCCGTGGGGCTCGGCGGGGGCGGGCAGCAGCAGATAGCCGCCGAGGTCGACGCGCGGCCCGGGGGCGAGGCTGCCGGAGGTCCCGACGGCCTCGATGTACCCGCCGCTGAGCCGTACGTCCACGGTGCGGCCGTCGGCGAGCCGGGCGCCGCACAGCACCAGGGCGCTGTCACCGGGCGCGGCGCCGGGGACGGGCGGGGTGTCACCCCCGGGGTTTCTCGGGGGCTGCGGCTGGCTGTCGGGCATCGCGCTCCTCCGGGGTCCGGGGCGTGCATGATCACGCAGCGTCTTCCGAGCCTAGGGCGCGTTCGGATCGGCTTCGAGCAAGCGACGAATAGTCGTACTGGTGTGGTGTGAGAGGGGCGCGAAGAGCCCCTCGGGGCGGCCTCCGGATACGGATTTCACCTTCGGCGGCCAACCGTGTAATGTCTTCCTCGCTCGCCCCAATAGCTCAGTCGGCAGAGCGTCTCCATGGTAAGGAGAAGGTCTACGGTTCGATTCCGTATTGGGGCTCTGGTGTGTGAGGTTCCTCGCCTTCGGGCGGGGATCCCTCCCGCATCAAAGCGGTGTAGCTCAGTCGGTAGAGCAAGCGGCTCATAATCGCTGTGTCACCGGTTCAAGTCCGGTCACCGCTACACGTAGTAGCCGATTGTGGGGTCGGTCCTCCGGTCGGCTACTCTTGTCTGCGTTCATCCGTCCATCCGTCAAGGAGCACTCACGTGGCTGCCACCGACGTCCGCCCGAAGATCACGCTGGCCTGCGTGGAGTGCAAGGAGCGGAACTACATCACCAAGAAGAACCGGCGTAATGACCCGGACCGTCTTGAGATGAAGAAGCACTGCCCGCGCTGCAACTCGCACACTGCGCACCGCGAGACGCGCTAAACACAGGCTCGTTCATGAGGCCGTCCCCAGATCTTGGGGGCGGCCTCATGGCGTATCCGCGACCGTTCGCGAAATCCGCGCCGCATCCCCGGATCCCGTGAACCGGTTCCCAGGAATCCATCGCAGTCCCCTTCAGGAGGTGCCGAGCCCATGGCACTCGACCAGTCCTTCGTCGGACGGACCTATCCGGCCACCGAGCCGTACGAGGTCGGCCGGGAGAAGATCCGCGAATTCGCCGAGGCCATCGGTGATGCCAACCCGGTCTACACCGACCCCGAGGCCGCCAAGGCCCTCGGACACCCGGATGTGATCGCGCCGCCGACCTTTGTGTTCGCGATCACTTTCCAGGCCGCCGGCCAGGTCGTCCAGGACCCGAAGCTGGGCCTGGACTACGACCGTGTGGTGCACGGCGACCAGAAGTTCGCCTACACCCGCCCGGTCCGCGCGGGCGACCGGCTGACGGTCACCTCCAAGATCGAGGCGATCAAGTCCATGGCGGGCAACGACCTGGTGACCGTCCGTGGCGATGTGCACGACGAGTCCGGTGAGCATGTGGTGACCGCGCACACGATGCTGGTGGCACGCGCCGCCGAGGAGGCGTGATGGCAGCGAGCATTTCCTACGACGACGTCGAGATCGGCACCGAACTGCCCGTGCAGTCCTTCCCGGTGACCCGTGCCACTCTCGTGCGCTACGCGGGCGCCTCGGGCGACTTCAACCCGATCCACTGGAACGAGAAGTTCGCCAAGGAGGTCGGGCTGCCGGACGTCATCGCGCACGGCATGTTCACTATGGCCGAGGCGGCCCGCGTGGTGACGGACTGGACCGGCGATCCGGGTGCCCTCGTCGAGTACGGCGTGCGGTTCACCAAGCCGGTCGTCGTGCCCAACGACGACGAGGGCGCCGTCATCGAGGTCGGCGGCAAGGTCGCGGCCAAGGACGACGAGACCCGTACGGTTCGCGTCGACCTGCTGGTCAAGAGCGCGGGCCAGAAGGTGCTCGGCATGTCCCGCGCGGTCGTCAGGCTCACCTGAGCGACGCCCTCCGAAACGCCCTCCGAAGCAGCTGAGTAAGGGGCACCCGCCATGGGCGGGTGCCCCTTACCGCTGCGGGCGGCGGCCGCACCCCCCGGCCACCCGCACGGCGCAGCGCATACTCTGGGGCGCGTGCAGGAATTCCACGACGCCCCCCTCGCCCCCCTGACCACCTTCCGTCTCGGTGGCCCCGCGACCCGCCTGGTCACCGCCACCACCGACGACGAGGTGATCGCGGCCGTACGCGAAGCCGACGCGGCCGGCACCCCGCTGCTGATCATCGGCGGCGGCAGCAACCTGGTCGTCTCCGACAAGGGCTTCGACGGCACCGCCCTGCGCATCGCCACCACCGGCTTCACCCTCGACGGCACCGACCTGGAGCTCGCCGCAGGCGAGAACTGGTCCGACGCCGTGGCCCGCACCGTCGAGGCCGGGCTCGCCGGCATCGAGTGCCTCGCCGGCATCCCCGGCTCCGCCGGTGCCACCCCGATCCAGAACGTCGGCGCGTACGGCCAGGAGGTCTCCGCGACCATCACCGAGGTCGTCGCCTACGACCGCCGCACTGACGAGGTCGTCACCCTCACCAACGAGGAGTGCGCGTTCTCCTACCGCCACAGCCGCTTCAAGCAGGACCCCACGCGCCACGTCGTGCTCCGCGTCCGCTTCCGGCTGGAGGACGCGGACGGGCTGTCCGCGCCGCTCAAGTACGCCGAGACGGCCCGCGCCCTCGGCGTGGCGGCGGGGGAGCGCGTACCGGCCGCGAAGGCCAGGGAGACGGTGCTGAAGCTCCGCTCGGGCAAGGGCATGGTGCTCGACCCGGAGGACCACGACACCTGGTCCGCGGGCTCCTTCTTCACCAACCCCATCCTCACGGAGGCCGAGCACGCGGCGTTCCTGGAGCGGGTCGCCGAGCGGCTCGGCGCGGGCGTCCTGCCGCCCTCGTACCCGGCGGGGGAGGGCTTCATGAAGACCTCCGCGGCCTGGCTGATCGACAAGGCCGGCTACACCAAGGGCTACGGCGCGGGAGCCGCCCGCATCTCCACCAAGCACACCCTGGCGCTGACGAACCGCGGCGGTGCCACGACGGAGGACCTGCTGGCCCTCGCCCGCGAGGTCCGCGACGGCGTCCACGCGGCGTTCGGCGTGACCCTCGTCAACGAGCCGGTGACGGTGGGCTGCGCGCTCTGACGCGCGCGCCGGGCTAAGCCGCCAGCCACTCGTCCACACCGGCCAGCAGCTTCTCCCGGACGTCCTCCGGCGCCCGCGACGCCCGGACCGACTGGCGGGCCAGCTCCGCCAGTTCCGCGTCCGTGAAGCCGTGGTGCTCGCGCGCCACGTCGTACTGCGCGGCCAGCCGCGAGCCGAACAGCAGCGGGTCGTCGGCGCCCAGGGCTATCGGGACGCCCGCCTCGTAGAGCACCCGCAGGGGCACGTCGGACGGCTTCTCGTAGACGCCCAGTGCCACGTTCGACGTCGGGCAGACCTCGCAGGCCACCCCGCGCTCCGCGAGCTTGCGGAGCAGCCGCGGGTCCTCCGCGGCGCGCACACCGTGCCCGACGCGGCCCGCGCGCAGGTCGTCCAGGCAGTCGCGGACGCTGCTGGGGCCCGCGAGCTCGCCGCCGTGCGGCGCGGCGAGCAGGCCGCCTTCCCGGGCGATCTCGAAGGCGCGGTCGAAGTCACGGGCGAGGCCGCGCCGCTCGTCGTTGGAGAGCCCGAAGCCGATGACGCCGCGGTCGGCGTACCGCACCGCGAGCCGGGCCAGCGTGCGGGCGTCCAGCGGGTGCTTCATGCGGTTCGCGGCGACGATGACGCGGATGCCGAGGCCGGTGTCCCGTGACGCGCTGTCGACGGCGTCGAGGATGATCTCCAGCGCCGGGATCAGCCCGCCGAGCCGGGGCGCGTACGAAGTGGGGTCGACCTGGATCTCCAGCCAGCCCGAACCGTCGCGCACGTCCTCCTCGGCGGCCTCGCGCACCAGCCGCTGGATGTCCTCGGGGGAGCGCAGGCAGGACCGGGCGATGTCGTAGAGCCGCTGGAAGCGGAACCAGCCGCGTTCGTCGGTGGCGCGCAGCCGGGGAGGTTCGCCGCCACTGAGCGCCTCGGGCAGGTGCACCCCGTATTTGTCGGCCAGCTCCAGCAGGGTCGACGGGCGCATGGACCCGGTGAAGTGCAGGTGCAGATGGGCCTTCGGCAGCAGCTTGACGTCGCGAACACTCTCCATTGGGAGATCCTGCCGCACGGGCCCCGGAACCGGAAGGGACTTTCCCTGAACGGGAACCGGCCGAAAAGAATTGCGGGCCCCCGGCACCTGGCCGGGGACCCGCGAAAAACAGCCGAAGGCTGCGAAAGGCAGTGAAGGGCAGCGGCCGTCAGGCCTTGGCCTCCGCCAGCAGCTTCTGCATCCGGGAGATGCCCTCGGCCAGGTCCTCGTCGCCCAGGGCGTAGGACAGGCGCAGGTAACCCGGGGTACCGAAGGCCTCGCCCGGCACCACCGCGACCTCGACCTCGTCGAGGATCAGCGCGGCCAGCTCCACCGAGGTGGCGGGCCGCTTGCCGCGGATCTCCTTGCCCAGCAGGCCCTTCACGGACGGGTAGGCGTAGAACGCGCCCTCCGGCTCCGGGCAGACGATGCCGTCGATCTCGTTGAGCATCCGCACGATCGTCCGGCGGCGGCGGTCGAAGGCGACCTTCATCTCCTCGACGGCGTCCAGGTCACCGGAGACCGCGGCCAGGGCGGCGATCTGCGCGACGTTGGAGACGTTGGACGTGGCGTGCGACTGGAGGTTGGTCGCGGCCTTGATCACGTCCTTCGGGCCGACGATCCAGCCCACGCGCCAGCCCGTCATCGCGTACGTCTTGGCGACGCCGTTGACCACGATGCACTTGTCGCGCAGCTCCGGGACGACCACCGGCAGGGAGCAGAACTCCGCGTCGCCGTAGACCAGGTGCTCGTAGATCTCGTCCGTCAGCACCCACAGGCCGTGCTCGGCGGCCCAGCGGCCGATCTCCTCGACCTGCTCGCGGCTGTAGACCGCGCCGGTCGGGTTCGAGGGGGAGACGAAGAGCAGGACCTTGGTCCGCTCGGTGCGGGCCGCCTCCAGCTGCTCGACCGAGACGCGGTAGCCGGTGGTCTCGTCGGCGACGACGTCGACCGGCACACCGCCCGCGAGGCGGATCGACTCCGGGTAGGTGGTCCAGTACGGGGCGGGCACGATGACCTCGTCGCCCGGGTCGAGGATCGCGGCGAAGGCCTCGTAGATGGCCTGCTTGCCGCCGTTGGTGACCAGCACCTGGGAGGCGTCGACCTCATAGCCGGAGTCGCGCAGCGTCTTGGCGGCGATCGCGTTCTTCAGCTCGGGCAGGCCGCCCGCGGGGGTGTAGCGGTGGTACTTCGGAGTGCGGCACGCCTCCACCGCGGCCTCGACGATGTAGCCGGGGGTGGGGAAGTCGGGCTCGCCCGCGCCGAAGCCGATCACGGGGCGCCCGGCGGCCTTGAGGGCCTTGGCCTTGGCGTCCACGGCGAGGGTGGCGGACTCGGAGATCGATCCGATACGGGCCGACACCCGGCGCTCGGTGGGGGACTGTACGGGGGGCTCGGAAGGAGTCGCAGCGCTCATGCAGGCATCGTCGCAGACCGGGCGGGACCGGGGCACACGAGTTGCCCGCACCGCCACCGCCGTGCGTCCGCCGTGCCCCTGCGGCGCCTGGGCCGTGGGCGCCTCGGGTGGCGCTGTTCGACGCGGGCCCCCGGAGCACGTACACTCATCCGTCGTTGGCCCCTCACCGGCACGTCCGCTGCACGCACACCGTGCGTACGCCCGGATGCGGTAGGTTGGGGGAACCACAAAGGGTCGTAGCTCAATTGGTAGAGCACTGGTCTCCAAAACCAGCGGTTGGGGGTTCAAGTCCCTTCGGCCCTGCTACACGCATCGTTTCCAGGGTGCGTGCATGCGTACGTACTGAAATGCACCGCCGTGCGGCTCAACCGGGCGCGGCACGGCTCACGACCCGGATTCAGGTGAGGACGTAGTGACGGAAGCCCTGGGCTCCACCGCGACGCCTGAGAGCGGTCGTCCCGAGGACGAGGTGGCCGCCAAGAAGGGCCGCCGTGGCGGAAAGCGCGGGAAGAAGGGCCCCTTCGGCCGCCTCGCGCTGTTCTACCGCCAGATCGTCGCAGAGCTCCGCAAGGTCGTCTGGCCCACGCGGAACCAGCTTTCGACGTACACCACAGTAGTGATCGTCTTTGTCGTCATCGTCATTGGCCTGGTCACCGTGATTGACTATGGGTTCTCCAACGCCGTCAAGTACGTCTTCGGCTGAGCCCGCGCGTAGGGCGGCTGCTTCTCTGCAGAGCCGCCCCTTCGCACGTTCCACCCCTTGAAGCCAGGAAGAAGCAGCCACGTGTCTGACCCGAACCTGAACGACGCCGTCGACTCCGTCGAGGCGGCAGAGGCCGACGTGGTCGCGGCTGCCTCGGCCGAGGTCGAGGGCGACGACACCGCGCAGGAGATCGTCGAGAACGCCGACGGCATCGACGAGCTCGACGCCGAGGAGACCGCCGCCGGCGAGCCCGCCGAGCAGGCCGCCCTGCACGTCGAGGGCGACGCCGAGTCCGAGGCCGCCGCCGCGGTCGAGGCCGACGAGGTGCCCGCCGAGGAGCAGGCCCCGGTCGACCCCGTCGCCGCGCTCCGCGACGAGCTGCGCGGTCTGCCCGGTGAGTGGTACGTCATCCACACCTACGCGGGTTACGAGAACCGCGTGAAGACCAACCTCGAGCAGCGCGCCGTCTCGCTCAACGTCGAGGACTACATCTTCCAGGCCGAGGTGCCGCAGGAAGAGGTCGTCCAGATCAAGAACGGCGACCGCCGCACCGTCCGCCAGAACAAGCTCCCCGGCTACGTGCTGGTGCGCATGGACCTGACGAACGAGTCCTGGGGCGTCGTGCGCAACACCCCGGGTGTCACCGGCTTCGTGGGCAACGCCTACGACCCGTACCCGCTGACCCTGGACGAGATCGTCAAGATGCTCGCCCCGGAGGCCGAGGAGAAGGCCGCCCGCGAGGCCGCCGAGGCCGAGGGCAAGCCGGCGCCGTCCCGCAAGGTCGAGGTCCAGGTGCTGGACTTCGAGGTGGGCGACTCGGTCACCGTCACGGACGGCCCGTTCGCGACCCTCCAGGCCACGATCAACGAGATCAACGCCGACTCGAAGAAGGTCAAGGGCCTCGTCGAGATCTTCGGCCGCGAGACCCCGGTCGAGCTCAGCTTCGACCAGATCCAGAAGAACTAGTTCCTCCTGGACATACGCCTCCGAACAGGTCAGATCGGCTGCTCGCAGCCTGTCTGACCTGCTCGGTTTTTGGCCGCAGCATGTTACCCGTTATCGTGGTGCGGTATGCCTGCGCGCACTGTGCGCCGGCAAAAAAACTCTCACTAGGACCCGGAGAGAGCAATGCCTCCCAAGAAGAAGAAGATCACGGGGCTTATCAAGCTCCAGATCAGCGCCGGTGCCGCGAACCCGGCCCCGCCGGTCGGCCCCGCGCTGGGTCAGCACGGCGTCAACATCATGGAGTTCTGCAAGGCCTACAACGCCGCGACCGAGTCGCAGCGTGGCATGGTCGTGCCGGTGGAGATCACGGTCTACGAAGACCGTTCCTTCACCTTCGTCACGAAGACTCCGCCGGCCGCGAAGCTGATCCTCAAGGCCGCGGGCGTGGAGAAGGGCTCCGGCGAGCCGCACACCAAGAAGGTCGCGAAGATCACCCGCGACCAGGTGCGTGAGATCGCCACCACCAAGATGCCCGACCTGAACGCCAACGACCTGGACGCCGCCGAGAAGATCATCGCCGGCACCGCCCGTTCCATGGGCGTCACGGTCGAGGGCTGACGAGCGAGTTCGCGCAGTGGCCGGCCGAGCGTAGCGAGGCCGTCCGCGCAGCGAGCGAGTGAGGAAGCCCGAGCGACAAGAGCGCGGGCTGACAGCCACCTCGCAGTAACCGTGGAAGGGCCAGCGCTGGTCCGTACCACGACTCCATAACCACTGAGGAGCAGCAGTGAAGCGCAGCAAGACTCTCCGCGCTGCGGACGCCAAGATCGAGGCGGAGCGCCTTTACGCCCCGCTCGAGGCCGTCCGTCTCGCGAAGGAAACCTCCACCACCAAGTTCGACGCGACCGTCGAGGTTGCCATGCGCCTGGGTGTCGACCCGCGCAAGGCCGACCAGATGGTCCGCGGCACCGTGAACCTCCCGCACGGCACCGGTAAGACCGCCCGGGTCCTGGTCTTCGCGACCGGTGACCGTGCTGCGGCCGCGGAAGCCGCCGGCGCCGACATCGTCGGCTCCGACGAACTGATCGACGAGGTTGCGAAGGGCCGTCTGGACTTCGACGCCGTCGTCGCCACCCCGGACCTCATGGGCAAGGTCGGCCGCCTCGGCCGCGTGCTCGGTCCGCGTGGTCTGATGCCGAACCCGAAGACCGGCACGGTCACCCCGGACGTGGCGAAGGCTGTCACGGACATCAAGGGCGGCAAGATCGAGTTCCGCGTCGACAAGCACTCGAACCTGCACTTCATCATCGGCAAGGTGTCGTTCGACGAGACCAAGCTGGTCGAGAACTACGCCGCCGCGCTCGAGGAGATCACCCGCCTCAAGCCGTCCGCCGCGAAGGGCCGCTACATCAAGAAGGCGTCCATCACGACGACGATGGGCCCCAGCATCGCGCTGGACTCCAACCGCACCCGCAACCTCCTGGTCGAGGACGAGACGGTCTGAATCGACCCCTCGTAGCGAGTGATCGTTGCAAAGAGCCGGGCCCCACACCTCTCCGGAGGCGTGGGGCCCGGCTCTTTTGTTCGGTACTCGTTAATTCGATGGGTTGATGTCAGTGGCGGGGACTACGATCCTGATGATCGCCATGTGATCGCTTTTGGCGGTCGATGTCGTATTTCCAGGATCTTGGGGGGACCATGCGTTCGACCTATCGCAACGCGGCGGGCGCCGTGCTGTCCGCCGCGCTGCTGTGCGGCACCGCGGCCTGTTCGGGCTCGGGGGAGAGCAAGGCGGCACCGGCGGCCGGTGCCTCGGCCGAGGCCGAGGGCAGCGGCGCACAGCGGCAGCCCGCGGACGCCACCACCCTGGCCGCGGTGCGGCGGGCGACCGCCAAGACCGAGAAGATCACCTCGCTCTCGTACAGCGTGACCGGACGGCAGCCCGAGGCCGGCACGATCGACGGCGAGGCGGCCATGGACATGAAGTCCCGGGCCATGCGGATGAAGATGCGGGTCGAGGGCGCCTCGGCCGACGAGTCCGGCGCGGTCGAGTTCCGGATGGTCGGCGGCGCGTTCTACATGAGGGCGTCCGACGAGGCCAAGGGCGACTCGCGCTGGATCAAGTTCGACGTCTCCGGCCTGCAGGGCGCCGGCTCCCGGGCGAAGCTCGGCAGCCAGGCCGACCGCAACCCCGCCGACGACGCCAGCGGCATCGGCAGCGCCAAGGACCTCACCAAGGCGGGCGAGGAGTCCATCGACGGCGTGCGGACCACGCACTACACCGGCACGGTCACCCTCGACCAGATGCGCCAGAGCCTGGCGGGCAAGTCCCCGGAGGTGCGCGAGCGCCGGGAGAAGACCCTGGACGAGTACGCCAAGATGGGCGCCGACAAGCTCCAGATGGACATCTGGGTCGACGGACAGGACCACACCAAGCAGGTCCGCACCCGGGCCGCCACGGCCAAGGGCCCGATGGACCTGACCATGAAGTTCCGCGACGTGAACAAGCCGGTCACCGTGGAGGCGCCGCCCGAGTCCGAGGTCGTGGACCTCGCCGCGGCGGCGAAGGGCGCCAAGGGTGGCCAGGGCGGTCAGGGCGTCTGAGCACGGCCGATTTGCCTCGGGGTGCCCCTTCCCGTACCTTGTTCCAGAAGCCAAAGACCGCTGGTCGTTGCTGTGCCTTCGTAGTGAAGGTGTGGTGGCCGAAGGATCCGCTAGCTGCGGGCGACCTGCGCAGGTGATTTGTGGTTGAACTCCCGTGAGGACCTCTGGTCCGGCCGGTCGAGTGCACGCCCCGAGCGCCTGCGCCGGGGCGTTTCGTTTTGCCCAGGTCCCTTCGCGTAGCGGTCCGAATCACCCGGAAGGAGGCCGAGGCTCATGGCGAGGCCCGATAAGGCTGCCGCGGTTGCCGAGCTGACGGACAAGTTCCGCAGCTCCAACGCCGCTGTGCTGACCGAGTACCGCGGTCTCACCGTGGCGCAGCTCAAGACGCTGCGTCGTTCGCTCGGTGAGAACGCCCAGTACGCCGTGGTGAAGAACACGCTGACCAAGATCGCGGCCAACGAGGCCGGGATCACGCTGGAGGACGAGCTCTTCGCTGGTCCGACGGCTGTTGCCTTCGTCACCGGTGACCCGGTGGAGTCGGCGAAGGGTCTTCGTGACTTCGCCAAGGACAACCCGAACCTGATCATCAAGGGCGGTGTCCTTGACGGCAAGGCGCTGTCCGCCGATGAGATCAAGAAGCTTGCGGACCTCGAGTCCCGCGAGGTTCTGCTCGCCAAGCTGGCGGGCGCCATGAAGGGCAAGCAGTCCCAGGCTGCCGCGCTCTTCCAGGCGCTTCCCTCGAAGTTCGTCCGCACCGCGGAGGCGCTTCGTGCCAAGAAGGCCGAGCAGGGCGGTGCCGGTACGCCGGCTCCCGTCGAGGCCGAGGCTGCCGAGTAGTTGCACCATGCCCCTCCGGGGCATGGCAGGCACACGCCTGAACCACTCGCGTCCGTCACGGTCGCAGCGGGCCCGTAGTACGCCCGCCGAAATGTACATCCGGCACCAGCCGAATTAGTGGAAGGACCGCCATCATGGCGAAGCTCAGCCAGGACGACCTGCTCGCCCAGTTCGACGAGATGACCCTCATCGAGCTCTCCGAGTTCGTTAAGGCCTTCGAGGAGCGCTTCGACGTCACCGCCGCCGCCCCCGTCGCCGTTGCCGCCGCCGGTGGCGCCGCCGCCGGTGCCGCCGAGGCCGTCGAGGAGCAGGACGAGTTCGACGTCATCCTCACCGCCGCCGGTGACAAGAAGATCCAGGTCATCAAGGTCGTGCGCGAGCTGACCTCCCTGGGTCTGAAGGAGGCCAAGGACCTCGTCGACGGCACCCCGAAGCCGGTCCTCGAGAAGGTCGCCAAGGACGCCGCGGAGAAGGCCGCCGAGGCCCTCAAGGGCGCCGGCGCCTCCGTCGAGGTCAAGTGACCCACGGAGTCTCCTGACTCCTTGTTTCACGTCTCAAGGGCGATCACCCATGCGGGTGGTCGCCCTTGGGCGTTCCCGCGACGGCTTGTTGCCCTGGGGCCAGGGGCGAGTATGGTGATCATCGGTGTCTGCCGACCGGCAGGCGCTCGGGCGCCACGGAGGGCACCCGTAGGCCGAGGGGCCTTGACGAACGGCACGCCGCGCGCAATTCTCAGGACGCGTCGCCACATCGATCCGCAGCGCGAGGCATGGATCGGCGGCGAAGAGGGAAGCCTTGCTCCAGGCACTGAGGAACAACAGGATCCCGGAGGGAGAGATTGGTATCGCACCGGTCTCCGGAAATCCGCTCTGGACATCAGTGGGCCAAGTGGCTACACTGACCCTTTGCGCTGCCTGTTAGCTGCTCCCTGCCCGTCACCAGGGGCATGCCCACTGTCGAGCACTGCCGATGGAAACCCGCTGACCTGGGATTTCCTATCCAAATGCACGAAGTGGGGCCGGTACGCGCGTAGTGAGTCCGAGCCCTCGGAAGGACCCCCTCTTGGCCGCCTCGCGCAACGCCTCGACTGCCAATACGAACACCGGCGCCAGCACCGCCCCGCTGCGCATCTCTTTTGCGAAGATCAAGGAGCCCCTCGAGGTTCCGAACCTCCTTGCGCTGCAGACCGAGAGCTTCGACTGGCTGCTCGGCAACGCCGCCTGGAAGGCTCGCGTCGAGGCTGCGCTGGACAGCGGTCAGGACGTCCCCACCAAGTCCGGTCTGGAGGAGATCTTCGAAGAGATCTCCCCGATCGAGGACTTCTCCGGGTCGATGTCGCTGACCTTCCGCGACCACCGCTTCGAGCCGCCGAAGAACTCCATCGACGAGTGCAAGGAGCGCGACTTCACGTACGCGGCCCCGCTCTTCGTCACCGCCGAGTTCACCAACAATGAGACCGGCGAGATCAAGTCCCAGACGGTCTTCATGGGCGACTTCCCGCTCATGACCAACAAGGGCACCTTCTGCATCAACGGCACCGAGCGTGTCGTCGTCTCGCAGCTGGTCCGCTCGCCGGGCGTCTACTTCGACTCCTCCATCGACAAGACGTCCGACAAGGACATCTTCACCGCCAAGATCATCCCGTCCCGGGGTGCCTGGCTGGAGATGGAGGTCGACAAGCGCGACATGGTCGGTGTCCGCATCGACCGCAAGCGCAAGCAGTCCGTGACCGTCCTGCTCAAGGCTCTCGGTTGGACGACCGAGCAGATCCTCGAGGAGTTCGGCGAGTACGAGTCCATGCGCGCCACCCTGGAGAAGGACCACACCCAGGGCCAGGACGACGCGCTGCTCGACATCTACCGCAAGCTGCGTCCGGGCGAGCCGCCGACGCGCGAGGCCGCGCAGACGCTGCTCGAGAACCTCTACTTCAACCCCAAGCGCTACGACCTCGCGAAGGTCGGCCGCTACAAGGTGAACAAGAAGCTCGGCGCGGACGCCCCCCTCGACGCCGGTGTGCTGACCGTCGACGACGTCATCGCGACGATCAAGTACCTGGTCAAGCTGCACGCGGGTGAGCTGGAGACGGTCGGCGAGAACGGCACCTCGATCGTCGTCGAGACCGACGACATCGACCACTTCGGCAACCGTCGCCTGCGCAACGTCGGCGAGCTCATCCAGAACCAGGTCCGCACGGGTCTGGCTCGTATGGAGCGCGTCGTCCGCGAGCGGATGACCACCCAGGACGTCGAGGCGATCACGCCGCAGACCCTGATCAACATCCGGCCGGTCGTCGCCTCCATCAAGGAGTTCTTCGGCACCAGCCAGCTGTCCCAGTTCATGGACCAGACGAACCCGCTGTCGGGCCTGACCCACAAGCGCCGTCTGTCCGCGCTGGGCCCCGGTGGTCTGTCCCGTGAGCGGGCCGGCTTCGAGGTGCGAGACGTGCACCCGTCGCACTACGGCCGCATGTGCCCGATCGAGACGCCCGAAGGCCCGAACATCGGTCTGATCGGCTCGCTCGCCTCGTACGGCCGCGTCAACGCCTTCGGCTTCGTCGAGACCCCGTACCGCAAGGTCGTCGAGGGTGTCGTCACCGATGACGTGGACTACCTGACTGCCGACGAGGAAGACCGCTTCGTCATCGCCCAGGCGAACGCCCCCCTCACCGAGGACATGCGCTTCGCCGAGTCCCGGGTGCTGGTCCGCCGCCGTGGCGGCGAGATCGACTACATCGCCGGCGACGACGTCGACTACATGGACGTCTCCCCGCGCCAGATGGTGTCGGTCGCGACCGCCATGATCCCCTTCCTCGAGCACGACGACGCCAACCGCGCGCTCATGGGATCGAACATGATGCGCCAGGCCGTTCCGCTGATCAAGGCGGAGGCCCCGCTGGTCGGCACCGGCATGGAGTACCGCTGCGCGGTCGACGCCGGTGACGTCATCAAGGCGGAGAAGGACGGTGTGGTCCAGGAGGTCTCCGCGGACTACGTCACCGTCGCCAACGACGATGGCACGTACAACACGTACCGGGTCGCCAAGTTCTCCCGCTCCAACCAGGGCACGTCCTTCAACCAGAAGGTCGTCGTGGACGAGGGCGCCCGCGTGGTGTCCGGCCAGGTGCTCGCCGACGGTCCGTCCACGGACGAGGGCGAGATGGCGCTCGGCAAGAACCTGCTCGTGGCGTTCATGCCGTGGGAGGGTCACAACTACGAGGACGCGATCATCCTGTCGCAGCGCCTCGTGCAGGACGACGTCCTCTCCTCGATCCACATCGAGGAGCACGAGGTCGACGCCCGTGACACCAAGCTCGGCCCGGAGGAGATCACCCGGGACATCCCGAACGTCTCCGAGGAGGTCCTCGCCGACCTCGACGAGCGCGGCATCATCCGTATCGGTGCCGAGGTCGTCGCCGGCGACATCCTCGTCGGCAAGGTCACGCCCAAGGGTGAGACCGAGCTGACCCCGGAGGAGCGCCTGCTCCGCGCGATCTTCGGTGAGAAGGCCCGTGAGGTCCGTGACACCTCGCTGAAGGTGCCGCACGGTGAGATCGGCAAGGTCATCGGCGTCCGCGTCTTCGACCGCGAAGAGGGCGACGAGCTGCCGCCGGGCGTGAACCAGCTGGTCCGCGTCTACGTCGCGCAGAAGCGCAAGATCACCGACGGTGACAAGCTCGCCGGCCGCCACGGCAACAAGGGTGTCATCTCCAAGATCCTTCCGGTCGAGGACATGCCCTTCCTCGAGGACGGCACCCCGGTCGACATCATCCTCAACCCGCTCGGTGTCCCGTCCCGAATGAACCCGGGACAGGTCCTCGAGATCCACCTCGGCTGGCTCGCCAGCCGCGGCTGGAAGGTCGAGGGCGACGAGGACTGGATGAAGCGGCTCCAGGCGATCGGCGCTGACGAGGTCGCCGCCGGCACCAACGTCGCGACCCCGGTCTTCGACGGTGCCCGCGAGGACGAGATCGCCGGTCTCTTCGAGTCCACGATCCCCAACCGCGACGGTGACCGCCTGGTCCTGCCCTCCGGCAAGGCCCGGATGTTCGACGGCCGCTCCGGCGAGCCGTTCCCGGACCCGATCTCGGTCGGGTACATGTACATCCTCAAGCTGCACCACCTGGTCGACGACAAGCTGCACGCCCGCTCGACCGGTCCGTACTCCATGATCACCCAGCAGCCGCTGGGTGGTAAGGCCCAGTTCGGTGGCCAGCGCTTCGGTGAGATGGAGGTGTGGGCGCTGGAGGCATACGGCGCCGCCTACGCCCTCCAGGAGCTGCTGACCATCAAGTCCGACGACGTCACCGGCCGCGTGAAGGTCTACGAGGCCATCGTCAAGGGCGAGAACATCCCCGAGCCCGGCATTCCCGAGTCCTTCAAGGTGCTCATCAAGGAAATGCAGTCGCTGTGCCTCAACGTGGAGGTGCTGTCCTCGGACGGCATGTCCATCGAGATGCGCGACACGGACGAGGACGTCTTCCGCGCGGCGGAAGAGCTCGGTATCGACCTGTCCCGGCGCGAGCCGAGCAGCGTCGAAGAGGTCTGACGGGTCTGGTGGGGGGCTTCTCCGGAAGCCCCCCACCGTCCCCGGACCCCCAGACCATGATGTAGAGCCCACTAACTCGCTGGCGCGAGGGGGCACAAACCCTGAAAGAGGGATTGACGAACAGTGCTCGACGTCAACTTCTTCGACGAGCTGCGGATCGGCCTGGCGACCGCGGACGACATCCGAACCTGGTCCCACGGCGAGGTCAAGAAGCCGGAGACCATCAACTACCGCACCCTGAAGCCCGAGAAGGACGGACTCTTCTGCGAGAAGATCTTCGGTCCGACCCGGGACTGGGAGTGCTACTGCGGCAAGTACAAGCGTGTCCGCTTCAAGGGCATCATCTGTGAGCGCTGTGGCGTCGAGGTCACGCGCGCCAAGGTGCGCCGTGAGCGGATGGGCCACATCGAGCTCGCCGCCCCCGTCACCCACATCTGGTACTTCAAGGGCGTCCCGTCGCGCCTGGGCTACCTGCTCGACCTCGCCCCGAAGGACCTCGAGAAGGTCATCTACTTCGCCGCCTACATGATCACGTGGGTGGACGAGGAGCGCCGCACGCGCGACCTGCCCTCGCTGGAGGCCCACGTCTCCGTCGAGCGCCAGCAGATCGAGCAGCGCCGCGACGCCGACCTGGAGGCCCGCGCCAAGAAGCTCGAGGCCGACCTGGCCGAGCTGGAGGCCGAGGGTGCCAAGGCCGA
This sequence comes from Streptomyces sp. NPDC001407, assembly GCF_042895325.1. Taxonomy (NCBI): domain Bacteria; kingdom Bacillati; phylum Actinomycetota; class Actinomycetes; order Kitasatosporales; family Streptomycetaceae; genus Streptomyces; species Streptomyces sp. NPDC001407. The sequence continues at coordinate 74,842 of NZ_JBIAWF010000023.1, forward strand.
CGTGCGCCGCAAGGTGCGCGAGGGCGCCGAGCGTGAGATGAAGCAGCTGCGCGACCGTGCGCAGCGCGAGATCGACCGCCTCGACGAGGTGTGGAGCCGCTTCAAGAACCTCAAGGTCCAGGACCTCGAGGGCGACGAGCTGCTCTACCGCGAGCTGCGCGACCGCTTCGGCACCTACTTCATGGGTGCGATGGGCGCCGCCGCGCTCCAGAAGCGCCTGGAGTCCTTCGACCTCGACGAGGAGGCCGAGCGCCTCCGCGAGATCATCCGGACCGGCAAGGGCCAGAAGAAGACCCGTGCGCTCAAGCGCCTCAAGGTCGTCTCCGCCTTCCTGCAGACCCGCAACAGCCCCAGCGGCATGGTGCTCGACTGCATCCCCGTGATCCCGCCGGACCTGCGTCCGATGGTGCAGCTGGACGGTGGCCGCTTCGCGACCTCCGACCTGAACGACCTGTACCGCCGTGTGATCAACCGCAACAACCGCCTCAAGCGTCTCCTTGACCTCGGTGCCCCCGAGATCATCGTGAACAACGAGAAGCGGATGCTTCAGGAGGCCGTCGACGCGCTGTTCGACAACGGCCGCCGCGGTCGCCCGGTCACCGGTCCCGGCAACCGCCCGCTGAAGTCCCTCAGCGACATGCTGAAGGGCAAGCAGGGTCGTTTCCGTCAGAACCTGCTCGGTAAGCGTGTGGACTACTCCGCGCGTTCCGTCATCGTCGTCGGTCCGCAGCTGAAGCTGCACCAGTGCGGTCTGCCCAAGGCCATGGCGCTGGAGCTCTTCAAGCCGTTCGTGATGAAGCGCCTGGTCGACCTGAACCACGCGCAGAACATCAAGTCGGCCAAGCGCATGGTCGAGCGCGGCCGCACCGTTGTGTACGACGTCCTCGAAGAGGTCATCGCCGAGCACCCGGTGCTGCTGAACCGTGCGCCCACGCTGCACCGCCTCGGCATCCAGGCCTTCGAGCCGCAGCTGGTCGAGGGCAAGGCCATCCAGATCCACCCGCTCGTCTGCACCGCGTTCAACGCGGACTTCGACGGTGACCAGATGGCCGTCCACCTGCCGCTCTCCGCGGAGGCGCAGGCCGAGGCCCGCATCCTGATGCTGTCCTCGAACAACATCCTCAAGCCGGCCGACGGCCGTCCGGTCACCATGCCGACCCAGGACATGGTGCTGGGCCTGTTCTTCCTCACCACCGACGAGGAGGAGCGCAAGGTCATCGGCGAGGGCCGGTCCTTCGGCTCGGTCGCCGAGGCGATCATGGCGTTCGACGCCCGCGAGCTCTCGCTCCAGGCGAAGGTCGACATCCGCTTCCCGATCGGCACCGTCCCGCCGCGTGGCTGGACCCCGCCGGCGCAGGAGGAGGGCGAGCCGGAGTGGCAGCAGGGGGACAGCTTCCGCCTGCGCACCACGCTGGGCCGCGCGCTCTTCAACGAGCTGCTGCCCGAGGACTACCCGTTCGTCGACTACTCGGTGGGCAAGAAGCAGCTCTCCGAGATCGTCAACGACCTGGCCGAGCGCTACCCCAAGGTCATCGTGGCGGCGACGCTCGACAACCTGAAGGCGGCCGGTTTCCACTGGGCGACCCGTTCCGGTGTCACCGTGGCCATCTCCGACGTCGTCGTTCCCGAGGCGAAGAAGGAGATCGTCAAGGGCTACGAGGCGCAGGACGAGAAGGTCCAGAAGCAGTACGAGCGCGGTCTGATCACCAAGGACGAGCGCACGCAGGAGCTCATCGCGATCTGGACCAAGGCGACCAACGAGGTCGCCGAGGCGATGAACGCGAACTTCCCCAAGACGAACCCCATCTTCATGATGGTTGACTCGGGTGCCCGAGGAAACATGATGCAGATGCGTCAGATCGCCGGTATGCGTGGTCTGGTGTCGAACGCGAAGAACGAGACCATCCCGCGACCCATTAAGGCGTCGTTCCGTGAGGGTCTGTCCGTGCTGGAGTACTTCATCTCCACCCACGGTGCCCGTAAGGGTCTCGCGGACACCGCCCTGCGTACCGCCGACTCGGGTTACCTGACCCGTCGTCTGGTGGACGTCTCGCAGGACGTGATCATCCGCGAGGAGGACTGCGGCACCGAGCGTGGCCTCAAGCTGCAGATCGCGTCCAAGGGTGCCGACGGCGTGCTCCGCAAGGCGGACGACGTCGAGACCAGCGTCTACGCCCGCATGCTCGCCGAGGACGTCGTCGTCGACGGCAAGGTCATCGCGCCTGCCAACGTCGACCTGGGCGATGTGCTCATCGACCAGCTCGTCGCCCACGGCGTCGAGACGGTCAAGACCCGCTCGGTCCTCACCTGTGAGTCCGCGGTCGGCACCTGTGCCTTCTGCTACGGCCGCTCGCTGGCCACCGGCAAGCTGGTCGACATCGGTGAGGCCGTCGGCATCATCGCGGCCCAGTCCATCGGTGAGCCGGGTACCCAGCTGACGATGCGTACCTTCCACACCGGTGGTGTGGCCGGTGACGACATCACCCAGGGTCTGCCCCGTGTCGTCGAGCTCTTCGAGGCCCGTACGCCCAAGGGTGTCGCCCCGATCTCGGAGGCGGCCGGCCGCGTCCGCATCGAGGAGACCGAGAAGACCAAGAAGATCGTCGTCACCCCGGACGACGGCTCCGAGGAGACCGCCTTCGGCATCTCCAAGCGTGCCCGTCTGCTGGTCAGCGAGGGTGAGCACGTCGAGGTGGGCCAGAAGCTCACCGTCGGTGCCACCAACCCGCACGACGTTCTGCGCATCCTGGGTCAGCGCGCCGTCCAGGTCCACCTGGTCGGCGAGGTCCAGAAGGTCTACAACTCGCAGGGTGTGTCGATCCACGACAAGCACATCGAGATCATCATCCGGCAGATGCTGCGCCGCGTGACGATCATCGAGTCCGGCGACGCGGAGCTGCTGCCGGGCGAGCTCGTGGAGCGCTCGCGCTTCGAGGGCGAGAACCGTCGTGTGGTCACCGAGGGCGGTCACCCCGCCTCCGGCCGTCCGCAGCTGATGGGTATCACCAAGGCCTCGCTCGCCACCGAGTCGTGGCTGTCGGCGGCGTCCTTCCAGGAGACGACCCGGGTGCTCACCGACGCGGCGATCAACGCCAAGTCGGACTCCCTGATCGGCCTCAAGGAGAACGTCATCATCGGTAAGCTCATCCCGGCCGGTACGGGCCTGTCCCGCTACCGCAACATCCGGGTGGAGCCCACCGAGGAGGCCAAGGCCGCGATGTACTCGGCCGTCGGCTACGACGACATCGACTACTCGCCCTTCGGCACCGGCTCCGGCCAGGCGGTCCCGCTGGAGGACTACGACTACGGTCCGTACAACCAGTAAGTCGCAAGTCGAACGCACAGGGCGGTCATCCCTTTCGAGGGGTGGCCGCCCTGCGGCGTGTTGTCACTCTCACTCGTTCGGCCGGTAGAGTGATCGTCATCTTCGGCGACGCCCCGGTCGCCCGTGCGGGGCCCGGGGAAACGGGCCCCGGGTCGCGCCGCGCCGCGCGCGCCGGGGTGTCCACCGCGTGTGCATTTGTTTTGACCGCAGCCCATGCGCTAGGTACGCTCTGACCTTGTGCCTGGGGTGTCCCTGGGCTCTCGTGCGTGCCTTTAGACCGTGCGGGAGACCCGGACCGTCACCGGTCCGAGACACCGAAATCTGCGCCTAGCCGTCTTCGGCGGTGGTCTGCAGCCTTCGACACACCCGACCGCGTGGGTCGGTGTTTGCTCCCAGGTTAGTTTTATCGTGATCGGCACACAGAAACCGGAGAAACGGTGCCTACGATCCAGCAGCTGGTCCGAAAGGGCCGGCAGGACAAGGTCGAGAAGAACAAGACGCCCGCGCTCGAGGGTTCGCCCCAGCGTCGTGGCGTCTGCACGCGTGTTTTCACGACCACCCCGAAGAAGCCGAACTCGGCGCTCCGTAAGGTCGCGCGTGTGCGTCTGACCTCCGGCATCGAGGTCACCGCTTACATTCCGGGTGAGGGTCACAACCTGCAGGAGCACTCCATCGTGCTCGTGCGCGGTGGCCGTGTGAAGGACCTGCCGGGTGTTCGCTACAAGATCATCCGCGGCTCCCTCGACACGCAGGGCGTCAAGAACCGTAAGCAGGCTCGCAGCCGCTACGGCGCCAAGAAGGAGAAGTAAGAATGCCTCGTAAGGGCCCCGCCCCGAAGCGCCCGGTCATCATCGACCCGGTCTACGGTTCTCCTCTTGTCACCTCCCTGATCAACAAGATCCTGCTGCACGGAAAGCGCTCCACCGCCGAGCGCATCGTGTACGGCGCCATGGAGGGTCTGCGCGAGAAGACCGGTAACGACCCGGTCATCACCCTCAAGCGCGCCCTCGAGAACGTCAAGCCGGCTCTCGAGGTCAAGTCCCGTCGTGTCGGTGGCGCCACCTACCAGGTGCCGGTCGAGGTCCGTCCGGGCCGCGCCTCCACCCTGGCGCTCCGCTGGGTCGTCGGTTACTCCCGCGCCCGTCGCGAGAAGACCATGACCGAGCGCCTCATGAACGAGCTCCTGGACGCCTCCAACGGTCTGGGCGCCGCGGTCAAGAAGCGTGAGGACACGCACAAGATGGCCGAGTCCAACAAGGCCTTCGCGCACTACCGCTGGTAGTCGCTACCCCCATCGAGAACCGAGAGAAGACTGAGCCATATGGCCACCACTTCGCTTGACCTGGCCAAGGTCCGCAACATCGGGATCATGGCCCACATCGACGCGGGCAAGACGACCACCACCGAGCGGATCCTGTTCTACACCGGTGTTTCGTACAAGATCGGTGAGGTCCACGACGGCGCTGCCACGATGGACTGGATGGAGCAGGAGCAGGAGCGCGGCATCACGATCACGTCTGCCGCGACGACCTGCCACTGGCCGCTGAACAACGTCGACCACACCATCAACATCATCGACACCCCGGGCCACGTCGACTTCACCGTCGAGGTGGAGCGCTCGCTGCGCGTCCTCGACGGTGCCGTGACGGTGTTCGACGGCGTTGCCGGTGTTGAGCCCCAGTCCGAGACCGTGTGGCGTCAGGCGGACCGCTACGGCGTTCCGCGTATCTGCTTCGTCAACAAGCTCGACCGCACCGGCGCCGAGTTCCACCGCTGCGTCGACATGATCGTCGACCGCCTCGGTGCGGTGCCGCTGGTCATGCAGCTGCCGATCGGTGCCGAGGCCGACTTCAAGGGCGTGGTCGACCTCGTCCAGATGAAGGCGCTGGTCTGGTCCGCCGAGGCCGCCAAGGGCGAGATGTACGACGTCGTCGACATCCCGGCCACGCACACCGAGGCCGCCGAGGAATGGCGCGGCAAGCTCCTCGAGGGCGTCGCCGAGCACGACGACGAGATGATGGAGCTGTTCCTCGAGGGCAAGGAGCCCACCGAGGAGCAGCTGATGGCGGCCATCCGCCGCATCACGCTCGCCTCCAAGGGCGGCGCCGACTCCGTCACCGTCACCCCGGTGTTCTGTGGCACCGCGTTCAAGAACAAGGGCGTTCAGCCCCTGCTCGACGCGGTCGTGCGCTACCTGCCGTCGCCGCTCGACATCGAGGCCGTCGAGGGCCACGCGGTCAACGACGCCGATGAGGTCGTGAAGCGCAAGCCGTCCGACGACGAGCCGTTCGCCGGCCTTGCCTTCAAGATCATGAGCGACCCGCACCTCGGCAAGCTCACCTTCGTCCGGGTTTACTCGGGCCGCATGGAGACCGGCACCCAGGTGCAGAACTCCGTGAAGGGCAAGAAGGAGCGCATCGGCAAGATCTACCGGATGCACGCGAACAAGCGTGAGGAGATCGAGTCGGTGGGTGCCGGTGACATCGTCGCCGTCATGGGTCTGAAGCAGACCACCACCGGTGAGACCCTCTGTGACGCGTCGAACCCGGTCATCCTCGAGTCCATGGACTTCCCGGCCCCGGTGATCCAGGTCGCCATCGAGCCGAAGTCCAAGGGCGACCAGGAGAAGCTGGGTGTCGCCATCCAGCGTCTCGCCGAGGAGGACCCGTCCTTCCAGGTCCACACGGACGAGGAGACGGGCCAGACCATCATCGCGGGTATGGGCGAGCTGCACCTCGACGTGCTGGTCGACCGTATGCGCCGTGAGTTCCGCGTCGAGGCGAACGTCGGCAAGCCGCAGGTCGCGTACCGCGAGACGATCCGCAAGGCCGTCGAGCGTATCGACTACACGCACAAGAAGCAGACTGGTGGTTCCGGCCAGTTCGCCAAGGTGCAGATGGCCATCGAGCCCCTCGAGGGCGATGGCTACGAGTTCGAGAACAAGGTCACCGGTGGCCGCATCCCGCGGGAGTACATCCCGTCCGTGGACGCGGGTTGCCAGGAGGCCATGGAGTTCGGCGTGCTGGCCGGCTACCCGCTGACCGGCGTCAAGGTGACGCTGCTCGACGGTGCCTTCCACGACGTCGACTCGTCCGAACTCGCCTTCAAGATCGCCGGTTCCATGGCGTTCAAGGAGGGTGCTCGCAAGGCGTCCCCGGCTCTGCTCGAGCCGATGATGTCCGTCGAGGTCACCACCCCCGAGGACTACATGGGCGATGTGATCGGTGACATCAACTCCCGCCGTGGCCAGATCCAGGCCATGGAGGACCGTCACGGCGCCAAGCTCGTCAAGGGCCTGGTTCCGCTGTCGGAGATGTTCGGCTACGTCGGAGACCTCCGCAGCAAGACGTCGGGTCGCGCAAGCTACTCGATGCAGTTCGACTCCTACGCCGAGGTTCCGAGGAACGTCGCCGAGGAGATCATCGCGAAGGCCAAGGGCGAGTAACCGCGTCTCCGCACGCAAAGCTCACGCTTTAGGCTTTACACCGACTGTCGGGGCATTCCACCGCGTACCGTGAGGACTGTGTTCCTTTCGATGCGTGGCGGATGCCCCGGCGGACGGCACCCCAGCAAAGATCACCTGGCGCCGATGAGTAAGGCGTACAGAACCACTCCGTAGGAGGACCCAGTGGCGAAGGCGAAGTTCGAGCGGACTAAGCCGCACGTCAACATCGGCACCATCGGTCACGTCGACCACGGTAAGACCACTCTTACCGCGGCGATCACCAAGGTGCTGCACGACGCGTACCCGGAGCTCAACCCCTTCACGCCGTTCGACGAGATCGACAAGGCGCCCGAAGAGCGTCAGCGTGGTATCACGATCTCGATCGCTCACGTTGAGTACCAGACCGAGTCGCGTCACTACGCCCACGTCGACTGCCCCGGTCACGCGGACTACATCAAGAACATGATCACCGGTGCCGCCCAGATGGACGGCGCGATCCTCGTGGTCGCCGCGACCGACGGTCCGATGCCGCAGACCAAGGAGCACGTGCTCCTGGCCCGCCAGTCCGGCGTTCCGTACATCGTCGTCGCCCTGAACAAGGCCGACATGGTGGACGACGAGGAGATCCTGGAGCTCGTCGAGCTCGAGGTCCGTGAGCTCCTCAACGAGTACGAGTTCAACGGCGACGACGCTCCGGTCGTCCAGGTCTCGGCGCTCAAGGCGCTCGAGGGCGACAAGGAGTGGGGCGAGAAGCTCCTCGGCCTGATGAAGGCCGTCGACGAGAACATCCCGCAGCCCGAGCGTGACGTCGACAAGCCGTTCCTGATGCCGATCGAGGACGTCTTCACGATCACCGGTCGTGGCACCGTCGTCACCGGTCGTATCGAGCGTGGTGTCCTGAAGGTCAACGAGACCGTCGACATCATCGGCATCAAGACCGAGAAGACCACCACCACGGTCACCGGCATCGAGATGTTCCGCAAGCTGCTCGACGAGGGCCAGGCCGGTGAGAACGTCGGTCTGCTCCTCCGTGGCATCAAGCGCGAGGACGTCGAGCGCGGCCAGTGCATCATCAAGCCGGGTTCGGTCACGCCGCACACCGAGTTCGAGGCCACGGCGTACATCCTGTCGAAGGACGAGGGTGGCCGTCACACCCCGTTCTTCAACAACTACCGTCCGCAGTTCTACTTCCGTACGACTGACGTGACCGGTGTTGTGACCCTCAAGGAGGGCACGGAGATGGTCATGCCCGGCGACAACGCCGAGATGTCCGTCTCCCTGATCCAGCCCGTCGCCATGGAGGAGGGCCTGCGCTTCACCATCCGTGAGGGCGGCCGCACCGTCGGCGCCGGCCAGGTCACCAAGATCAACAAGTAAGTCTTCTTGCTTGAAGGTCTGACCTGAACGGTCGGGAAGGGCCCGCACATCTTCGGATGTGCGGGCCCTTCCGCTTTTCCACGACGGGTCGTGTCTCCTGCCGGGAAATCGCTCGTACTGGGGATAAGGCAAAGCCCCCGGAGGGTGAATTCCGGGGGCTGTCCTACGGGCTTCCGCGCGGCTGTCAGCCGCTCTCGGGGCGCCAGACCCAGGGGCTCGCGTCCGTGCCCATGGCCACCACGCACAGCTGGTGGCCGGCGTCGGTGAGGACCGCGGGGGTGCCCACGGCGACCTGGTCGGGGCCGGTCCTCGGCGAGGCGTCGCCGGAGCCGGCGTCCACCACCTGGAGCTTGCCGTCGACGGCCCGGCCGAGGACGGTCACGGTGTCGCTGCCGCCGCGCACGGCCAGGGTGTGGGCGTCGAGCGGGCCGTAGCCCGAGAACTCCTTGAGCTCGGTGGTGGCGACGTCGTCGGAGCCGGGCTTGAAGCGGTGGACGGACGGCTGGGCGGCCTCGGGAGTGCGGTAGACGACCGCGAGGCGCCCGTCCGGGTCCAGGGTGGCACCGGGGAGCCCGCCGGGCTGGGGGAGGCCCTTGAGGGGCATCGCGCGGACCGGCTTGTCCGGCGCGTCCTGGCTCCAGTGGTGCACGGTGTCCCGGCCGGTGCCGAAGACGTGCACCCGCTTGTCCTGGTCCAGGGCCAGCGTCAGGCCGTCCTGGATCTCCTGGCCGTGCAGGCTCTGCCACTTGCCCCACTTGCCGTCGGCCTCGCGGACGCGGCTGGATACGCCCTTGCCGGCGTTGCGGACGAAGAGGTGCACCCGGCCGTCCGGCGTGGCGATCGCGGCGGGCATGCCGACGCGGCGGCCGCGGTCGGCCTTGTGCTCGGGGTTGCCGAGCGGCTTCCAGTCCTTGAACGCGCCGTCGGGGGAGCCCTGCTCCAGCACCACGATCTCGCGGGTGTCCGGCCGGCCCTGGCCCGCCAGGGCCGAGAACCGCAGGCCGAACAGCAGCCTGCGCCCGGCCGTGTCCTTGACGGAGGCCAGGGCGGGGGCGAGGGGGCCGCCGCCGAGGTTCTGCGGGTCGCCCCAGCGGCCGCTCCCGGCGGAGGTCTCCTGCCAGCGCACCGCCTGCATGCCGAGCACGCCGTACGCCTCCAGACGGCCCGACTTATCGGTGTCCGGGGCCGTGGTGGCGCCCTCGTAGCGGTAGTGCGTGGAGCGGATCCAGCCCTTGCGGTTCTTGATCGGGCGGTCGCCGCCCTGGCCGTAGTCACCGCAGCCCGCGGGGTTGCCGCACTCCCACTTGGGGTCGCCGCCGTACGCCTGGACCAGGCGGTGCTTCTGCTCCACGACCTCGGGCGGCAGATTGTGCGGCCAGCGCTGGTTGTAGTAGCCGCGGAACGACGTGGTCACGAAGCGCGGGGTGTGCCCGTCACGCTTCGTGGCGTCGGCGACCCACTGCGACATCGCCTTCCAGGTGAAGAGGGCGGTCGGCGTGTGGTCGCGGTGGTCGGAGCAGGCGCCGTAGTCGTTGTCCTTGGGGTGCGTGGCGTCGTGGACCTGGTAGTCGGGGTCCGGGTCCATCGTGTGGATCACGGACGGCTTGAAGCGGTCCATGATCGTGGCCAGCGTGTCCACCAGCGTGCTGTGGGTGTACTTGCTCACCGTGGTGCACGGGGAGCCCGTGGCGACCATGCTCTGCATCTCGGCGGACGGGCGTTCCCACAGCAGCGGCAGCCGCATCTCGTGGGCGGAGAGCATGGCGATGTTGAGGAAGACCAGCTGGGCGCGGCGGTTGCCGTTGGACAGCTCGTTGGTCTCGGCCTCGACGCCGTTGCCGAGGTCCAGGACGGACTTCTTCCAGCCCGTGAACTTGTCCACGCCCAGCATCTCCGCGTACGCCTGGCGCAGGCCCTGGTGGCGGGCCGAGGAATAGGCGGCCTTGTCGGGCTTGCCCTTGGGCATGCCCTCGATCCAGTTCTGGCCCACGGCCTCGCCGGCCGTCACATAGACCGAGACGACGGGCACCCCGGACTCCACGATGTGCAGGGCGTCGGGGTTCATGAAGAACAGGTCGTCGTCGGGGTGCGCCATGACCTGGAGCAGCAGGGGGTTCTTCACGCCGTTGAACGACTGCGTGGCATGGGGGTCCACCGCCCTTATGGGGCTGGGGGAGGCCTTGGACTTGTGGCCGCCCCCGCCGCCGCTGCACCCCGCCGCGACCGCCAGGGAGGTGGCGGCCAGGCCGGCGAGCGCGGTCCGGCGGGATATCACCATGCGCTGTGAGGTGTTCAACTAAGTGACTCCGTCTCGTTGTGCAGCACGCAGTCCCCGGCTGCCCCAGCGTGTCAGAGGACGTGAGAGGGATCGCGCGGGTTGCTCAAGACCACGGCAAACCACGGCAAAGGCGGGTAAGGCCAGGGAGGCTCAGGGTGCCGGCGCGACGGTCGGGCCGGCTGACCGCTTGTGGGCGGCCTGGGCCTACGCGACCATAGTGTCCCGTATGTCGGCGAGGTGGTTTGACAACTGAGCCGGTCGGGGTACCTTCTTCGGCTGCGATTGGCGCCCCTTCGGGCGCGTATGGCACACTGTTCAGGTTGCTCGGTTGTGAGCTGATGCTTGCGCGCCTCCCGCCGGGAGGACTGGAAGCGAGTCCCGCAGTACTCGTCACCCCTTTTCAGGGGTGGAAGTACGGGAATCTTCCGGGAAGCGTTGGCGCGGCCCCGGCCAGGCACTCGGTGGGTGTCCTTCCCCCACAGCCCCCTTCGTAAGGGAATTTCCTCCGGGAAATCTTCCGGAAGGGGCGCGACACGCCCGACCGCGTGGGTCGGAGAAGGGCAGCGCCTCGCAAGAGGCGCAGCACACCGAGTCCCAGAGCGTTACGAGAGACAGGACTACGAAGTAGCCATGGCGGGACAGAAGATCCGCATCCGGCTCAAGGCCTACGACCACGAGGTCATCGACTCCTCGGCGAAGAAGATCGTCGAGACGGTGACGCGCACTGGTGCGTCGGTCGCGGGCCCGGTGCCGCTGCCCACTGAGAAGAACGTGTACTGCGTCATCAAGTCGCCGCACAAGTACAAGGACTCGCGCGAGCACTTCGAGATGCGCACGCACAAGCGCCTCATCGACATCCTCGACCCCACGCCGAAGACGGTTGACTCGCTCATGCGCCTCGACCTGCCGGCGGGCGTCGACATCGAGATCAAGCTCTGAGGTGACGCGCGAGATGGCTAAGAACATTAAGGGCGTCCTGGGCGAGAAGCTCGGCATGACCCAGGTCTGGGACGAGAACAACCGGGTCGTCCCGGTGACCGTCGTCAAGGCCGGGCCCTGTGTCGTCACCCAGGTCCGCACCAACGACAGCGACGGCTACGAGTCGGTCCAGATCGCCTTCGGCGAGATCGACCCGCGCAAGGTGAACAAGCCCCTCAAGGGTCACTTCGCCAAGGCCGACGTCACCCCGCGCCGCCACCTGGTGGAGCTGCGTACCGCTGACGCCAGCGAGTACACGCTCGGCCAGGAGATCACCGCTGCCGTGTTCGAGTCGGGCGTCAAGGTCGACGTCACCGGCAAGAGCAAGGGCAAGGGCTTCGCCGGTGTCATGAAGCGTCACAACTTCAAGGGCCTCGGCGCCGGTCACGGCACCCAGCGCAAGCACCGCTCCCCCGGTTCCATCGGTGGCTGCGCCACCCCGGGCCGTGTGTTCAAGGGCCTCCGCATGGCGGGCCGTATGGGCAACGAGCGGGTCACCACCCAGAACCTGACCGTCCACGCCGTTGACGCGGAGAAGGGCCTGCTCCTGATCAAGGGCGCGGTTCCTGGTCCGAACGGCGGCCTCGTCCTGGTCCGTACCGCGGCCAAGGGGGCCTGAGGTAACGATGAGCACCATTGACATCCTTTCGCCGGCAGGCGACAAGGCCGGGACCGTCGAGCTCCCCACGGAGATCTTCGACGCGAAGGTCAGCGTTCCGCTGATCCACCAGGTCGTCGTCGCGCAGCTGGCCGCTGCCCGTCAGGGCACGCACAAGACCAAGACCCGCGGTGAGGTCCGAGGCGGCGGCAAGAAGCCGTACCGCCAGAAGGGCACCGGTCGCGCCCGTCAGGGCTCGACCCGCGCGCCGCAGTTCGCCGGTGGTGGCGTCGTGCACGGTCCCGTGCCGCGTGACTACTCGCAGCGGACCCCGAAGAAGATGAAGGCCGCCGCCCTGCGCGGTGCCCTCACCGACCGGGCGCGTCACTCCCGCATCCACGTCGTCACCGGCGTGGTCGAGGGCTCGGCTTCCACCAAGGCCGCCAAGTCGCTGTTCGGCAAGATCTCGGAGCGCAAGAACCTGCTCCTGGTCGTCGACCGTGCCGACGAGGCCGCGTGGCTGTCCGCCCGCAACCTGCCCCAGGTCCACATCCTGGAGCCGGGCCAGCTGAACACGTACGACGTGCTCGTCTCGGACGACGTGGTCTTCACGAAGGCCGCCTTCGAGTCCTTCGTGGCCGCGAAGACGGCCGGCGAGCTCGAAGGGAGCGACGCCTGATGAGCGAGGCGACTGTCGCCGTGGTCACCAGCAAGACCTACACGGACCCCCGTGACATCCTGGTCAAGCCGGTGGTTTCGGAGAAGAGCTACGCGCTCCTCGACGAGAACAAGTACACGTTCATCGTCGACCCGCGCGCGAACAAGACCCAGATCAAGCAGGCCGTCGAGGCGGTCTTCTCGGTCAAGGTCACCGGGGTCAACACGATCAACCGTCAGGGTAAGCGCAAGCGCACCAAGACCGGTTTCGGCAAGCGCGCCAACACCAAGCGCGCCATCGTGACCCTCGCCGAGGGCGACCGTATCGACATCTTCGGCGGCCCGGTCTCCTAACGGAGTCCGAGTCGTCCGGAATCGGACGAGGACTGAGAAATGGGTATCCGCAAGTACAAGCCGACGACCCCGGGCCGTCGTGGCTCCAGCGTCGCCGACTTTGTCGAGATCACGCGGTCCACGCCGGAGAAGTCGCTGGTCCGCCCCCTGCACAGCAAGGGCGGCCGTAACAACGCCGGTCGTGTGACCGTTCGCCACCAGGGTGGTGGCCACAAGCGCGCCTACCGCGTGATCGACTTCCGTCGTCACGACAAGGACGGCGTGCCGGCCAAGGTCGCTCACATCGAGTACGACCCGAACCGCACCGCGCGCATCGCGCTGCTGCACTACGCAGACGGCGAGAAGCGCTACATCATCGCCCCCGCGAAGCTCCAGCAGGGTGACCGGATCGAGAACGGCGCTGGCGCCGACATCAAGCCGGGCAACAACCTGCCGCTGCGCAACATCCCGGTCGGTACGACGATCCACGCGATCGAGCTCCGTCCCGGTGGCGGCGCCAAGTTCGCCCGCTCTGCCGGTTCGTCCGTGCAGCTGCTGGCGAAGGAGGGCCAGTACGCCCACCTGCGCATGCCGTCCGGTGAGGTCCGCCTGGTCGACGTCCGCTGCCGCGCCACCGTCGGCGAGGTCGGCAACGCCGAGCAGTCGAACATCAACTGGGGCAAGGCCGGCCGTATGCGCTGGAAGGGCGTTCGCCCGACCGTGCGTGGTGTGGCGATGAACCCGGTCGACCACCCGCACGGTGGTGGTGAGGGTAAGACCTCCGGTGGTCGCCACCCGGTCTCCCCGTGGGGTCAGAAGGAGGGTCGTACTCGTTCTCCCAAGAAGGCGAGCAACAAGTACATCGTCCGCCGCCGCAAGACGAACAAGAAGCGCTAGGAGCGGGTTTAGATGCCGCGTAGTCTCAAGAAGGGACCCTTCGTCGACGGCCACCTCATCAAGAAGGTGGACGCCCAGAACGAAGCTGGTACCAAGAACGTCATCAAGACCTGGTCCCGTCGCTCCATGATCGTGCCGGCCATGCTGGGCCACACGCTCGCGGTGCACAACGGCAAGACGCACGTCCCGGTGTTCGTCACCGAGTCGATGGTCGGCCACAAGCTCGGCGAGTTCTCGCCGACCCGCACCTTCCGCGGCCACGTCAAGGACGACCGCAAGTCGAAGCGCCGCTAAGGCGGGGTGTGAACGACTATGACTGACACCGAAGGGACAACCATGGAAGCCAGGGCCCAGGCGCGGTACATCCGCGTCACGCCCATGAAGGCCCGCCGCGTGGTGGACCTCATCCGTGGCATGGACGCCACGGAGGCTCAGGCGGTCCTGCGTTTCGCCCCGCAGGCCGCGAGCGTGCCGGTTGGCAAGGTGCTGGACAGCGCCATCGCCAACGCTGCACACAACTACGACCACACCGACGCCTCTTCGCTGGTCATCAGCGAGGCGTACGTGGACGAGGGCCCGACCCTGAAGCGGTTCCGTCCGCGTGCCCAGGGCCGTGCCTACCGGATCCGTAAGCGGACCAGCCACATCACCGTGGTCGTCAGCAGCAAGGAAGGAACCCGGTAATGGGCCAGAAGGTTAACCCGCACGGGTTCCGCCTCGGCATCACCACCGACTTCAAGTCGCGCTGGTACGCCGACAAGCTGTACAAGGACTACGTCAAGGAAGACGTTGCCATTCGTCGCATGATGACGAAGGGCATGGAGCGCGCCGGTATCTCGAAGGTTGAGATCGAGCGCACCCGCGACCGCGTCCGCGTCGACATCCACACCGCTCGTCCGGGCATCGTCATCGGCCGCCGCGGCGCCGAGGCCGACCGCATCCGCGGCGAGCTGGAGAAGCTGACCGGCAAGCAGGTCCAGCTGAACATCCTCGAGGTCAAGAACCCCGAGGTGGACGCTCAGCTGGTGGCCCAGGCCGTCGCCGAGCAGCTGTCCTCCCGCGTCTCCTTCCGTCGCGCCATGCGCAAGAGCATGCAGTCGACGATGAAGGCCGGCGCCAAGGGCATCAAGATCCAGTGCGGTGGCCGTCTCGGCGGCGCCGAGATGTCCCGCTCGGAGTTCTACCGCGAGGGCCGTGTGCCCCTGCACACGCTCCGCGCGAACGTCGACTACGGCTTCTTCGAGGCCAAGACCACCTTCGGCCGCATCGGCGTGAAGGTCTGGATCTACAAGGGCGACGTCAAGAACATCGCCGAGGTCCGCGCCGAGAACGCCGCGGCGCGTGCGGGCAACCGCCCGTCCCGTGGCGGCGCCCAGGACCGCCCGGCCCGCGGTGGCCGTGGTGGCGAGCGTGGCGGCCGCGGCCGCAAGCCGCAGCAGGGCAGCAGCGCAGGTGCCGAGGCCCCCAAGGCCGAGGCCGCTGCCGCTGCTCCGGCTGAGTCCACCGGAACGGAGGCCTGACCGACATGCTGATCCCTCGCAGGGTCAAGCACCGCAAGCAGCACCACCCGAAGCGCTCGGGCATGGCCAAGGGTGGCACCGAGCTCGCTTTCGGTGAGTACGGCATCCAGGCCCTGACCCCGGCCTACGTGACGAACCGGCAGATCGAGTCCGCTCGTATCGCCATGACCCGTCACATCAAGCGCGGCGGCAAGGTGTGGATCAACATCTACCCCGACCGCCCGCTGACGAAGAAGCCGGCCGAAACCCGCATGGGTTCCGGTAAGGGTTCTCCGGAGTGGTGGATCGCGAACGTCAAGCCCGGTCGGGTGATGTTCGAGCTGTCTTTCCCGAACGAGAAGGTTGCTCGTGAGGCGCTCACCCGCGCCGCCCACAAGCTTCCGATGAAGTGCCGCATTGTTCGGCGCGAGGCAGGTGAGTCGTGATGGCCGCTGGTATCAAGGCGACCGAGCTGCGTGAGCTGAACGACGAGGACCTCGTCGCGAAGCTCCGTGAGGCCAAGGAAGAGCTGTTCAACCTCCGCTTCCAGGCGGCGACCGGGCAGCTCGAGAACCACGGTCGGCTCAAGTCCGTCCGTAAGGACATCGCCCGGATCTACACCCTGATGCGCGAGCGCGAGCTGGGCATCGAGACGGTGGAGAGCGCCTGATGAGCGAGAAGAATGTGACTGAGACGAACGAGCGCGGCTTCCGCAAGACCCGTGAGGGTCTCGTCGTCAGCGACAAGATGGACAAGACCGTCGTCGTCGCTGTCGAGGACCGCGTCAAGCACGCGCTGTACGGCAAGGTCATCCGCCGTACGAACAAGCTCAAGGCGCACGACGAGCAGAACGCTGCCGGTGTCGGCGACCGCGTCCTCATCATGGAGACGCGTCCGCTGTCGGCGAGCAAGCGCTGGCGCATCGTCGAGATCCTCGAGAAGGCCAAGTAAGGAAATTCCCGCAAGGGAATTCCGCAATTACCGTCTGAGGGGGTCTCCCCTCGGATAAGTTCCGCCAGGCTCGGCGTGGGGTCTCGATTCACTCGAGGCCCCCGCCGGGAACCGGCAGACGATCAGGAGATAGACGTGATCCAGCAGGAGTCGCGACTTCGGGTCGCCGACAACACTGGTGCCAAGGAGATCCTTTGCATCCGTGTTCTCGGTGGTTCGGGTCGCCGCTACGCGGGCATCGGTGACGTCATCGTCGCCACCGTCAAGGACGCGATCCCCGGTGGCAACGTGAAGAAGGGTGACGTCGTCAAGGCGGTCATCGTTCGCACCGTCAAGGAGCGCCGCCGTCCGGATGGCTCGTACATCCGCTTCGACGAGAACGCCGCTGTCGTTCTCAAGAACGACGGTGACCCCCGCGGCACCCGTATCTTCGGCCCCGTGGGCCGAGAGCTGCGCGAGAAGAAGTTCATGAAGATCGTCTCGCTCGCGCCGGAGGTGCTGTAACCGATGAAGATCAAGAAGGGCGACCTGGTTCAGGTCATCACCGGTAAGGACAAGGGCAAGCAGGGCAAGGTCATTCAGGCCATGCCCGCTGAGGACCGTGTTCTCGTCGAGGGTGTCAACCGGGTCAAGAAGCACACCAAGGCCGGCCAGACCGCTCGTGGTTCCAAGACCGGCGGCATCGTGACGACCGAGGCCCCCATCCACGTCAGCAACGTTCAGCTGATCGTGGAGAAGGACGGCAAGAAGGTCGTCACTCGTGTCGGTTACCGCTTCGACGACGAGGGCAACAAGATCCGCGTTGCCAAGCGCACCGGTGAGGACATCTGATGACTGCCACCACCAACGCACCGCGTCTCAAGCAGCGCTACCGTGACGAGATCGCCGGGAAGCTCCGCGAGGAGTTCTCCTACGAGAACGTCATGCAGATCCCCGGCCTGACCAAGATCGTGGTCAACATGGGTGTGGGCGACGCCGCCCGCGACTCCAAGCTGATCGAGGGCGCCATCCGCGACCTCACCACGATCACGGGCCAGAAGCCGGCCGTGACCAAGGCCCGCAAGTCGATCGCGCAGTTCAAGCTGCGCGAGGGGCAGCCGATCGGCTGCCACGTCACCCTCCGTGGTGACCGCATGTGGGAGTTCCTGGACCGTACGCTGTCGCTCGCGCTGCCGCGCATCCGCGACTTCCGTGGTCTGTCCCCGAAGCAGTTCGACGGCCGGGGCAACTACACCTTCGGTCTCACGGAGCAGGTCATGTTCCACGAGATCGACCAGGACAAGATCGACCGCGTCCGGGGTATGGACATCACCGTGGTGACCACGGCGACCAACGACGACGAGGGTCGCGCCCTCCTTCGTCACCTCGGCTTCCCCTTCAAGGAGGCGTAAGCGAGATGGCGAAGAAGTCTCTTATTGCCAAGGCTGCCCGCAAGCCGAAGTTCGGTGTGCGTGCCTACACGCGCTGCCAGCGCTGTGGCCGTCCGCACTCCGTCTACCGCAAGTTCGGCCTCTGCCGCGTGTGCCTTCGTGAGATGGCTCACCGTGGCGAGCTGCCGGGCGTGACCAAGAGCTCCTGGTAACAACCCACTTGGGTTGACCAGGGCTCTCGGTAAGCATCTGGTCGGCGGGGGCCCCGCCCCCACTCGCGTAGAGTGGAAGGGTTGGGCGCCCGCCGCCCGCAAAGTCGCTTACTACGCCGAAGGTCCCCGCGCCGCACCCGTCCCGACACTGATCGGGGAGAGGGATGGCGCACATAGGAAACCCCGGCGAGAGAGGCCGAAGGCCAAACATGACCATGACCGATCCGATCGCAGACATGCTGACCCGTCTGCGAAACGCTAACTCGGCATACCACGACACCGTGTCGATGCCGCACAGCAAGATCAAGTCGCACATCGCGGAGATCCTCCAGCAGGAGGGCTACATCACCGGCTGGAAGGTCGAGGACGCCGAGGTCGGCAAGTCCCTGACCCTCGAGCTGAAGTTCGGCCCGAACCGCGAGCGCTCGATCGCCGGCATCAAGCGCATCTCGAAGCCGGGCCTGCGGGTCTACGCAAAGTCCACCAACCTGCCGAAGGTCCTCGGCGGCCTGGGCGTGGCGATCATCTCCACGTCCCACGGTCTCCTGACCGGCCAGCAGGCCAGCAAGAAGGGCGTGGGTGGGGAAGTCCTCGCCTACGTCTGGTAATCGGGAACGGAGGAATAGCCAATGTCGCGTATTGGACGGCTGCCCATCCAGGTTCCCGCTGGTGTGGACGTCACCATCGATGGCCGCACGGTGCACGTGAAGGGCCCCAAGGGCTCCCTCACGCACGCTGTCGCCGCGCCCATCGAGATCGCTAAGGCCGAGGACGGCACCCTTGTCGTCACCCGCCCGAACGACGAGCGTCAGAACAAGGCCCTGCACGGCCTGTCCCGCACGCTGGTGGCGAACATGATCACCGGCGTGACCACGGGCTACAGCAAGGCTCTTGAGATCAGCGGTGTCGGTTACCGCGTCCAGGCGAAGGGCTCCAACCTGGAGTTCGCCCTGGGCTACAGCCACCCGATCCTGATCGAGGCCCCCGAGGGCATCACCTTCAAGGTGGAGTCCCCGACCAAGCTCAGCGTCGAGGGCATCGACAAGCAGAAGGTCGGCGAGGTCGCGGCGAACATCCGCAAGCTGCGGAAGCCCGACCCGTACAAGGCCAAGGGCGTCAAGTACGCCGGCGAGGTCATCCGCCGCAAGGTCGGAAAGGCTGGTAAGTAAGCCATGGCATACGGTGTGAAGATCGCCAAGGGCGACGCTTACAAGCGTGCCGCCAAGGCCCGCCGCCATGTCCGCATTCGCAAGAACGTCTCGGGTACGGCGGAGCGTCCGCGCCTCGTCGTGACGCGTTCGAACCGCGGTATCACCGCTCAGGTCATCGACGACATCAAGGGTCACACCCTGGCGTCGGCGTCGAACCTGGACGCTTCGATCCGTGGTGGCGAGGGCGACAAGTCCGCGCAGGCCAAGCAGGTCGGCGCCCTGGTTGCCGAGCGCGCCAAGGCCGCCGGTGTCGAGGCCGTCGTGTTCGACCGTGGTGGCAACAGGTACGCCGGGCGCATTGCCGCTCTGGCTGACGCCGCCCGCGAAGCCGGGCTGAAGTTCTAAGCCCCGGTTCCGGAGCTAGCGGACGTAACAGAGAGAGGTAAATCCAATGGCTGGACCCCAGCGCCGCGGAAGCGGTGCCGGTGGCGGCGAGCGGCGGGACCGGAAGGGTCGCGACGGTGGCGCTGCCGCCGAGAAGACCGCGTACGTTGAGCGCGTTGTCGCGATCAACCGCGTCGCCAAGGTTGTCAAGGGTGGTCGCCGCTTCAGCTTCACCGCGCTGGTCGTGGTGGGCGACGGTGACGGCACCGTAGGTGTCGGATACGGCAAGGCCAAGGAAGTTCCCGCGGCCATCGCCAAGGGCGTGGAAGAGGCCAAGAAGAACTTCTTCAAGGTCCCCCGCATCCAGGGCACCATCCCGCACCCGATCCAGGGCGAGAAGGCGGCTGGTGTCGTCCTGCTCAAGCCCGCGTCCCCCGGTACCGGTGTTATCGCCGGTGGCCCGGTGCGTGCGGTGCTCGAGTGCGCCGGCGTCCACGACATCCTGTCGAAGTCGCTCGGTTCTTCGAACCCGATCAACATCGTGCACGCCACGGTGACCGCGCTTCAGGGCCTTCAGCGCCCCGAGGAGATCGCGGCCCGTCGTGGCCTGCCGCTGGAGGACGTCGCCCCCGCCGCACTGCTGCGGGCGCGTGCAGGGGCGGGTGCGTAATGGCTCGCCTCAAGGTCACGCAGGTCAAGTCCTACATCGGTAGCAAGCAGAACCACCGCGACACCCTTCGTTCGCTTGGTCTCAAGCGCATGAACGACGTGGTCGTCAAGGAGGACCGTCCCGAGATCCGCGGCATGGTGCAGACCGTCCGCCACCTCGTGACGGTTGAGGAGGTCGACTGACATGGCGGAGCAGAACCCGCTGAAGGTCCACAACCTCCGGCCCGCCCCGGGCGCCAAGACCGCCAAGACCCGTGTGGGTCGTGGTGAGGCGTCCAAGGGTAAGACCGCAGGTCGTGGTACCAAGGGCACCAAGGCCCGTTACCAGGTTCCGGAGCGCTTCGAGGGTGGGCAGATGCCCCTCCACATGCGTCTCCCGAAGCTCAAGGGCTTCAAGAACCCGTTCCGTACCGAGTTCCAGGTCGTGAACCTGGACAAGCTGGCCGCGCTCTACCCGCAGGGTGGCGAGGTCACGGTGGCCGACCTGGTCGCCAAGGGTGCGGTTCGCAAGAACCAGCTCGTCAAGGTCCTGGGCCAGGGCGAGATCTCCGTGGCGCTGCAGGTGACGGTCGACGCCGTCTCCGGCTCCGCCAAGGAGAAGATTGCCGCTGCCGGCGGCACCGTCACCGAGCTCGTCTGAGCTCGTTGATCTGACAACCGGGGATGTCCCAAAAGGGGCATCCCCGGTTGGTCGTTCCAAGGGGGGCACGGTCGCCGGTAAGGTGGCGTGCACTGTTAACCTCCGCGCGGCCCCTGTCCGTGCGGATTTTGACTGATATGTATTCGTCGATCCTCAAGACCGTCACCTCTCGCGTTCTCGCGTGAGAGGCGCAGGAGGCACCGTGCTCACCGCGTTCGCCCGGGCGTTCAAGACGCCCGACCTGCGCAAGAAGCTGCTGTTCACGCTGGGCATCATGGTGCTCTTCAGGCTCGGTGCGCATGTACCGGTCCCGGGCGTCAGCTACTCCAACGTCCAGACGTGTATGGACCAGGCCAAGAGCGGCCAGGGCCTCTTCGGCCTCGTGAACATGTTCAGCGGTGGCGCGCTGTTGCACATCACGATCTTCGCGCTCGGGATCATGCCGTACATCACGGCAAGCATCATCCTGCAGCTGCTCACCGTGGTCATTCCCCGGCTGGAGGCCCTCAAGAAGGAGGGGCAGTCCGGGCAGGCCAAGATCACGCAGTACACGCGTTATCTGACCGTCGCCCTCGCGATCCTCCAGGGCACCGGCCTCGTGGCCACCGCGAGCAACGGCGCGCTGTTCAGCGGCTGTGCGGTCGGCAACCAGATCGTTCCGGACAAGTCCATCTTCGCCACCGCCACCATGGTCATCACCATGACCGCGGGCACCTGCCTGATCATGTGGCTCGGTGAGCTGATCACCGACCGCGGCATCGGCAACGGCATGTCCATCCTGATGTTCACGTCCATCGCGGCGGGCTTCCCGAGCGGCCTGTGGGGCATCAAGCTCCAGGGCAAGCTGATGGGCGGCTGGCTGGAGTTCG
This sequence comes from Streptomyces sp. NPDC001407, assembly GCF_042895325.1. Taxonomy (NCBI): domain Bacteria; kingdom Bacillati; phylum Actinomycetota; class Actinomycetes; order Kitasatosporales; family Streptomycetaceae; genus Streptomyces; species Streptomyces sp. NPDC001407. The sequence goes on from NZ_JBIAWF010000023.1 coordinate 96,475, forward strand.
GGCTCGTCATCATCTGCGGCCTGGCCATGGTCGCGCTCGTCGTCTTCGTCGAGCAGGCCCAGCGCCGCATCCCCGTGCAGTACGCGAAGCGCATGATCGGCCGCCGGTCCTACGGCGGCACGTCGACCTACATCCCGCTCAAGGTGAACCAGGCCGGCGTGATCCCGGTCATCTTCGCCTCGTCGCTGCTGTACATCCCGGCGCTGCTGGTGCAGTTCACCGGCTCCAAGGCGGGCTGGGCGACGTGGGTCAACTCCAACCTCGTCAAGGGTGACCACCCCGTCTACATGGTCACGTACTTCCTGCTGATCGTCTTCTTCGCCTTCTTCTACGTCGCGATCTCCTTCAACCCCGAAGAAGTTGCCGACAACATGAAGAAGTATGGTGGGTTCATTCCGGGCATCCGGGCCGGTCGTCCCACCGCGGAGTACCTGAGCTACGTGCTGAACCGCATCACGTGGCCCGGCTCTCTCTACCTGGGCCTGATCGCCCTGGTGCCCACCGTGGCACTGGTCACACTCAACGCGAACCAGAACTTCCCGTTCGGGGGAACCAGCATCCTGATCATCGTGGGTGTCGGTCTGGAGACTGTGAAGCAGATCGAGAGCCAGCTTCAGCAGCGCAACTACGAAGGGTTCCTCCGCTGATGCGAATCGTCCTCGTCGGGCCGCCCGGCGCCGGCAAGGGTACGCAGGCCGCGTACCTCGCCAAGAATCTCGCGATCCCGCACATCTCGACGGGTGACCTTTTCCGGGCGAACATCAGCCAGGGCACGCCGCTCGGGCAGAAGGCGCAGGAGTACATGCGCGCCGGCCAGCTGGTCCCGGACTCGGTGACCATCAGCATGGCCGAGGACCGGATGGACCAGGAGGACGCCGCGGGCGGCTTCCTGCTCGACGGCTTCCCGCGCAACGTCGGACAGGCCGAGGCGCTCGACGCGTACCTCAAGGGCAAGGACCTCGCGCTCGACGCGGTCCTGGACCTGGAGGTCCCGGAGGACGAGGTCGTCAAGCGGATCGCCGGCCGGCGGATCTGCCGCAACGACAGCAGCCACGTCTTCCACGTCGTCTACAACCAGCCGAAGGCCGAGGGCGTCTGCGACGCCTGCGGCGGCGAGCTGTACCAGCGTGACGACGACCGCGAGGACACCGTCCGCAAGCGTCTCGAGGTCTACCACACCGAGACCGAGCCGATCATCGACTACTACAAGGCGCAGGGCCTCGTGGTGACGATCCCGGCCCTCGGCAAGGTCACCGAGGTCACGGAGCGCGCCATGGGCGCTCTCGCACCTCAGGAAGCCTGATCCCAAGCAGGTCCTCTACGGCCGCGATGCCCGCCCGGGCATCGCGGCCGTATGGTGTTGTGGCGGGTTCGCCCCCGCGTTTTTCAAGTCGTTCCGGAGAAAGGCGTCAGCCGTAATGGTGGAGATCAAGACTCCCGAGCAGATCGCGAAGATGCGCGAGGCGGGACTGGTCGTCGCCGCCATTCACGCGGCCACCCGGGAGGCGGCCGTGCCGGGTGCGACGACCAAGGACCTGGACGAGGTCGCCCGCAAGGTGCTGGCCGAGCACGGCGCGAAGTCGAACTTCCTCGGCTACGGCGGCTTCCCCGCGACGATCTGCACCTCGGTGAACGAGGTCGTCGTCCACGGCATCCCCGACACGAAGACCGTCCTGAAGGACGGCGACATCATCTCCATCGACGCGGGCGCGATCGTGGACGGCTGGCACGGTGACGCGGCCTTCACGGCCTTCGTGGGCACCGGTCACGCTCCGGAGCTGGTCGAGCTCTCCCGGGTGACCGAGGAGTCGATGTGGGCCGGCATCGCGGCCGTGAAGAACGGCAACCGCCTGGTGGACATCTCCAAGGCCATCGAGGGCTACATCCGCCGCCAGCCCCGCCCGGCCACCGGGAAGTACGGGATCATCGAGGACTACGGCGGGCACGGCATCGGCAGCGAGATGCACATGGACCCGCACCTGCTGAACTATGTCTCCCGCAAGCGCGGCAAGGGCCCCAAGCTCGTCCCCGGCTTCTGCATCGCCATCGAGCCGATGGTGAGCCTCGGCACGCCGCGTACGCACGTCCTGGAGGACGACTGGACGGTCCTCACGGACGACCTGACCTGGTCCTCCCACTGGGAGCACTCCGTCGCCCTGACGGAGCAGGGCCCGCTGGTCCTGACGGCGGTCGACGGCGGCAAGGCGAAGCTGGCGGAGTACGGCATCGTGGCCGCCCCGGACCCGCTGGCATAAGGATCTCTGCGGCTGGGCAGTCACCCCTGGATTAGTCTTTCGGGTTGCCCTGACGTAGACTGACGCGTCGGCTCTCGTGTATCCGCATGCCTGCTTTTCGTAGGACGTGTTCGATCACGAGAGTTGATCAAGGTAGCCGATTCGAAAGGCGAAGCGTGGCCAAGAAGCAAGGTGCCATCGAGATCGAGGGCACCGTGATCGAGTCTCTGCCGAACGCGATGTTCAAGGTGGAGCTCCAGAACGGTCACAAGGTCCTCGCGCACATCAGCGGCAAGATGCGGATGCACTACATCCGCATCCTCCCGGATGACCGGGTCGTCGTGGAGCTCTCTCCCTACGACCTGACGCGTGGCCGGATCGTCTACCGCTACAAGTAGATCTTGTCGAAGCCCCCTCTCTGTGGGGCGACGGCACTGACCCGGAGAACCTGACATCCCATGAAGGTCAAGCCGAGCGTCAAGAAGATCTGCGACAAGTGCAAGGTGATCCGCCGCCACGGCCGGGTCATGGTCATCTGCGACAACCTGCGCCACAAGCAGCGCCAGGGCTGACGCAGAACCTGCACTTCGCAGTTACTTCGCGCGACGCAAGCAATACGTACATACGCAGGGCCCGTCCAGCCACGGCTGGCGACACCTCCGGCGGGGGCCGGGGACTCGGAACGTACCACCGCTCTTGATCAAGAGCGGTCGGCGGTCGAGAGCGGCACTGTGGAAGACCCCCGAGAATCAACTGGAGCCATTCAATGGCACGCGTTTCCGGTGTTGACATCCCGCGTGACAAGCGCGTGGAGGTTGCACTCACCTACGTCTTCGGTATCGGCCGCACCCAGTCGCAGGCGACTCTCGCCGCGACCGGTGTGAACCCGAACACCCGCGTTCGTGACCTTCCCGAAGAGGACCTGGTCAAGATCCGCGAGTACGTGGACGCCAACCTCAAGACCGAGGGTGACCTCCGTCGCGAGATCCAGGCCGACATCCGCCGCAAGGTCGAGATCGGCTGCTACCAGGGTCTGCGTCACCGTCGTGGCCTGCCGGTCCACGGTCAGCGCACCAGCACGAACGCTCGTACCCGCAAGGGCCCGCGTCGCGCGATCGCCGGCAAGAAGAAGCCGGGCAAGAAGTAGTCCTCAGCGGACGCTTGACCACGCGGTCTTCGCTGTAGGACCGATCACCTCCACTCCACAGGAGTAAGACATGCCCCCCAAGGGACGTCAGGGCGCAGCCAAGAAGGTGCGTCGCAAGGAAAAGAAGAACGTCGCTCACGGCCACGCGCACATCAAGAGCACGTTCAACAACACCATCGTTTCGATCACGGACCCGTCCGGCAACGTGATCTCCTGGGCCTCCGCCGGCCACGTCGGCTTCAAGGGCTCCCGCAAGTCCACTCCGTTCGCCGCGCAGATGGCCGCCGAGTCGGCTGCCCGCCGCGCGCAGGAGCACGGCATGCGCAAGGTTGACGTCTTCGTCAAGGGCCCGGGTTCCGGTCGCGAGACCGCCATCCGTTCGCTCCAGGCGACCGGCCTCGAGGTCGGCTCGATCCAGGACGTCACCCCCACCCCGCACAACGGCTGCCGTCCGCCGAAGCGCCGCCGCGTCTGACGCAGCGGCCCGCCTCACGGGTTGCCTTTGGGTCTGGGCGGTACGGCTCTCCGGAGCCGTGCCGCCCGTACCCTTGTAGTACCTCAGGACATCAAATAGTGGGTGTCCATGACTGAAGGATGCTTCGCATGCTGATCGCTCAGCGCCCCTCGCTGACCGAAGAGGTCGTCGACGAGTTCCGCTCCCGGTTCGTGATCGAGCCGCTGGAGCCGGGCTTCGGCTACACCCTCGGTAACTCCCTGCGTCGTACGCTCCTCTCCTCGATTCCCGGTGCGGCGGTCACGTCCATCCGGATCGACGGGGTCCTGCACGAGTTCACCACCGTGCCGGGCGTCAAGGAGGACGTCACCGACCTCATCCTGAACATCAAGCAGCTGGTCGTCTCCTCGGAGCACGACGAGCCGGTCGTGATGTACCTGCGCAAGCAGGGTCCCGGCCTGGTCACCGCGGCGGACATCGCCCCGCCGGCCGGCGTCGAGGTGCACAACCCCGACCTGGTCCTGGCGACGCTGAACGCCAAGGGCAAGCTGGAGATGGAGCTGACCGTCGAGCGCGGTCGCGGCTACGTCTCCGCCGTCCAGAACAAGCAGGTGGGCCAGGAGATCGGCCGTATCCCGGTCGACTCCATCTACTCGCCGGTGCTCAAGGTCACCTACAAGGTCGAGGCGACCCGAGTCGAGCAGCGCACCGACTTCGACAAGCTGATCGTCGACGTCGAGACCAAGCAGGCCATGCGCCCGCGTGACGCCATGGCGTCCGCCGGTAAGACCCTGGTCGAGCTGTTCGGTCTGGCCCGCGAGCTCAACATCGACGCCGAGGGCATCGACATGGGCCCGTCCCCGACGGACGCCGCCCTGGCCGCCGACCTGGCGCTGCCGATCGAGGAGCTCGAGCTCACCGTTCGGTCCTACAACTGCCTCAAGCGCGAGGGCATCCACTCCGTGGGTGAGCTCGTCGCCCGCTCCGAGGCCGACCTGCTCGACATCCGCAACTTCGGTGCGAAGTCGATCGACGAGGTCAAGGCGAAGCTGGCCGGCATGGGCCTGGCCCTCAAGGACAGCCCGCCCGGATTCGACCCGACCGCTGCGGCGGACGCCTTTGGCGCGGACGACGACGCGGATGCCGGGTTCGTCGAGACCGAGCAGTACTAAGAGCTCGGGACCGACCGACGGTTCTTGGGTGCGGGTGCGCTGTGCTTGATCGCGCGGTTCCCCGCGCCCCTTCCGGACCCGCCCCTTCGGGGCTTGTCCGGATCTTCGACAGGCGACCGCCTGCTCGGATACTGACTCCGGTACCTGATACGGCCGGGGCAGACTAAAGGAGAAACACCATGCCGCGTCCCACCAAGGGTGCCCGTCTGGGCGGCGGTGCCGCGCACGAGAAGCTGATGCTGGCGAACCTCGCCAAGTCGCTCTTCGAGCACGGCCGCATCACCACCACCGAGGCCAAGGCCCGTCGCCTGCGCCCCGTGGCCGAGCGTCTGATCACCAAGGCGAAGAAGGGCGACATCCACAACCGTCGCCAGGTTCTTCAGACGATCACGGACAAGAGCATCGTCCACACGCTCTTCACCGAGATCGCCCCGCGCTTCGCCGAGCGTCCGGGTGGCTACACCCGTATCACCAAGGTCGGCAACCGTCGTGGCGACAACGCCCCGATGGCCGTGATCGAGCTCGTCGAGGGTGAGATCGCGAAGAAGGCGACCGTCGCCGAGGCCGAGGCCGCCACCAAGCGTGCGGTCAAGGAGTCCGAGGCTGCTGCCGAGGCTCCGGCCGAGGAGTCCAAGGACGCCTGACGCATCTGATGCGTGCACGGACGGGTCCGCTCCCTCGGGGGCGGGCCCGTTCCGCGTTTTTCGTGGCGCCGCAAATTCTTGAAACGAGGAACTCTCGGTGAGTGACGAAGTTGAGCCCGGCTTTGTGCGGGTGCGGCTGGATCTGTCGTACGACGGCAAGGACTTCTCCGGCTGGGCCAAGCAGCGCTCGGGCCTGCGCACCGTGCAGGGCGAGATCGAGTCGGCCCTCCGTACGGTGACGCGGTCGTCCGAGACCTATGAGCTGACGGTCGCCGGCCGTACGGACTCCGGTGTGCACGCCCGCGGGCAGGTCGCGCACGTCGACCTGCCGGCCGAGGTGTGGGCCGAGCACGAGGAGAAGCTGCTGCGCCGGCTCGCCGGGCGGCTGTCGCACGATGTGCGGGTGTGGAAGGTCGCGGAGGCGCCGGCCGGTTTCAACGCCCGGTTCTCGGCGATCTGGCGGCGGTACGCCTATCGGGTGACCGACCACGTGGGCGGCGTCGACCCGCTGCTGCGCGGTCATGTCCTGTGGCACGACTGGCCGTTGGACGTCGACGCGATGAACGCCGCCTCGCGCGCGCTGCTCGGGGAGCACGACTTCGCCGCGTACTGCAAGAAGCGCGAGGGCGCGACCACCATCCGCACGCTCCAGCGCTTGAGTTGGGAGCGCGACGCGTCGGGTGTCGTCACCGCGACCGTGAAGGCCGACGCCTTCTGCCACAACATGGTGCGCTCGTTGGTGGGCGCGCTGCTGTTCGTCGGCGACGGGCACCGGCCGGTCGACTGGCCGGGCAAGGTGCTGGCCGCGGGCGTGCGCGATTCCGCGGTGCATGTCGTACGGCCGCACGGGCTGACGCTCGAAGAGGTCGGCTATCCGGCCGACTCCGAACTCGCCGCGCGCAACCGGGAGGCACGCAACAAGCGCACCCTGCCCGGGGCGGGTTGCTGCTGATCCACGACCTCGCGAAAGCGCCGGGCGGGCTGGAACTCCAGCCCGCCCGGCGCTTTTTGATGCGACGTCAGGAAGCGTCAGGAGCGGGGCAGCTGACGGCCAGGTCGCTGTTGACCGTGAAGTACGGCTTGATGCCGTCGATCACCGGATAGATGTCGGTCTTGTTCCGGTCGACGATGTCGCCGATGAGCCGGGCGACGCGGATCGGCTCGGCGTCGGGGGCCGGGCGCACCGCAAGGTCCCAGACGGTGTTCTCGTCCCCCGCGCGGGCGTGGCGCAGGTCGGCGTACGGCAGGTTGAAGGTGAAGGCCGTGCCGTTGACGACCGTCACCGGTGCGGTCACGGCCGAGGCCGCCTCGATGCGCGGGGTGGCGACGAGGACGGGCTCACTGCCTGCGGTGAACTCCGTGCCGTGCAGGGTGCCTTCGACCGTCAGGGCGTTGTTGCCCTGCCGGACCGTGCGGGCCTCCGCGTGCTCCTTGCGGTTCCAGGCGCGCAGCGCGAGGAAGCCGTCGACGGTGGGGTAGGGCACCCACCAGGTGAACGGCGTGCCGGCCAGGGGCTCCAGCTCCACCAGGCCACGGCCCTCCGCGAGGTGGGAGACGACCCGGCGGCGGGCGCCGTCGTCGCCCCGTACGACGTGGAAGTCCCAACGGCCTTCGCCCAGGCGGAGTTCGCGCCGGTCGAGCACCGCGGTGTAGGGGCCCTTGCCGTCGGCGGCCGCCTTCAGCGGCACGCTGACCGGCTTGCCCTCCTTGCGGCGGGTGACCGTCAGGGACAGCTTCTCGCCGGAGAGGCCCTTGCGGTCGACGGAGACGACGAGATTGCCGTCGGCGTCGACGCGGCAGGAAGCGGTGCAGCGCAGCGGCTTGCGGACGATCTCCTTTATGGCCGCCTTGACCGCCGGGGTGGCGGGCTTGGCGACGGAGCGGCGCAGCGGGCGGATGAGCTTGCCGGCGGTGCGGCGCAGCACCTTCGACAGCGGCACCGGCGCGGGCTTGCGCGGTTCGCTCGGGGCGCTGCCTGCGGGGGCCGGGGTGGTGCCGGTGTCGCCGCCGAGGCTCTCGATGAGGTCCTCGTAGCGGCGGGCGATGGCGTCCGGCTGGTAGCGCTCGGCGGAGACCAGGGCGGCCTTGCCCATGGCGTGCCGGAGTTCGTCGTCCTCGATCAGCTTGAGCAGACCCTTGGCGATGGCGTCGCTGTCGAGGTTGGTGACGAGCAGGCCGTCCTTGCCGTCGCTGATGATCTCGCCGGGGCCGTGCGGGCAGTCGGTGGCGACGACGGGCACGCCACAGTTCATGGCCTCCACGATCGTCATGCCGAAGGACTCCTCGCGGGAGGTCACGGCGGCGATGGAGCCCTTGGCCCACTCGGTCTCGATGGGGGAGTGGGGGCCCATGAGGCGGATGTGCTCGTTGAGACCGAGCTTGTCGATCTGCTCGCGCAGCTTGGCCTGCTGGGGGCCGCGGCCGTAGATCCGCAGCTTCCAGTCGGGGCGGTTGGCGGCGACGGTGGCCCACGCCTTGACCAGCAGGTCGTAGCGCTTGACGGGGATGAGGCGGCCCGCGGCGACGACCAGCTTGGCGGTGCCGTCGGAGGGCTCGACCTCGGACGGGGGCACGCCGTTGGGCAGGGCGATCAGCTTGGTCTTCACACCCGGGAAGTGCTCGCGGTGGGTGGCCGCGTCGGCCTCCGAGACGGCGGTGTGGGCGTCCAGCTTCGGGATGGCGAGGTCCTGGGCGGCGCGGATGTTCGGCTCGTGCGTGCCGTAGATCCGGTGCTCCTGGCCGATCTTGAGATAGCGGTCCTGGCCGAACTCCGCCAGATACATCACCAGGCCGGGCCGGGTGGCGATCACGACATCGGCGTCGGTGCGGGCGAGGTGCTCGGCGACGCGCTTGTCGGTGAGCGCGCTGAACTGCGCGCCCTTCGCCTCGACGGGCGGGACCAGCGCGCTGTCCTGCTCCAGGGCCGGGTTGTCCCGGTCGGCGCCGGTCTCGGCGCGGGTGTCGATGAGGTGGACCAGCTTGACCTTGCGGTGCAGGGGGAGCTTGGGCGTGCCACCGGTTCTGTGGATCGACACGATCTCCACGTCGTGCCGGGCCGCGAGGGCGCCGGCGACGTTGAACGTGGAGCGGATCGTGCCGCCGATGCCGTAGGCGTTCTGCAAAAGGAAAGAGATCTTCATGGCGGTGTGTGCGCGGCACGTCGGGCGCCGCGTCCGTCCTTCCCCCTGGCCTGGGTGTCCGGGTGTGCCCCTTGTGCGGACCGCTTGGCCAAGTGTTGGTCGAGTGCGGTCCGATCCGTCGGTAAAGACCGTTGGGAGGGGTATCGGTTGCCTGCGAAGCCTACATTGTGGCTTGGCTCACAGGTCGTGGGTCAAGGGGGAGATCGCCCCCGCCGGCCGTGCGCCGGAGGCGCTCGGACAGCCGTCCAGAGGGTAACCGGAGCGCCGGGCGTGGCGAGCGGACGGACCCCGCGGGCGCTGGGACGCTGGGGGTGTGAAGGCGATGGTGGCGGTGGTATCCGCGGTCGTGGCCCTCGGGCTGACGGCCGGGTGCGGTGTCGATGGCGGCGGGCCCCGTGGGGTGCCCCGCACGGAGAAGGCCGGGGTGAGGGAGCCCGACGCCGTGCGGGCGGCGGCTCCGGCCGAGCTGAGACATGTGGAGCTGGGGGCGCACGAGGTGCCCGGCTTCCAGATCGAGAAGGCGGGCGAGGGCGCGGCGGGCGCGGGCACGCCCCGCACGGACACCGAGGCGTGCCGGCCGCTGGCCGACGCGCTGGGCTCCCAGCTGCGCCCCGCGCCCACCGCGACGGTGGTGCGCACCTTCGCCAAGACCGGCGAGGACATGGACTTCGAGGGCCTCATGGGCATGATCCGCGTCTCGGAGTACGCGGGCGACGGCGCGGCCGACACCCTGGAGGCCCTGCGGACCGCGGCCGCGGCCTGCGCGGACGGTTTCCGGATGCGAACGGGAGAGGGCGAGCCGCAGGAGTTCGAGGCGGTCCGCACGCTGTCCCCGCCCGAGCTGGGTGACGAGGCGGTGGCCATCCGCCTGGAGAACGTGGCCGAGCGGGCCCCCAGCCTGATCACTGCCGTGCGGTCGGGCCGGATGCTCGCGATGTTCTTCGCGACGAGCCTTTCGGATCCGGACGGGGTGTCGATTCCGCCCGCGCTTTTGCGGGCGCAGGTGGCGAAGCTTCGGGGGGTGGCGGGGGAGGCTTCTTCTCCGGGCTCTGCGCCTGGGGGGTCGGCGGAGGACGACGAGGACGGGGATCCGTCGGGGTGACGGTTTTCCTTCCCCAGCCCCGCCCCTTCCCGAAACTGGGGCGAGTGCCCCAGGCCCCCGGCTGCGGGCCGGTTCGCCGCCTGCGGCGGGCGGCCTCAAACGCCGGCCGGGCTGGATGCGCGGACCGTAGTTCGTTGTCCGCGGCCCGCAGGTTACGAACCCACGTTCCGTGCAATCCAGCCCGTCCGGCGTTTGAGGACACCGCGCGGAGCGCGGTCAGGGGCCTGGGGCGAAGCCCCGGTTTCGGGAAGGGGCGGGGCAGGGGAACAAAGCCCGCCGCAGGCGCCAACCGGCCCGCACCCGTGGCTGGGGAAGAAAAAACCCGCTAAGCCCGCGGCGCAGCCGACCGTACCGAGTCCGCCGCCTGGGCCTGAGCGCGGTACATGATGCGGCGGAACGTGTAGTCCGAGACGTCACGACCGGCCGTCAGCGCAGCGGTATCGCTCTCGCCCACCGCCTTCCCGTTCGCGTACCCCGCCACAGTGAAGTACGCGTAGCGCCCCTGCGCGTTCGCCGTCAGCCGGCAGGCCGTCGCGCGGCAGAAGGCGGGGTCGTTGTCGCCGGAGAGGGAGGCGATGTTGCCCGAGGACTGGTCCTTCGCCTTGGCCGCGGCCGCCTTGTCGTCGAAGACGGCGACGCCGACGGTGACCGCGATCCCGTCCCGTACGTACGTGGCGCGCAGCACCTCGCGGCAGCCGTTGTCGGTGAGGACGGAGCCGAGCCCGCCCTGGGTCGCGGAGGCGCAGTCCGTGGTGGTGGCGGTGGCGGTCCGTTCGTACTTGCGCTTGTAGAGGACCGGCTTGGTGTGCGGGAAGAGGGTCTCGGTGCTCAGCGGCGCCTTGTCCTTGTCGGCGCTGGATATGAAGTCGAGGGGGTTCGGCGGGGGCGGCGGGGCGGCCTCGGAGAAGGACGGCTCCGGGGCGCCGGAGGACTTCGGCAGCTTCTCGGGCGCGGGCAGGCCGGACTGCTTGCCGCCGCCGTGCGAGCCGGTGACCGCGACGGCCACGGCGGTGGCGACCGCGACCACGGCGAGCGCGCCGCCGCCACCGAAGAGGAGCCACTTGCGGCGGCGGCCGCGGGCGGCGGCGTCGTCCGCGAGCGCCGACCAGTCCGGGGTCTGCGGCGGCGGGGGCGGGCCCCACTGCGGAGTCGGCCGATGGGGTTCCCCCGGGCCGTACGGCCCTCCCTGCCCAAAGCTCATGGCGTGCATCGTAAACCGGTTGGTCGCACCCCTCGCCGGCGGCGACAATCCCATCCATGGGACACGTCGAAGCAGCGCACCTGGAGTTCTATCTTCCGGACGGCCGGGCGCTGCTCGGTGACGTCTCCTTCCGGGTCGGCGAGGGCGCCGCGGTCGCGCTCGTCGGTGCGAACGGCGCGGGCAAGACGACGCTGCTGCGGCTGATCTCCGGGGAGCTCCAGCCGCACGGCGGCACGGTCTCGGTCACCGGCGGGCTCGGCGTGATGCCGCAGTTCGTGGGCTCCGTGCGGGACGGCCGTACGGTGCGTGACCTGCTGGTCTCCGTGGCGCAGCCGAGGATCAGGGAAGCGGCGGCGGCCGTGGACGAGGCCGAGAACGCGATCATGACGCGGGACGACGAGGCCGCGCAGATGGCCTACGCCCAGGCCCTGTCCGACTGGGCCGAGGCGCGTGGCTACGAGGCGGAGACCGTCTGGGACATGTGCACGATGGCCGCGCTCGGCGTCCCGTACGAGAAGGCGCAGTGGCGCGAGGTGCGCACGCTCTCCGGCGGTGAGCAGAAGCGGCTCGTCCTGGAGTCGCTGCTGCGCGGCACGGACGAGGTGCTGCTCCTCGACGAGCCGGACAACTATCTCGACGTGCCCGGCAAGCGCTGGCTGGAGGACCGGCTGCGCGAGACGAAGAAGACCGTGCTCTTCGTCTCCCACGACCGTGAGCTGCTCGCCCGCGCCGCCGAGAAGATCATCAGCGTCGAGCCGGGCCCGGCCGGGTCGGACGTCTGGGTGCACGGCGGCGGCTTCGGCACGTACCACGAGGCGCGCAAGGAGCGCTTCGCGCGCTTCGAGGAGCTGCGCCGCCGCTGGGACGAGAAGCACGCCCAGCTGAAGAAGCTGGTGATCAGCCTCCGGCAGGCGGCCGCGGTCAGCCACGAGCTGGCCTCGCGCTACGCCGCCGCCCAGACGCGGCTGCGGAAGTTCGAGGAGGCCGGCCCGCCGCCGGAGCCGCCGCGCGAGCAGGACATCCGGATGCGGCTGCGCGGCGGGCGCACCGGCGTCCGGGCCGTGACCTGCGAGAAGCTTGAGCTCACGGGCCTGATGAAGCCGTTCGACCTGGAGGTCTTCTACGGCGAGCGGGTCGCGGTGCTCGGCTCGAACGGCTCCGGCAAGTCCCACTTCCTGCGGCTGCTCGCCGGTGACGACGTGGCGCACACGGGCGCGTGGAAGCTGGGCGCCCGCGTGGTGGCCGGGCACTTCGCCCAGACCCACGCCCACCCCGAGCTGCTGGGGCGCACGCTGGTGGACATCCTGTGGACCGAGCACGCGAAGGACCGGGGCGGCGCGATGTCCGTGCTCCGGCGGTACGAGCTGGAGAAGCAGGGCGACCAGCCCTTCGAGAAGCTGTCGGGCGGGCAGCAGGCGCGCTTCCAGATCCTGCTCCTGGAGCTGTCCGGGACGACGGCCCTGCTGCTGGACGAGCCGACGGACAACCTGGACCTGGAGTCGGCGGAGGCGCTCCAGGAGGGGCTGGAGTCCTACGAGGGCACGGTGCTCGCCGTGACGCACGACCGGTGGTTCGCTCGTGCGTTCGATCGCTTCGTGGTCTTCGGTTCGGACGGCCTGGTGCGGGAGGTGTCGGAGCCGGTGTGGGACGAGGCGCGGGTGGTACGGCGGCGGTAGTTTCCCCGGCCCCGCCCCTTCCCGCACTGGGGCACGTGCCCCAGGCCCCCGGCTGCGGGCCGGTTGGCGCCTGCGGCGCTTTCTTCCCCTGCCCCGCCCCTTCCCGGCTGCATCTGATGTGCGGCTCCGCCGCGCGGGGGGCTTCGCCCCAGACCCCGCAACACGCTTCGCGCGTTGTCCTCAAACTCCCCCAGCTACCTCCCCCGGACTCCGTCCGGGGGTGCCCCCAGAGGTGCCCTCAACGGGCTGAATGTGGCTGATGTCGCACTTCGGCCGCACACGCCCGCGGTGGGCACGAAAATCCAGCCCGGCCGGCGCTTGAGGCCGCCCGCCGCAGGCGCAGCGGTGCCGCGCAAGGCCACGGGCCGTGGCCCGTACGGGCTGGCTGGCCGGGCTCCGCCGCCGGTGAGACGATGTGTTTTGACCCCGCCGGTAGGCGACCGGTACTCTACGAGTTCGTTATGCGTATTGGCTTGGTCGTTCTCACGCGAGGGGCCCTTACGCTTGCTCATCGGGCCGATAACCACCGGTGCGCGTTCGGGTTGCGTCCCCGAGTCGCCGCCAGTGTCGGTTGACCGCCCGGAGAGACGTGTCAGGACCCACACTCACTGAAGAAGCGAAGGCTACGACCGTGCGTACGTACAGCCCCAAGCCCGGCGATGTCACGCGCCAGTGGCACATCATCGACGCGCAGGACGTCGTCCTGGGCCGTCTGGCCTCCCAGGCCGCCAACCTGCTGCGTGGCAAGCACAAGCCCGTGTACGCCCCGCACATGGACATGGGTGACTTCGTCATCATCATCAACGCCGACAAGGTGCACCTGTCCGGCAACAAGAAGACCCAGAAGCTGGCGTACCGCCACTCCGGCTTCCCGGGTGGTCTCCGTGCGGTTCGTTACGACGAGCTGCTCGACAAGAGCCCCGAGAAGGCCGTCGAGAAGGCCATCAAGGGCATGATCCCCAAGAACTCCCTCGGCCGTCAGATGCTCTCGAAGCTGAAGGTCTACTCGGGCAGCGAGCACCCGCACGCCGCCCAGCAGCCCGTCCCGTTCGAGATCACCCAGGTCAAGCAGGGCTAGTCCCGGCCACCGCCGACCAGACAGAAAGTATCTGAGGAGAATCGTGGCTGAGACCACCGCCGAGACCCCCGTCATCGACGACGAGGTTGGCGTCGAGGAGTACACCACCGAGACCGAGATCGTCGAGGGGGAGTACACCTCCGAGTCGCTCGCGTCCCGTTTCGGTGACCCGCAGCCGGCCGCCGGCCTGGGTCGTCGCAAGAACGCCATCGCCCGCGTCCGGATCATCCCGGGCACCGGCAAGTGGAAGATCAACGGCCGCACCCTTGAGGACTACTTCCCCAACAAGGTGCACCAGCAGGAAGTCAACGAGCCCTTCAAGGTGCTCGAGCTCGACGACCGCTACGACGTTGTCGCCCGCATCGCGGGTGGCGGCGTGTCCGGCCAGGCCGGCGCCCTGCGCCTCGGTGTGGCCCGCGCGCTGAACGAGGCGGACGTGGAGAACAACCGCGGCCCGCTGAAGAAGGCCGGCTTCCTGAGCCGCGACGACCGTGCGGTCGAGCGCAAGAAGGCCGGTCTGAAGAAGGCCCGCAAGGCTCCGCAGTACAGCAAGCGCTAAACAGCGGCTTCGCTGCTTCTGCTCGAACGCCCCGGCGGCACGCTCCGTGCCCGCCGGGGCGTTCGGCTATCGGCGGCACGGGGCGTATACCTGGATGTACCCGGGCGCAACGCTCCGGTTCCGGTTTCGACACCTTTCTTTCGCGGGGGCCCCTCCCGGGCCCCGTAACCCCCGCGTTTTTTCGGAGGACACCAGTGGGACGACTCTTCGGTACGGACGGTGTGCGCGGTGTGGCCAACGCCGATCTGACAGCCGAGCTGGCGCTCGGTCTGTCGGTCGCCGCGGCGCATGTGCTCGCCGAGGCGGGTACGTTCGAGGGCCACCGCCCCGTGGCCGTGGTGGGCCGGGACCCGCGCGCGTCCGGGGAGTTCCTGGAGGCCGCCGTGGTGGCCGGGCTCGCCAGCGCCGGTGTGGACGTCCTGCGGGTCGGCGTGCTGCCGACGCCGGCCGTGGCGTACCTCACCGGGGCGCTCGGCGCGGACCTCGGTGTGATGCTGTCCGCCAGCCACAACGCCATGCCGGACAACGGTGTCAAGTTCTTCGCCCGCGGCGGCCACAAGCTCGCCGACGAGCTGGAGGACCGGATCGAGAAGACCTACCGGGCGCACGCCTCCGGCGAGCCCTGGGACCGGCCCACCGGCGCCGGTGTCGGCCGCGTCCGCGAGTACGACCAGGGCTTCGACAACTACGTCGCCCACCTCATCGGCGTGCTGCCCAACCGCCTGGACGGCCTCAAGGTCGTCATCGACGGCGCCCACGGTGCCGCCGCCCGGGTCTCCCCCGAGGCGTTCGCGCGGGCCGGCGCCGAGGTGATCACCATCGGCACCGAGCCCGACGGTCTCAACATCAACCACGAGTGCGGCTCCACCCACCTGGACAAGCTGCGCGCCGCCGTCGTCGAGCACGGCGCCGACCTGGGCGTCGCCCACGACGGTGACGCCGACCGCTGCCTGGCCGTGGACGCCAAGGGCAACGAGGTCGACGGCGACCAGATCCTGGCCGTCCTCGCGCTCGCGATGCGCGAGGCGGGCTCGCTGCGCAAGAACACCGTCGTCGCCACCGTGATGTCCAACCTCGGCTTCAAGCTGGCCATGGAGCGCGAGGGCGTCGACCTCGTCCAGACCGCGGTCGGCGACCGCTATGTGCTGGAGGAGATGAAGGCGCACGGCTTCGCCCTCGGCGGCGAGCAGTCCGGCCACGTCATCGTCCTCGACCACGCGACGACCGGCGACGGCACCCTCACCGGCCTGATGCTGGCGGCTCGTGTCGCCGCGACGGGCCGCTCGCTGGCCGACCTCGCCGGTGTCATGGAGCGACTGCCGCAGATCCTGATCAACGTGCGGGATGTCGACAAGTCGCGCGTGAAGACGTCCGAGGAGCTTGCTTCGGCTGTCGCCGCGGCGGAGTCGGAGCTCGGGGCTACGGGGCGTGTGCTTCTCCGTTCCTCCGGTACGGAGCCGCTGGTGCGGGTCATGGTCGAGGCACCGGACATCGAGCAGGCGCAGGCTGTCGCGGAACGGCTCGCTGACGCGGTCAAGTCGGCGCTGGGGTAGGTTTTTCGGCTGCGGCCCGCTCGCGCCTGCGGCGGGCCTTTTCCCCTACCCGCCCCTTCCCGAACTGGGGCGCTGCCCCAGACCCCGATGCGCGGGTGCGTCGGCTGACGCGCAGCGCCTGCGGCGCTCGTCCTCAAACTCCCCCAGCTACCGCTGGGAGGTGCCCCCGGACGGAGTCTGGGGGAGGTAGCTGGGGGAGTTTGAGGACAGCGCGCGAAGCGTGCTTCGGGGTCTGGGGCGCAGCCCCAGTTCGGGAAGGGGCGGGTAGGGGAACAAGGCCCGCCGCAGGCGCACTCGAGCCGCACCCGGGCAGGGGTCCGGGGCGGAGCCCCGGCCGCGGCGGAGCCGCGCATCAGATGCTGCGGGAAGGGGCGGGGCTGGGGAAGAGGAATCAGCCCGCAGCAGGCGGACCTTGAGGCCCGTACCCCTAGAGCTTGCGCAGCGACAGCCGCTGCACCTTGTGATCCGGCCCCTTCCGGAGGATCAGGTTGGAGCGTCCCCGCGTCGGCGCCACATTCTCCAGCAGATTCGGCTTGTTGATGGTCCGCCAGTTGCGCCGCGCGTAATCCAGCGCCTCCTCCTCCGGCACCTGCGTGTACCGCCGGAAGAACGAGTGCGGATCCTGAAACGCCGTCAGGCGCAGCTTCTTGAACCGCTCGTAGTACCACCGCTCGATGTCCTCGGCCCGCGCGTCCACGTAGACGCTGAAGTCGAAGAAGTCGGCGAGCCCCACCCGCGTGCGTCCGTCCTTGCCCGGGAGGGCGGGCTGGAGGACGTTGAGGCCCTCGATGATCAGGATGTCCGGGCGGTGCACGGTGAGCCGCTCGCCGGGGACGATGTCGTAGATCAGGTGGGAGTAGACGGGCGCGGTCACCTCCTCCTTGCCCGCCTTCACGTCGGCGACGAAGCGGGTGAGGGCCCGGCGGTCGTAGGACTCGGGGAAACCTTTCCGCGACATCAGGCCCCGGCGGTGCAGCTCGGCGTTGGGCAGCAGGAAGCCGTCCGTGGTGACCAGCTCGACGCGCGGGTGCTCGGGCCAGCGGGCCAGCAGCGCCTGGAGGAGGCGCGCGGTGGTCGACTTGCCGACGGCGACGCTGCCGGCGACCCCTATGACGAAGGGCGTGCCCGGCTGCGAGCCGTGGCCACGGGTCCCGGCCTCGCCCAGGAAGGTGTTGAGCGTCCCGCGCAGCTGGCTGGTGGCGCCGACGTAGAGGTTCAGCAGCCGGGAGAGCGGCAGATAGACGTCGCGCACCTCGTCGAGGTCGATGACGTCGCCGAGCCCGCGCAGCCGCTCGACCTCCTCGGCGGTCAGGGGCAGCGGGGTGTTCTCGCGCAGGGCGCTCCACTCCGCGCGGGTCAGGTCCACGTACGGGGACGAGTCGCGGCGGCGCTGCTGCTGCTCTGAGGTGGTCGGCACGGGCCCATTGTGCGCGGGTGGGGCGCGCGGCTCACTTCCGGGTGGCGGATGTGGGGGTTCTCACCGGTTTTGGGTGAGTCGCGTGACGCCGGACGGTGAAGTTCCGCGGGGACCCTGTACCTACTGGCGGGTCAGGACTACGGTCCCCCTCTCCGGCCACCGTCTCCCACCACCGGCCGCCGACCCCCGCTAGGAACGCCGTGTTCGTTCTCCTCGCCCTGCGCAACTCCGCAAGGGTCTCCCTGCGCCACTTCCTGCGCCGTCTCGCGCGCCGTCTGCGCCCCGCCCCGGTGATCAGGGCGGTGCCGGATCCCCGTGACGGCTTCGCCGCGCTGGTGGCCGGTGAGCTGGCCGCCGAGCTGCCGGACGAGGATCTGGGCCAGGATCTGGGCGACTGCCTGGACCGCTATGAGTTCGGCAGCAAGCCGCGCTGCGAGGAGGTCGAGTACCTCGAACTGGTCCAGGACGCGATCGACCGCATCGAGCGGGGGCGTTGAGGGGCGTACGGGGGCGCGTGGACACTTCGGTGCGCCCACGTTCCGCCATTGGGGGCACCCGCCCGGCCCTGGGCCGTACGCTGCTGCGCATGTGCGGAATCGTTGGCTATGTGGGAGGGCAGTGCGCCCTCGACGTCGTATTGGCCGGGCTGAAGCGCCTGGAGTACCGCGGCTATGACTCGGCCGGGGTCGCCGTGCTCGCCGACGGCGGGCTCGCGGCCGCCAAGAAGGCGGGCAAGCTCGCCAATCTGGAGAAGGAGCTCGCCGACCGCCCGCTGCCGTCCGGCCCCACCGGCATCGGCCACACCCGCTGGGCCACCCACGGCGGGCCCACCGACGCCAACGCCCACCCGCACCTCGACAACGCGGGCCGGGTCGCGGTCGTCCACAACGGCATCATCGAGAACTTCGCCGAGCTGCGCGCCGAGCTGGCCGAGCGCGGCCACGCCCTGGCGTCCGAGACCGACACCGAGGTCGTCTCGCACCTGCTGTCCGAGGCGTTCTCCTCCTGCGGCGACCTCGCCGAGTCGATGCGGCAGGTGTGCCGCCGGCTGGAGGGCGCGTTCACCCTCGTCGCCGTGCACGCCGACGAGCCGGACGTCGTCGTCGGCGCCCGCCGCAACTCCCCGCTGGTCGTCGGCGTCGGTGACGGCGAGTCCTTCCTCGCCTCCGACGTCGCCGCCTTCATCGCCCACACCCGCGACGCCCTCGAACTCGGCCAGGACCAGGTCGTGGAGCTGCGCCGCGACGGCGTGACCGTCACGGACTTCGACGGCGCGCCCGCGGAGGTCCGCGCGTACCACGTGGACTGGGACGCCTCCGCCGCCGAGAAGGGCGGCTACGACTACTTCATGCTCAAGGAGATCGCCGAGCAGCCGAAGGCCGTCGCGGACACCCTCCTCGGCCGGATCGACGCGGCAGGCACGCTGGCGCTGGACGAGGTGCGCATCCCCGCCTCCGTGCTGCGCGAGGTCGACAAGGTCGTCATCGTGGCGTGCGGCACGGCGTACCACGCGGGCATGATCGCGAAGTACGCCATCGAGCACTGGACGCGGATCCCGTGCGAGACGGAGCTGGCGAGCGAGTTCCGCTACCGCGACCCGATCCTCGACCAGCGCACGCTGGTGATCGCGATCAGCCAGTCCGGCGAGACGATGGACACCCTGATGGCCCTGCGGCACGCGCGGGAGCAGGGCGCGCGCGTACTGGCGATCTGCAACACCAACGGCTCGACGATCCCCCGCGAGTCCGACGCCGTGCTCTACACCCACGCCGGGCCCGAGGTCGCCGTGGCGTCCACCAAGGCGTTCCTGACCCAGCTGGTCGCCTGCTACCTCGTCGCGCTGTACCTGGGCCAGGTGCGCGGCACGAAGTGGGGCGACGAGGTCCGCTCGGTCGTGCGCGAGCTGTCCGCCATCGCCACGCAGGTGGACGAGGTGCTGGAGACGATGGAGCCCGTACGCGAGCTGGCCCGCTCCCTGGCGGACAAGAACACGGTGCTCTTCCTCGGCAGGCACGTGGGCTATCCGGTGGCACTGGAGGGCGCCTTGAAGCTCAAGGAGCTGGCCTACATGCACGCCGAGGGCTTCGCCGCCGGTGAGCTCAAGCACGGCCCGATCGCGCTGATCGAGCGGGACCTGCCGGTCGTCGTGGTCGTCCCCTCCCCGCGCGGCCGCTCGGTGCTCCACGACAAGATCGTCTCCAACATCCAGGAGATCCGCGCGCGCGGCGCCCGGACGATCGTGATCGCCGAGCGGGGCGACACGGCCGTACGCCCCTACGCCGACCACCTCATCGAGATCCCGCAGACTCCCGTGCTGCTCCAGCCCCTTGTGGCCACCGTGCCGCTCCAGGTCTTCGCCTGCGAGCTCGCCACCGCGCGCGGCAACGAGGTCGACCAGCCGCGCAACCTCGCGAAGTCGGTGACCGTCGAATGATCGTCGGAGTGGGCATCGACGTCGCCGAGATCGAGCGCTTCGACGCGGCCCTGCGCCGCACGCCGGGCCTGGCCGGCCGGCTCTTCGTCGAGCGCGAGCTGTATCTGCCGGGCGGCGAGCGGCGGGGCATCGCCTCCCTCGCCGCCCGCTTCGCCGCGAAGGAGGCCGTGGCCAAGGCGTTGGGTGCACCGGGGAATCTGCTGTGGACGGACGCGGAGGTGACCACCGAGTCGACGGGCCAGCCACGCCTGGTGGTCACCGGCACGGTCGCGGCGCGCGCCGAGGAACTGGGCGTACGGTCCTGGCACGTCTCGCTGAGCCATGACGCGGGCGTGGCGTCGGCGGTGGTGATCGCGGAGAAGTGAGGCGGGGCCCCGGGCTTGCGGCTCCGCCGGGGCTGTTGTCCGTCGTGGGGCCGACGGCACCCCTGATGCGGTGAACGGCCCCCAACTACCCGGGAGCCGTTCACCGTTCCCCTGTTGGTGGACAGAGGTACCGTTCTGGTGTCGAGTCAGAACGGAGCCAAGTATGCCCGATAGCAATGACACGCACATCGGCGCACGCATCGCGGAACAGCGCCATATCGCACACCTCACGCAGCGCGGTCTGGCCGACAGGGCCAACGTCTCCTACAGCCTGCTGAGCAAGGTCGAGAGCGGACACAAGCCCGCTTCACCCGCCGTCGTCGCCGCCTGCGCCCGCGCGTTGGGCATCGAGAGCAGTGTCCTGGTGGGCCAGCCGTACGCGGCGGAGCAGCGCGCGGATCGGTTCGACGCGCCCCTCGCGGCCATCCGGGCAAGCCTTGAGAACTGGGACGTCCCGCTCGACCCCGAGCTGCCGCCGCGCCCCCTGGCCGACATCGCGGCGGATGTGGGCGCCATCGGCGAGGCCCGCCGGGCCGCCGACTATTTCACGACCGCCACCAAAGTGGCGCCGGTCATCGACGAGTTGATCGAGGCGACGCACCAGCACAGTGGTGGCCAGCAAGAGCGGGCTCACCGCCTGCTCGCGTACGCCTATCGCTGCGTGCACGACGTGGTGTACAAGCTTGGACACCTCGACCTGGGCAACATCGTCCTGGCGCGGATGTCCTACAGCGCGGAGCGCTCCGGCGATCCGTACATGGTCATCCTCACCGCCTATCTGCGCGCCCAGTCGAGTTTCAACACAGGGCGTCACGAAGTCGGGCTGCGGCTCATGGAGCGGTCGCTGACCGACGTGGAGGAAGGTGCCCGGCGTGGTGACCGGTCGGCGCTGTGCGTGCAGGGGAATCTTCGTCTGCGCGCCACGATGCTGGCGGCGCGGAGCGGTCCCGCGGGTAAGGCGCAGGAGGACAACGCGCGAGCGCAGTGGCAGGAGGCGTGGGAGACCGCCGAGCGGCTGGGTGGCGATACGCAGAACTACGTCCTGTCGTTCGGGCCGTCGAACACCTTGATCCACCGAGTCTCGATGGAAGCCGAGTTGGGGAACTACGGGCGGGCGGTGAAAGCCGCTGAGACGATGCGGCTGCCTGCGGAATTCGGACGGACATTCCCTGACCGGGTCGGTCACTACTACCTCGACCTGAGCCGGGCCCAGCTGTGGACGGGCGACCGTCAGGCGTGCTTCGACTCCTTGCTCAAGGCCCGTGCCGCAGCTCCTCAGCAGACGCGCTACCACCCGCACGCAAGGGAGACGGTGGAGGCGCTGCGCCGGGCGGATCGAGCGGCCAACGGCACCCTCGCCAACTTCGCGCGCTGGATGGGGCTTTAGGGCTGCCGCGTCAAGTGGGGAGGCTTTCACTTTTCGTGAAAGTCGCCCCGCTTGTGCGGCGGCACGCTAAGGGGGTCAGAGGACCCCCGCGGCCGGGCGAACGACCCGGGGGCATGGTCAACACCCTGGAGCGTCAACATGCCGAAGCTTATCCACCGGGTCGCCGACTGGGCGAGGGCGAGATTCGGCGCACGTACGCCCGAACTCACCGTCCCGGAGCCCGAGCCGGCCCCCCGCCCCGCGGCGGCGGAACCACAGAGCGGGCTGTGCGGCGTCTACGTCTGGGCGACCGCCCACGGGATCGACATCAAGCCGAGCTCACCCCTGCGCTCTTGCGACTGCGCCTCGCATCAGCCCGAAGAGCTGAGCGCGAAGGTCGCGGAGGCGAACAGGGCGAGCCGGTGGGGGAGGGGTGAGAACGCCCCGGGCGCGCCGTGGCCGTAACGGCGTATCCGTCAGCGCGGCACGTCCCCCAACGACTCCAGCAGCACCCGGAGTTCGTCCGCCAGTGCGTCGCGGCGGGTGGTCGTCAGGGGGGACAGCAGGCGGTTCTCCGTCGCGAGGTGGTCCGGGAGTGCCTTGTCGATCAGGGTGCGGCCCGCCTCGGTGAGGGTCACGTACACGCCTCGGCCGTCCGAGTCGTTCGGTGTGCGGGCCACGAGGGCGCGGGCCTCCAGGCGGTCCAGGCGCTGGGTGATCGCGCCCGAGGTGACCATCGACGCCCGCATCAGCTCCGCGGGCGTCAGCCGGTGCGGGGGGTCGCTGCGCCGCAGGGTCGCGAGGACGTCGAAGGACGCCATGTCGAGGTCGTGCGCGGCGAACGTACGGCGCAGCTCCGCGTCGACGAGCCGTGAGAGCCGCTGGAGGCGGCCGATGACGCCCATGGGGGAGACGTCGAGGTCGGGGCGCTGTGCGGCCCATTGTTCCCGGATCCGGTCCACTTGATCTGCCACGTCCCCAGCCTAGCCACTGTCTCATCGCTAAGAAACATTGCTTAGCGCTAAGTGAAAAGCTATGTTTGCTTAGTGCTAAGCAAACGCGTCGGAATCATCCTCGTGACCGCCATGGCGCCCGCCATCTGGGGCTCCACCTACCTCGTCACCACCGAGCTGCTGCCGCCCGGCCGTCCCCTCCTCGCGGGGGTGATCCGCGCGCTGCCCGCCGGGCTCGCCCTCGTCGCCGTCACCCGCCGCCTGCCGCGCGGCTCATGGTGGTGGCGGGCGCTCGTGCTGGGCGCGCTCAACATCGGCGCGTTCTTCGCGCTGATCTTCGTCGCCGCCTACCGCCTGCCGGGCGGCGTCGCGGCCACCCTCGGCGCGCTCCAGCCGCTGCTGGCCGCCTGCCTCGCCACCGGACTGCTCGGCGAGCGGCTGACCGCCCGCACGGTGATCACCGGCGCGGCGGGCGTGGCCGGTGTCAGCCTGCTCGTACTCCAGGCCGATGCACGGCTCGACGCCCTCGGGATCGCGGCGGGGCTCGGCAGCGCGGTCGTCATGGCCACCGGGGTGATCCTCAGCAAGCGCTGGGCCTCGCCCGCGCCGCTGCTCGCGACCACCGGCTGGCAGCTCGTCGCGGGCGGCCTGCTGCTGCTCCCGGTCGCGCTCTTCGTCGAGGGCCCGCCCCCGGTGTCGCTGACCGGCGCGAACCTGACCGGTTACGCCTACCTCGCGATCGTCGGCGCCGCCCTCGCCTACCCCCTGTGGTTCCGGGGGATACGCGCCCTGCCCCCGACCGACGTCACCTTCCTCGGCCTGCTCAGCCCGGTCGTCGCCACGGCGCTCGGCTGGCTCGTCCTCGACCAGGAACTCACCCCGGCGCAGTCCCTCGGCGGTCTCGTCGTCCTCGCCTCTCTGGTCGTGGCGCAGATCCGCCGCCCGCAGGCGGAGGCGGTGCCTCTTCCTGTACGGGACGACGCCGTCCGTGTCTCATCCACCCGTTGAACCAAAGGAGTTCGGAACCATGCGCATCACTGTCTTCGGAGCGGCTGGGAACGTCGGGAGCCGCGTGGTGGCGGAGGCGCTGTCCCGCGGCCACGAAGTGACCGCTGTCGTACGGGACCCGGCCCGCTTCCCCCACCTGCCCGCCGGGGTCGAGGCGCGGACCGGTGACGCCGCGGTCGCCGACGACGTGGCCGCCCTGAGCGCCGGCCAGGACCTCGTGATCAGCGCGACCCGCCCGGCGCCCGGCCACGAGAGCGAGCACGCCGCCACCACGCGGGCCCTGCTGGCCGGGCTCGCCCGGACCGGCGTACGGCTGCTGGTCGTCGGCGGCGCGGGCAGCCTGACCGTTCCGGGCAGCGGCGGCAGAGCGGTGAGGGACGACCCGGCGCTCGCCCCCGCGGCCATCCGGCCCATCACGCTGGCAGGCACGGAACAGCTGGCGGTCTGCCGCGCGGAGACGACGGTGGACTGGGTCTACCTCAGCCCGGCGGCCCGGCTGGCACCGGGCGAACGCACCGGCGCCTACCGGTTGGGCACGGACGAGCTCCTGGTCGACGCCGAGGGCAACTCCGCGATCTCCATGGAGGATCTGGCGGTGGCCCTGCTGGACGAGGCGGAGTGGCCGAAGCATCGGCGGGTGCGGTTCACGGTCGCGTACTGAATGACCTGCCGGTCGGGCCCGAGCGCTGGATAGCCTGTGCACCGTGCACCCGGCGAAGGAACGCATCGCGGCAGTCATCGGACAGCGGACGCAAGGCAGCGGCTATCTGCTCGCTCCACGTCTGGTGCTGACGGCCGCTCATGTGGCCGAGGGCTCCGTGCGGGTGGCCGTTCCCGGCGGTGTCGGGCTCGTGAACTCCCGGACGCTGTGGAGCCGGGACGACGACAAGGGCGACGTCGCGCTGCTCCTCGCCGAGCGGGACCTGGTGCCGCCGGAGGTGGCGGCCGGCTTCGAGCCGGTGATCTGGGGGCGGGTCGGCGAACTGCGGGTCTGGCGCGACGCACAGGCGATCGGCTTCCCGCAGGCGGCCCGGGACGCGTACGGCGAGCTCGACACCGAACAGCTCGTCGGCACCCTCAAGCCCGGCAGCGGGCTGCTCGGCGGCCGCCATGTGCTGGACAGTGACCATGGTGCCCCGGCGCCGCTCGCCGACGGCGGATCGCCGTGGGAAGGCATGTCCGGGGCGGCCGTCTTCGTGGGCGGCCTGCTGTGCGGTGTCGTCTGCGAGGACCCGGTCGCCTGGCGCCACGGACGGCTGGTGGTGACGCCCATGTTCCGCATGTGGTCGGACCCGGAGTTCCTGGATCTGTGCGCCGAGCACGGCCACAAGCCGGTGACGCGGGCGCTGGCCTCGCCTCTTGAGGCCGAGGAGGAGACGTTCGAACGGCGGCTGCGGGAGTATCTCGGCAGCCGTGCCGGGGAATTGACGATCGTCGGCCTGACGCTGTCCGACACCGAAGGGGAGACGTGGCCGCTCAGCCCGGCTTACCTGAGCCTGGAGATGGCGGGCGTCGAGCGGCTCGCGCGGCGGCCGGGGCGCGGCACGCACTGGGACATGGCGACGGGCTTCGACATGGGCGGCCGCGGCGCGGACCGGCCCGAGAACCGCTGTCCCCCGGTGACCTCCCCGCGCCGCGCCGAGGCGGCCCTCGCCGGGCAGCGCCGCGTCCTGCTGCGCGGCGCCGCCGGCTCGGGCAAGACGACGCTGCTCCAGTGGCTCACCACACTCACCGCGAAGGGCGAACTCCCGCCCGGACTGGACCATTTACGTGACTGTGTGCCGCTGCCGCTCCCGCTGCGGACGCTCATCCGGCAGGGCGGTCTGCCGGGGCCGGAGGAGTTCCTGCACACCGCCGCCCGGCCGCTGTCCGGGCAGCCCGCCGCCCGGGGCTGGGTGACGCGGCGGCTGGCCGAGGGCAGTGTCCTATTGCTGATCGACGGGGTGGACGAGGTCCCCGAGGCCGACCGGCGCCGCACCCTCGCCTGGATCAAGGAGCTGCTGGCCGCCTATCCGGACGCCCGGTACGTCATCACGACCCGCCCCTCCGCCGTACGGGAGGGCTGGCTCGCGGACGCCGGGTTCACGGAGCTGGAGCTGCTACCGATGAGCCGTGGCGACGTCGCCGCCTTCATCGACCGCTGGCACGCTGCCGCGAGCGCGCGCGGCAGCGAGCGGATCGGGGCCTTCCGGGCGGCGCTCGCGAAGGCGGTGGTGACCAAGCCGGACCTCGGCCGGCTCGCCACCAACCCCCTGATGTGCGCGCTGATCTGCGCGCTCAACCGCTCCCGGCGCGGCAGCCTCCCGGACGGCCGGATGGAGCTGTACCGCGCCGCGCTGGAGCTGCTGCTCGTACGGCGGGACCGGGAGCGCGACATACCCGGGCCGGGGCTCGACCACGCCCAGCAGGTCGTGCTTTTGCAGAAGATCGCGTACTGGCTGATCCGCAACGGCCGTTCCGAGATCGAGTGGCCCAAGGCCGTACGGATCGTCGAGGGAGCGCTGCCGTACATGCCGTCGCTGGCGGAGCAGGGGGACGCGGCGGGCATCCTGCGCCATCTGGTGCTGCGGAGCGGACTGTTGCGGCAGCCGACGACGGACACGCTGGACTTCATCCACCGCACGTTCCAGGACTACCTGGGTGCCCAGGCGGCCGTCGACGAGGGCGACTTCGGGGTCCTGGTCGAGCACGCGCACGACGACCAGTGGGAGGACGTCCTGCGCATGGCGGTCGGCCATGCGAACCGGCGCGGCAGGGACGAGCTGCTGGGGATGCTGCTGGACCGGGCCGCCCGGGACGAGCCGCACCGGCAGCGGCTGCGGCTGCTGGCGGCGGCCTGCCTGGAGCACGCGACGGAGCTCGACCCGGCCGTACGCCGACGGGTGGCCGACGCGGCGCTGCGGCTGGTGCCGCCGCGCGACGTGCAGTCGGCGAAGGTGCTGGCGCGGGCGGGCGGGGTCATCCTCGATCTGCTGCCCGGGCCGGACAGCGAACGGCTGCAGAAATTCGGCAGCAAGTCGGACGACGTCGCGCACGCCGTCGTCGTGGCCGCGACGACGACGGCCGATGCCCGGGCCATTCCCCTGCTGTCCGAATACGCCGACCACCGCGACCTGGGGGTGCGCGCCCAGCTCGCCTGGGCGTGGGACCGGTTCGACACCGACCACTATGCCGACGACGTGATAGCCAAACTCGCCTATAAGGGTGAGGGGTTGGAGGCCCTGGAGTTCGTGGTGCAGTCGAAGGCCCAGGTCTCCGCGCTGAAACGGCTCGGCGGGCGGCCGTGGGTGCGGTGCGTGGGCGCGCTGACGGCGGACGATCTGACGGACCTGGGCACGCCGGTGCTCAACACCCTGTCGTACCGCTCGAACCCGGAGGTCGTCGACCTCCGCGCGCTGCGCTCCTGCCCGCCGCTTTCGGTGCTCGGCATCGTCGAGTCGCGCGGGTGGTCACACCTGCGCGCCGTGAACAGCCAGGCACTCCACACGCTGAACCTCGCGGTCAGCCATGAGCCCGGCGACCTGGACGCGGTGGCGGACATGGCGAGCCTGGAGGTGCTGACCCTCGACTGGCCCTTCATGAACGCACGGCCCGGCCTGGAGCTGTCCCCGCCGCCGAACCTCCAGTACCTGCGGCTGGGCTGGGGCCCGTCCGCCGAACTGCGGTTGCGGGACGCGGCCCGGTGCCACGCGCTCAGCTCGGTGACATACTTCGGCGCCGAGACCACCGCGCGCGCCCGCCTGAGGCTGGAACGCCTCCCGGCGCTCCGGGAACTGAGAACCATCGGCGAGTCCTTGACCACCTTGGCCTGTGCCGAACCGCTGCCGCGCGTGCGGCGTCTGCTCCTCGAAGAGCCCTGCGACCTCGCCGGCCTCGCCCACCTGACGCGCGCCTTTCCGGGCCTGGAGGAACTCTGGTTCTACTGCGGCTCCTCGACGGAACCCCTGGACGCGGCCCACCTGGCGGGTCTGCGCTCCTGCCGCATCTCCGTGGAACACAGCGGCCCGGTCCTCAACGCCCACCGCCTCCCCACAGGCACGGAACTCACGGTGACGGCGGAACGGCGGCACGCGTAGCGCGGCTCGTGAGACCACGCGCGGCGCCGTGGGCTGCGGATGCCGAGCCGGGCGAGTGCTGCCGTCAGGGGTTGACGTCGAGCACCCGCACCGGCTGCCCCGCCCATCGGTTCGGGGCGGCGGTCGCGACGAACGCGCCGTCAGGGCGCTCGGGTGTCGGCTCGGCCGCGTGCCGGGTGTGCGCGGCCGCCCAGGTCGCCTCGCGGGCGACGGCCAGGGCCGCGGGCAGGTCCAGGTCGAGGATCGTGATGCCGGGCAGCGCCGCGAAGTGCTCGGCGATGCCGGGCCGTGCCCGGTCGGCCTCCACGAGTGCGCAGGTGGGGGCGTACAGATACCAGCCCGCTTCCGTGGCCGCGCGGTGGATGAGCCGGGAGACGACGATGTTGCCCTGGCCGGCGGCGGCCAGAGCCGTTTCGTCGAGCAGGACGTGGATCTGGTCGCTCACCGCATCGCCTCGGCGAGGCGCCGGTCCAGATCGGCGTCCAGCCGGACCATGTCGTCCTCGCTGGGGTCGTAGCCGTTCCACGTGTGCAGCAACTGCCGGGTCCGTTCGGCGCGTTCGGCGCGTTCGGCCGGGGTGAGGAGCTCGTCCGCGAGGCGGGCGAGATAGGAACGCAGCGACAGGCCTTCCGCCGCGGCGACCTCTGCGAGTCGGTCGCGTGCTTCGGCGGGGATGCGGATGTTGGCATCTGCCACGATTCGGTCTCCTTCCGTCCCCGGACAGCGTACGGGTACGCACCCGTACCCACCATCACTCGATCGGGCGAAGGGGATCAGGCGACCCTCACCCCTCCACCACTTCCCGCCACACCCCCCGCAGCGCCTCCGCCACCGCCGACGCCGTGACCGGGGCCTGGCCCAAGGAACGCGCCGCCAGGCCGTGGAGATACGCGCCCACCGACGCCGCGTCGTAGCCCGTGAGGCCCGCTGCCAGGAGGGCGCCCGTCAGGCCCGACAGGACGTCGCCGCTGCCCGCCGTCGCGAGCCAGGGAGTGCCCGTGGGGTTGACGCGCACCGCGCGGCCGGCGGAGGCGATCGCCGTGGTGGAGCCCTTGAGGAGGGCGGTGGCGCCGTAGTGCTCGGCCAGGGCGCGTACGGACACCAGGCGGGCCGACTCCACGCGTTCGCGGGTCCGGCCGAGGAGGACGGCGGCCTCGCCCGCGTGCGGGGTGAGGACGGTTCCGGCGGAGCGGGCCCGCAGGGTCTCGGGGGAGAGCAGGCGGAGCCCGTCCGCGTCGATCAGGACCGGGACGTCCGAGGCCAGGACGTCCTCCAGGGCCTGCCGCGCTTCGGCGCCGTCACCGAGACCGGGGCCGACGACCCACGCCTGCACCCGCCCCGCCTTCGACGGCGGGCCCGCGGAGACGAGCGTCTCGGGGAAGCGGGCGATGACCGCCTCCGCCGCGGGGCCGACGTAGCGCACGGCCCCCGCGCCCCCGTGCAGCGCGCCGGCCACGGCGAGCACCGCGGCGCCCGGATAGCGGGCCGAGCCCGCGACGACGCCGACGACACCGCGCCGGTACTTGTCGCTCTCCGCCTGCGGACGCGGCAGCAGCCAGGCGACGTCCGCGTGCTGGAGCGCCTCGACGTCCGGCCCGGCCGGCAGATGCAGCCCGATGTCGACCAGCCGCAGCGCGCCCGCGTGCTCGCGCGCGGGGTCGAGCAGGAGGCCGGGTTTGTACGCGCCGAAGGTGACGGTCACGTCCGCGTGGACGGCCGCGCCGTGCACCTCGCCGGTGTCCGCGTCGACACCGCTCGGCAGGTCGACGGAGACGATCAGGCCGCCTCCGGCGTACGCGGCCCGCACCAGCGCCTCCGCCTCCGGCCGCAGCCCGCCCTTGCCACCGATCCCGACGATCCCGTCCATGACGAGGTCGGCCCGGCGCACGGCCCGGTCCGCGGCCTCGGCGGAGGCGACCCGGCCGCCTGCCGCCCGCAGCGCGGCCAGGCCGCCCGCGTGCGTACGTTCCGGGGCGAGCAGGACGGCGGTGACACCCGCGCCGCGCCGGGCCAGCCGGGCGCCCGCGTAGAGCGCGTCCCCGCCGTTGTCCCCGCTCCCGACGAGCAGCGCGACCCGCGTCCCGTACGTACGCCCCAGCAGATCCGCGCAGGCTGCCGCGAGTCCGGCGGCCGCGCGCCGCATCAGGGCGCCCTGGGGGAGCTGTGCCATGAGCGCGCGCTCGGCGGCCCGTACGGTCTCGACGCTGTACGCAGTCCTCATGCTCCCCAGTGTCACCTTCGGGCCTGCCGCACGCCCCCGTATTGCCGTGGATCCGGCAGTGGGGGCGCACGGAAACGGACACCTGAGAGACTGACGGGGATGAACGAGACACCGATGCGCGCCCGTGCCCTGGTCGACCTGGCCGCCCTGCGGGCCAACGTACGCCTGCTGCGCGCCCGTGCGCCCCGGGCGCAGCTGATGGCTGTCGTCAAGGCGGACGCGTACGGCCACGGCGCGATCCCCTGCGCCCGGGCGGCCCGCGAGGCGGGTGCGGCCTGGATCGGCACGGCCACGCCGGACGAGGCGCTGGCACTGCGCGCGGCCGGTGACCGGGGCCGCCTGATGTGCTGGCTGTGGACGCCGGGCGGGCCCTGGCGGGAGGCCGTCGAGGCGGACATCGACGTGTCGGTGAGCGGCCTGTGGGCCGTGCGCGAGGTGAGCGAGGCCGCCCGCGCGTGCGGCCGCACCGCCCGCGTACAGCTGAAGATCGACACCGGCCTCGGCCGCAGCGGCTGCCAGCCCGACGACTGGCCGGAACTGATCGCCGCCGCCCGCGCCGCGGAGGACGAGGGCCTGATCGAGGTCACCGGCCTGTGGTCGCATTTCGCGTGCGCGGACGAGCCCGGCCACCCGTCCATCCAGGCGCAGCTGCGGGTCTTCAAGGACGCGGTGGCCTACGCCGAGGGGCAGGGCATCGAGCCGGAGGTGCGGCACATAGCCAACTCCCCGGCGACCCTCACGCTCCCGGAGAGCCACTTCGACCTCGTCCGCACCGGCCTGGCGATCTACGGCGTCTCCCCGAGCCCCGAGCTCGGCACGCCCGCCGAGCTCGGCCTGCGGCCCGTGATGACGCTGTCCGCGTCCCTCGCCTCCGTCAAGCGCGTGCCGGGCGGGCACGGTGTCTCATACGGGCATCACTACGTCACGCCGGGTGCCACTACTCTCGCCCTCGTTCCCGTCGGCTACGCGGACGGGATCCCACGGGCCGCCTCCGGGACCGGGCCCGTGCTGATCGGGGGCAAGTGGCGGACGGTCGCGGGCCGGGTGGCCATGGACCAGTTCGTGGTCGACCTGGGCGGCGACAGCGCGCGTGCGGGCGACGAGGCGGTGCTGTTCGGGCCGGGCGACCGGGGCGAGCCGACCGCCGAGGACTGGGCACGGGCGACCGGAACCATCGCCTATGAGGTCGTCACGCGCATCACCGGACGGGTGCCTCGCGTCTATGTAGGTGAGACGGTGGACGAGGGCGCGGGTGTGAACGGTGCCGCGCGGGAGAACGTGAACGAGAGCACGGACGTGATCGGGCAGGAGAGCTAGGACACGGGGGGCACGGCATGAGCGACAGCGCGAACACCGACGGAACCGGTGTGACGGGGGTGGCCGACGTGGTGGATGCGGTCGGGTCCGCCGGGTGGCGGCGGGGCGCGGGCGTCGCCACGGCCGCGATCGGCGTGGTGGCCGCCGGAGCCGCGGTCGGCGTGGCGGTGGAGCGCCTGACCGTGGGGCGCGGGGTACGCCGCAAGGCCCGGCTCGCGCTGGACTCGATGGGCCCGTACGGCACGCTGCGGGGGCGGCCCGGCCGGGCGGTCGCCGAGGACGGCACGGAGCTCTACTACGAGGTCGACGAGGTGGAGGACGGCCCGGCCGGCCCCTCGGGCGGCGCTCAGGAGACGCTGCTGAAGCGGATCTTCGGACGGCGTACGGCCCCTCCGGTCACCGTGGTTTTCAGCCATGGTTACTGCCTGAGCCAGGACGCCTGGCACTTCCAGCGGGCCGCCCTGCGCGGGGCCGTCCGCACGGTCTTCTGGGACCAGCGCAGCCACGGCCGCTCGGAGCGCGGCCGCTCCCAGCTGGACGGGAGCGTCCCGGTCTCCATCGACCTGCTCGGCCGCGACCTCAAGGCGGTCATCGACGCCGCCGCCCCCGAGGGGCCCCTGGTGCTCGTGGGGCACTCCATGGGCGGCATGACGATGATGGCGCTGGCCGCGCAGTACCCCGAGCTGATCGCCGACCGAGTCGTCGGCACTGCCTTCGTCGGCACCTCCTCGGGCGGCCTCGCGGCCAACACGTACGGGCTGCCGGCCGCGGGCATGAGCGTGGTGCGGCGGGTGCTGCCGGGCGTCTTCAAGGTGATGACCGCGCAGCCGGAACTGGTAGAGCGCGGCCGCCGGGCCACCGCCGACCTCTTCGCGGGCCTCATCCGCCGCTACTCCTTCGGCTCCCGCGACGTGGACCCGGCCGTCACCCGCTTCGCCGAACGCCTCCTGGAGGCGACCCCGGTCGACATCGTCGCGGAGTTCTACCAAGTCTTCGCGGAGCACGACAAGGTGGAGGCGCTCTGTACGTTCGCCGACTGCCCCGTCGTGGTCATCGGTGGCGAGAAGGACCTGATGATCCCGAGCAAGCACTCGGAGGCGATCGCGGAGGTCCTCCCGAGGGCCCGTCTGGTGCTGCTCCCGGGGGTGGGGCACTTGGCGATGATGGAGCAGCCGGAAGTGGTTTCCGGCTGCTTGATGGAGCTGCTTTCGGCTGCGGCGGGTGCGTCGTGCGAGCGGGTTTCGGCGGGGCGGCGGCGGGTCTGAGCGGAAGCTTTTCCGGCTACGGGTCCGTTGCCGCCTGCGGCGGGGGCGGCCTGCGGCCGCGTCCTCAAACCCCGGACGGGCTGAGATGTGCGGACCGTAGCCAGCACATTCAGCCCGTTGGGGGCACCTCTGGGGGCACCCCCGGACGGAGTCTGGGGGAGGTAGCTGGGGGAGTTTGAGGACAGCGCGCGGAGCGTGCTTCGGGGGTCTGGGGGCTTGCCCCCAGTTTCGGGAAGGGGCGGGGTAGGGGAAGAAAGCGCCGCAGGCGCCAACGCACCCGCGGCCGGGGGCCTGGGGCACGCGCCCCCCACGCGGCGGAGCCGCACATCAGATGCAGCCGGGAAGGGGCGGGGTAGGGGAACAAAGCCCGCCGCAGGCGGCAATGGCCCGCACCCGAAAAATCAGCCCAGCCCACCCAGGTCCGCGTCAGCCCACCGCTCGCCCACACCCTCGAAGCGAACCCCCCGCACATCGTCCGCCCCCTCGGAGAGATCCGCCTCCGCCCCCACCGCCCGCTCGATCACCACGTGCAGGCGGTCGTCCGAGAGCTCCTCGACCTTGCCGTCGCCCCACTCCACCACGATGACCGACTCCGGCAGGGAGACGTCGAGGTCGAGGTCCTCCATCTCGTCCAGGCCGCCGTTGAGGCGGTAGGCGTCGACGTGGACGAGGGCCGGGCCGGAGCCGAGCGGCGGGTGGACGCGGGCGATCACGAAGGTGGGGGACGTGACGGCGCCCCGTACGTCCAGGCCCTCGCCCAGCCCGCGGGTCAGCGTCGTCTTGCCCGCGCCCAGCTCACCCGTGAGCAGGACCAGATCGCCGGGCCGCAGCAGCGCGGCCAGCCTGCGGCCCAAGTCCCGCATGTCCTCGGCGGACTTGACGGTGAGGTGGGCGATGTTGGCGGTGGAGATGTCATGCGGGGCGTTCATACCCGTCGATGGTACGGGGCCCGCCGCCGTACGCCGTTTCATTCCGACAAGCCGTCGGCAAGATGTTGCGCGGGCGGTCTCCGGCATGGTCACATGGAAGGCAGAGACACGGTTAGGTCTACCTAACCTTGCCCAGCTGCCTCAGGAGGCACTCATGACGGCCCGAGAACCCGCCGCCGAGCCTGCGCCTGCTGCCGACCGCCACGACGAGCGGTCCGATGAGCGGCCTCTGTCGATGCGAGATCTCCTGGCCGCGTGCGCGGCGGCGGACGCGGTGTCGACGCCCCCGCGGGCACCCGAACCCGAAGAGGAACGCAACCGTCCGGCGGCGTGAAGGAAGAGGCCCCCGCCTCGCACGACAGCGAGCGCAACAGCGAACGCGGCAGCGACCGCGGCAGGGAAAAAGAAACCCGTCAGGGTGAACGGCGCACCGCCCCCGACGGCCGGTGACCCCTTACGGGACCACCACCACGCTCGCCCCGCTCACCGCGAACTCCCACATGGCCCGCCCGTCCGCCGGCTGCTCCCGGATGCCACCGGTCTTCTGCGTGGCGGAGGGCTTCGGCGACGACCCGTCGACCGCCGCGCTGAAGCCGAAGACGACACCGGCCGCGTCCTGGTGGAAGCGCACGATGTGCTCGATCGGGACGCCGTCCGAGCCGTTGCCGGTGGGCGTCCGCGAGGTCACCTTGTAGGATCCCGGCGCAGGGTTCACCGCGCTGGGCGCGACCTCGAAGGACCGGGTCGGCTGCCCGTTCGCGCCGACCAGCCACACCCGCTTGGCC
This sequence comes from Streptomyces sp. NPDC001407, assembly GCF_042895325.1. Lineage (NCBI taxonomy): Bacteria > Bacillati > Actinomycetota > Actinomycetes > Kitasatosporales > Streptomycetaceae > Streptomyces > Streptomyces sp. NPDC001407. Next base: position 130,571 of record NZ_JBIAWF010000023.1, read on the forward strand.
CCGAGTGCGTACACGACCCGCTTCCCGGTGCCGGAGTTCGCCGGGACGGTCGTGGCGGGGTCCTGCGCGGGCTTGTCCTTGCCGCCGGCGTCCTGGCCGGGCGACGCCTCGCCGGAGCCGGAGGGCGAAGCGGAAGCGGCGGCGTGCGGGCGTCCGGGCGCGGCGTCCGCCTGATAGGCGAGAAACCCGACCCCGGCCAGGGCCACCGCCGTGAGCGCGGCCACCATCGCTCCCGAGCTGCTGCGTGCCACGCTGCGCACCCTTTCGTCCTGCGTACGGCTATGCGGCTGACCGTAGCACCCGCGTACGCCCCCGCCGCGCCCTCGGCGGGAGCGGGCGCGGGCACCGTCCGCCCCATGGCGCGCCGTAGGCTGTCAGTGTGCTGCTGCTCGCTCTTGATACCGCAACCCCCGCCGTCACTGCCGCCCTCCACGACGGCGACAAAGTCATCGCCGAATCGCGCCAGGTGGACGCTCGCAGGCACGGTGAGCTGCTGCTTCCCGCCGTCGACCGGGTGCTCGGCGAGGCGGGTCGCACCCTGGCCGACGTGACCGGCATCGTCGTCGGCGTCGGCCCCGGCCCGTACACCGGCCTGCGCGTCGGCATCGTGACGGCCGCCACCTTCGGCGCCGCGCTCTCCGTCCCCGTCCACGGGCTGTGCTCGCTCGACGGGATCGCGTACGCGGCGGGGCAGCAGGGGCTGGAGGGCGAGTTCGTCGTGGCGACGGACGCCCGCCGCAAGGAGGTCTACTGGGCGCGGTACGGCGACGCGCGTACCCGCGTCACCGAGCCCGCCGTGGACCGCCCCGCCGACCTCACCGAGCCGCTCGCCGGGCTGACCGTCATCGGCGCGGGCGGGCTGCTCTACCCCGACGCCTTCACGGACGTGCGCACCGACATGCCCGAGCACCAGTCGGCGGGCGCCCTGGCGTCGCTGGCGGCGGAGAGGCTGCGGACGGGCGGGGAGTTCCTGCCGGTCCAGCCGCTCTATCTGCGCCGTCCGGACGCGCAGGTGCCCGCGAACTACAAGGTGGTCACACCGAAGTGACCGAGACAGTGCGTATCCGCGAGATGCGCTGGTGGGACATCGGGCCGGTGCTGGAGCTGGAGCGCGTGCTCTTCCCGGACGACGCCTGGTCCAAGGGCCTGTTCTGGTCCGAGCTGGCCCACGCCCGCGGGGCGGGTGCCAACCGCCGCTACGTGGTCGCCGAGGCCCCCGACGGCCACATCGTCGGTTACGCGGGTCTCGCCGCGATCGACGGTACCGGCGACGTACAGACCATCGCCGTCGCCTACGAGCACTGGAGCACCGGCCTCGGCGCCCGGCTGCTCGCCGAGCTGCTCACCACGGCGACCGCCTTCGAGTGCCGTGAGGTCCTCCTCGAGGTGCGCGTGGACAACACCCGCGCCCAGCGGCTCTACGAGCGCTTCGGCTTCGAGCCGGTCGGGGTGCGCCGCGGCTACTACCAGCCCGGTAACGTCGACGCGCTCGTGATGCGCCTTTCCGATCCGAACTCCGCAGTGCAAGGAATGACCCATGGCTCCCAGAGCTGACGAACCCCTCGTCCTCGGCATCGAGACCTCCTGCGACGAGACGGGCGTCGGCATCGTCCGGGGCCACACGCTGCTCGCGGACGCCGTCGCCTCCAGCGTCGACGAGCACGCCCGCTTCGGCGGCGTGGTGCCCGAGGTCGCGAGCCGCGCCCACCTGGAGGCGATGGTCCCGACGATCGAGCGGGCGTTGAAGGAGGCGGGGGTCAGCGCCAAGGACCTGGACGGCATCGCCGTCACGGCGGGCCCCGGCCTCGCCGGCGCCCTGCTCGTCGGGGTGTCCGCCGCGAAGGCGTACGCGTACGCCCTGGGCAAGCCGCTTTACGGCGTGAATCATCTGGCCTCGCACATCTGCGTCGACCAGCTCGAACACGGCGCGCTGCCCGAGCCGACGATGGCCCTGCTGGTCTCCGGCGGGCACTCCTCGCTGCTCCTCGCGCCGGACATCACCTCCGACGTCCGGCCGCTGGGCTCGACGATCGACGACGCGGCGGGCGAGGCGTTCGACAAGGTCGCGCGCGTGCTGAACCTCGGCTTCCCCGGCGGCCCCGTCATCGACCGGTACGCGCGCGAGGGCGACCCGGACGCCATCCGCTTCCCGCGCGGCCTGACCGGCTCGCGCGACCCGCTCTACGACTTCTCGTTCTCCGGCCTGAAGACCGCCGTGGCCCGCTGGATAGAGGCCAAGCGCGCGGCGGGCGAGGAGGTGCCGGTCGCGGACGTGGCGGCGTCCTTCCAGGAGGCGGTCGTGGACGTCCTGACCCGCAAGGCCGTGCGGGCCTGCAAGGACAACGGCGTCGACCACCTCATGATCGGCGGCGGGGTCGCCGCGAACACGCGCCTGCGCGCCATGGCCGCCCGCCGCTGCGAGGACGCCGGCATCACGCTGCGCGTGCCGCGCCCGAAGCTGTGCACGGACAACGGCGCGATGGTCGCGGCGCTGGGCTCGGAAATGGTGGCGCGGGGGCGGTCCGCCTCGGCGTGGGACCTCTCGGCGGACTCCTCGCTGCCGGTGACGGAGCCGCACGTACCGGGGCCGGAGGACGCGCATGGGCACACGCACGGCCACGCCCACGCGCACGACCACGATCATGTGCACGAGCTGAGCAAGAAGAACCTGTACGAGTCGTGAGCCCCGTTAGAGCTCGTAACACGATCTTGTTGATCGTGGCTGGTCGGCCGTGACGTGGGCGGTGTTCCGGCCGTTCGTGATGGCGTGAGGAAGCGGCCGTG
>NZ_JBIAWF010000024.1:0-120462 GCF_042895325.1 Streptomyces sp. NPDC001407
GGCTTTGTTCCCCTACCCCGCCCCTTCCCGAAACCGGGGAGACCCCGGACCCCAACCCGGCTCCGCCGGGTGTCCTCAAACGCCGGACGGGCTGAAATCAGCCCGTCCGGCGTTTGAGGACAGCGCGCGAAGCGTGCTTCGGGGTCTGGGGCGAAGCCCCCCACGCGGCGGAGCCGCACATCAGACGCAGCCGGGAAGGGGCGGGGGCTGGGGAACAAGCAGCCCGTCCGGCGATTGAGGACGAGCGCCGCAGGCGCTGCGCGTAAGCCGACGCACAGCGACCCCACCCCCGGGTCAATGAGTCGCGTGCCACACCCACCCCCGCGTTCCCCCACCGCCGCGTCGGATAGCCTGACGCCGGATCTCTTGACACCGAGAGAGATCCCCACAAATGGGCAGGGACACCCAACCCCAGTTCGCAGCAGGAGATCGCCATGACCCGCACTCCCGTCAATGTCACCGTCACCGGCGCGGCCGGTCAGATCGGCTACGCGCTGCTCTTCCGCATCGCCTCCGGCCAGCTGCTCGGCGCGGACGTGCCGGTCAAGCTCCGCCTGCTGGAGATCCCGCAGGGGCTGAAGGCCGCCGAGGGCACCGCCATGGAGCTCGACGACTGCGCCTTCCCGCTGCTGCGCGGCATCGACATCACGGACGACCCGAACGTCGCCTTCGCCGGTGCGAACGTCGCGCTGCTCGTCGGCGCCCGCCCCCGCACCAAGGGCATGGAGCGCGGTGACCTGCTGGAGGCCAACGGCGGCATCTTCAAGCCGCAGGGCAAGGCGATCAACGACCACGCCGCGGACGACATCAAGGTCCTCGTCGTCGGCAACCCGGCCAACACCAACGCCCTGATCGCCCAGGCCGCCGCGCCGGACGTCCCGGCGGAGCGCTTCACCGCGATGACCCGCCTGGACCACAACCGCGCGATCTCGCAGCTGGCGCAGAAGACCGGCACCCCGGTCTCCGAGATCAAGAAGCTGACGATCTGGGGCAACCACTCGGCCACCCAGTACCCCGACATCTTCCACGCCGAGGTCGCCGGCAAGAACGCCGCCGAGGTCGTGAACGACCAGGCGTGGCTGGCCGACACCTTCATCCCGACCGTCGCCAAGCGCGGTGCCGCGATCATCGAGGCCCGTGGCGCCTCGTCGGCCGCCTCCGCTGCCAACGCCGCGATCGACCACGTGCACACCTGGGTCAACGGCACCGCCGCCGGCGACTGGACCTCGATGGGCATCCCGTCGGACGGCTCCTACGGCGTGCCCGAGGGCATCATCTCCTCCTTCCCGGTCACCACGAAGGACGGCAAGTACGAGATCGTCCAGGGCCTGGAGATCAACGAGTTCTCCCGCGCCCGCATCGACGCCTCCGTGCAGGAGCTCGTCGAGGAGCGCGACGCGGTGCGCGCCCTCGGCCTCATCTGATCGACCCTATTCGTACGGGCGTGCAGACGTACGCCCGTACGCGTCGATTTTCGGCCCGTCATTTGCCCCCGGCAGGGGGTCGGTGGCGGGCCTTCTGGCTTATTCTGAGTTCTCCGAAAATACGTCAACTGCCGTGTATTCGCGGGTCAGTTCGACGATCGGGGGACCTGCATGTCAGCAAACGCCCGACACGATTCCCGGACCGAGGCCACCAGGCTTCTCTGCGCCGGGACCTACCTGGACATCGAGTTCCGCCGCCGCGTCATCGAGGAGCTGGTGGAACACGAGGAAAGACCCATCGCACCCTCGCTCGGCGTGGACGTCGTGCCGGTGCTCACCCACGCGCTTCGCGCCCGTAAACAGGACGCCCAGACGGCGCTGTTACTCCTCGCCCTCTGGGCGGCCTTCATCGGTGTCGACTTCGCCACCTCCGGGGACGGCGTCCCGCCCGTCTGGGCGGCGCTCTACGCCGGAGTGTGCTTCATCCAGTGGTCCGCGCACGCCGCCGCGGGCCGTGGATCCGCCGTCTACGTGGTGGACAAGCGCACCCTGCGCGAGGCGCTGAAGGGGCACCCGGCACCCCTGCGCGTGCTGGTGCCCGTGATCCCGCCGCTGGTCGTGCTCGCCTACTGGCTCTTCGCGGTCTCCAGCCTCGTCGAGGGCGCGGGCAACTGGCTCGCGCTGATCTTCCCCCTCGTGCTCGTGCTCCCCGTGTGGATGCACCGCTCCCGGGTGGCGGCCGTGATGCGCGCCGAGCTCGGCCGCAGGGCCTTCGCGCACGCGCCGCGCGCGGTGCCGGAGACCCGGCACCACCTGCGGATCGCCCAGGCCATCGACCGCGAGCAGTACGCGGGCCTGACCATCTACGACCCGACCCGCCCCTTCATCGGCATGGGCCGCCCCTACGAGCCCTGGTCGTTCGCCCTGGAGCTCAAGCGGCGCAAGGACGCGGGCCCGGCCGGCGGCCCTGCGGCGCCCTTCACCGGCCGCACCGTCGTGGAGCTCGTACGCCCCCGTCTGGAGGCGCTGCGCAAGGGTGCCGCCGAGACCAGCCGGGACCGGCTGAAGGATCTGGAGATCGAGGAGTTCGTCTATCTCCCGGTCGGCCCGCCGCGCCCCCGCCTCGACTACGCGGACGCCACCGTGCTGCGGCACCTCGCCGAGTCGGTCGACGAGGGCGGCGAGGCGCGCCGCTACTTCCTCCGGGTGCGCGTCGGCGCCTGGGACGAGCAGGTCGTGGTCTCCGTGCTGGTCCGGGTGCACACCCAGGGCGGCATGCTGGTGCTGGAGGTCGTGCCGCACGTCCTGACGCCGATCAAGCCGGAGTTCCGGGCGGTCGACGTGATCGCCTCCCGCGGCGAGGACGACGTGCTGCGCGACGGCGTACGGGCCCTGCTCAGCGGCCCCGCCGCCGGCTTCGCGGCCGCCGTCTCCACCGTCCGCTCCGCCGTCTCCGGCTTCCGCACCTGGCTCGCCGACCCGCAGCGCGCGGTGCCGGACGGCCCGGCGGGGTCCGTGCGGGAGATGGCCGGGACGCCGGGGGTCTCGCTGTTCCAGGAGATGGACATCAGCCGCTATGTGAAGACGGTCCAGGACCGCATCGCGAGCGGCGTACGGGACGCCCTGCGCTCGCAGGGCTTCGAGACCGACCAGTTCGAGCAGCAGATCGTGCAGATCAGCGAGGGCGGCGTCTTCATCGGCTCGATGAGCGGCGGTGCGGTCGCCGCGGGCGCCGGGGCACAGGCGAAGAACACGGCGAAGAGCGGGGCATCATGACGGAGCGGAACCAGCACGGACACGACGGGGAAGGGCGGGGCGGCGGCATCGCCATCGGGCGGATGACCGGCGGCGCGGTCGCCAGCGGCCGGCAGGCGCGGGCGGAGGACCGCTCGGAGCGCGTTGCCCGGCCCGCGCCCGGAGGGGGCGCGTTAGCGCCTGTGCCGGGGCGCGCGCCCGGCGAAGGCGGCGTCGCGGTCGGCGAGTTGGAGGGCGGCGCGGTCGCCGCGGGGCACGGGGCCGAGGCGGTGGACGCCGCGCGCGAGCCCCTCCCGGTGCCGGCCGCACTGCTGCTGGCCGTACGGGAACTGCGCGGCCAACTGCCCCTGCTCGCCCGGAGCGAGGACGACGGCCTCGACGCGGTCGACGAGGAGCTCGCCGATCTGGAGGAGGAGGCCACGCGCACCGGCCGCGCCGACCGCGGCCGGCTGGAGCGGCTGCGGTCCCTGCTGACCGGCGGCGCCACGGTGGCGGCGGGCCTGGCGTCGGCGCTCGCCGTCGTCCAGGCGATCACCCAGCTGCTGGCGTGAGGGGGCGGGCACATGAGTCGCTGGGACGCGGATCTCCAGCAGTGGGTGGACGACGACCCGCCACCCCGCAGGCCACACCACCACGGCCCCCATGAACCGACCGAGCCGGACATCCTGCTGGGCCCGGTGCCCCCGGACGACCTCGCCACGGGCCCCTCGCACGCGGCGATCCTGGCCGGTGTGCTGGCCGGAGTCGTCCTGGCGGGCGGCATCGGCGTCGGCATCTGGGAGCTGACACGCGACGACGGGGGCGGCAGCACCCCTGGAGGCGGCGTCCCGTCCGCCCCCACCGCCCCCGTGACCCCCGGCCCGTCCTACGACGGCTCCACGGTCACGGGCGGTCTCACGGGCGGTCTCACGGGCGGTCTCACCGGCGGTCCGACGTACGCGCCGCCGACGGACCTGCCCACCGGGCAGTCGACGTACGACTCGCCCAGCCCGTACACGGGCACGGGCACCGGCAGCGCCCCCGCGGGCTACGCGCGCACCAAGGACCCCTCGGGCTTCACGCTCGACGTGCCGCAGGGCTGGCAGCGCAGCACGGACGGCACGTCCGTCTACTACCGCACGGCCGACGACGAGAGCTTCATCCAGGTCTTCGTGCTGCACGGGCCCGAGGCCACGCCGTACGACGCGATCGTGTCGACCGAGGCGAGCATGTCCAAGAACCCCGGCTACCACCGCGTCCGGATGGAGCGGACCGCCGGCGGGGCGGCGGAGCTGGAGTACACCTACACGCGCGACGACGGCAGCCCCCGGCACGTCGCCCTGCACGACCTCCTGGCCCCGGACCACCAGCAGTACGGGCTCCTGGTCGCGGGCCCGGCCGGGGACTGGGGGTCGTACGAGGGGGTCTTCCGGACCCTGCTGAGCTCCTTCTGCCCCACGGCCTACTGCACGAACGGAGGCTGACCCGGTCTCCTGCGGGCTGCCGCCCCGGCGGCGGCCCGCAGGACGCGTCGGACGCGCATAAGTGACTCCCGTCACTCTTCGCGAAAGAAGTGGCATATGTTTCCGCCTTCTGGTTAGGCGCGCCTCGTTGCCGGGCCCCGCGAGGGCCCGGCGCGGTAGTTCAGCGCCCAGCGGACCGGAAGGCAGAAAAGCATGTCGTCAGTCGAGACCATCCTTGTGGACGGGGTGTGGCGTGCCGCCACGTCCGGCGCGCAGCGGGAGGTCCTCGACCCCGCAGACGCCAAGACCCTGGCCGTGGTGGCCGAGGGCGGCGCCGACGACACCGACGCCGCGATCGCCGCCGCCCGCCGCGCCTTCGACCACGGCACCTGGCCGCGGACACCCGTCGCCGAACGGGCCGCGCTGCTGCGCCGCGTGGCCGACCTGCTCCAGCGCGACCGCGAGGCCATCGCGCTGACCGAGAGCCGGGACACGGGCAAGACCCTGGAGGAGGGCCGCGTCGACGTCGACGACGTCACCAACGCCTTCCGCTACTTCGCCGACCTCGTCATCGGCGAGGGCGGCGGCCGCGTGGTGGACGCGGGCTCGGACGAGGTGCACAGCATCGTCGTGCACGAGCCGGTCGGCGTCTGCGCGCTGATCACCCCGTGGAACTACCCGCTGCTCCAGGCGAGCTGGAAGATCGCCCCGGCCCTCGCGGCCGGCAACACCTTCGTCATCAAGCCCAGCGAGGTCACCCCGCTCTCCACCGTGCACCTCGTCCGGCTGCTGGCCGAGGCGGGCCTGCCGGACGGTGTCGCGGGCCTCGTCACCGGCGCGGGCGACCCCGTCGGCGCCCGGCTGTCCGAGCACCCGGACGTCGACCTCGTCTCCTTCACCGGCGGCCTCGCCAGCGGCGTCAAGGTCGCCCAGGCGGCCGCGCCGACCGTGAAGAAGGTCGCGCTCGAACTCGGCGGCAAGAACCCCAATGTCGTCTTCGCCGACGCCTGCGCCACCGAGGAGGACTTCGACACCGCCGTCGACCAGGCCCTCAACGCCGCGTTCATCCACAGCGGCCAGGTCTGCTCGGCCGGCTCCCGCCTCATCGTCGAGGAGTCCGTCAGCGAGCGGTTCGTCGCCGAACTCGCCCGCCGCGCCGAGAAGATCAGGCTGGGCCGGGGCACCGAGGAGGGCGTCGAGTGCGGCCCGCTCGTCTCCGCCGCGCAGCTCGACAAGACCGAGGCGTACGTCGCCTCCGCGCTGGCCGAGGGCGCCGCGCTGCGCTGCGGCGGCTCCCAGCCCGAGCCGAGCGCCGTCCGCCCCGCGACCGGCTACTTCTACTCGCCGACCGTCCTCGACCGCTGCCACCGCGGCATGAAGGTCGTCCGGGAGGAGACCTTCGGTCCGATCCTCACCGTCGAGACCTTCCGCACCGAGGACGAGGCCGTCGAGCTCGCCAACGACACCGAGTACGGGCTCGCGGGCGCCGTGTGGACCAAGGACGCCGGCCGGGCCCGCCGGGTCGCCGGGCGGCTGCGCCACGGCACCGTGTGGATCAACGACTTCCACCCCTACCTGCCGCAGGCGGAGTGGGGCGGCTTCGGCAAGTCCGGCACGGGCCGCGAGCTCGGCCCCGCGGGCCTCGCCGAATACCGCGAGGCCAAGCACGTCTACCAGAACCTCGCCCCCAAGCCCGTCCGCTGGTTCGCGGGCTGACGCCCGCGTCCGCGAACGAACCGTCACGCGAAGAACCTTCCCTGCCCCCGAGGAGTACCCCCATGCCCCCCGCTGTCGAAGAGACCCGCGCGAAGATCACCGCTGACTACGTCGTCGTCGGTGGCGGCACCGCCGGATCGGTGATCGCCTCCCGGCTCGCCGAGGACCCCGGCACGTCCGTCGTCGTCATCGAAGGCGGCCCGACCGACATCGACCGCCCCGACGTGCTCACGCTGCGCCGGTGGCTCGGTCTCCTCGGCGGCGACCTCGACTACGACTACCCGACGACCGAGCAGCCGCGCGGCAACTCCCACATCCGGCACAGCCGGGCGAAGGTCCTGGGCGGCTGCTCCTCGCACAACACCCTGATCGCCTTCAAGCCGCTGCCCGGCGACTGGGCCGAGTGGGTGGCCGCGGGCGCCGAGGGCTGGGACGCTGCGTCCATGGAGCCGTACTTCACCCGGCTGCGGAACAACATCGTGGCCGTGGACGAGAAGGACCGGAACGCCATCGCCCGCGACTTCGTCGAAGCCGCGCAGGCCGCCATCGACGTGCCGCGCGTGGAGGGCTTCAACAAGAAGCCCTTCCACGAGGGCGTCGGCTTCTTCGACCTCGCCTACCACCCGGAGAACAACAAGCGCTCCTCCGCCTCCGTCGCCTACCTCCACCCGCACATCGAGGCCGGTGACCGCCCCAACCTCCGCATCCTGCTGGAGACCTGGGCGTACAAGCTCGAACTGGACGGCACCCGCGCGAGTGGCGTGCACGTGCGCACCAAGGACGGCGAGGAGGTCTTCGTCGAGGCGGGCCGCGAGGTGCTGCTGTGCGCCGGCGCCGTCGACACCCCGCGCCTGCTGATGCACTCCGGCATCGGCCCCAAGGCCGACCTGGACGCGCTGGGCATCCCCGCCGTCCACGACCTGCCGGGCGTCGGCGAGAACCTCCTGGACCACCCCGAGTCGGTGATCGTGTGGGAGACCGACGGGCCGATACCCGAGAACTCGGCGATGGACTCCGACGCGGGTCTCTTCGTGCGGCGGGACCCCGAATCCCCGGGCCCCGACCTGATGTTCCACTTCTACCAGATCCCCTTCACCGACAACCCCGAGCGCCTGGGCTACGAGAAGCCCGAGCACGGCGTGTCGATGACGCCCAACATCCCCAAGCCGCGCAGCCGCGGCCGGCTCTACCTCACCAGCGCCGACCCGGCCGTCAAGCCCGCCCTCGACTTCCGCTACTTCACGGACGAGGAGGACTACGACGGCCGCACCCTCGTCGACGGCATCAAGATCGCCCGTGAGATAGCCAAGTCCGAGCCCCTGGCCGGCTGGCTCAAGCGCGAGGTCTGCCCCGGCCCGGAGATCACCTCGGACGAGGACATCAGCGAGTACGCGCGGAAGGTCGCGCACACCGTCTACCACCCCGCCGGCACCTGCCGGATGGGTGCCGCCGACGACCCGCAGGCGGTCGTCGACCCCGAGCTGCGGATCCGCGGCCTGGAGGGCGTCCGCATCGCGGATGCCTCCGTCTTCCCGACCATGCCCGCCGTGAACCCGATGATCGGCGTCCTGATGGTGGGGGAGAAGTGCGCGGAGCTGCTTGTCTCCGATACCGACAGGGGCGATGCCCGATGAACGGCGGCAGTGGCACAACCGAGGCGCCCGTCTTCTCCGTCCGCAACCTCTGGAAGGTCTTCGGGCCCAAGGCCGACCGCGTGCCGGGCGGCCCGCTGGCCGACCTCTCGCCCGAGGACCTGCGCCAGGAGGCCAACTGCACCGTCGCCGTCCGCGACGTGTCCTTCGACGTCCGCCAGGGCGAGGTCTTCGTCGTCATGGGCCTGTCCGGCTCCGGCAAGTCCACGCTGGTGCGCTGCCTGACCCGGCTGATCGAGCCGACGTCCGGCACCATCGCCATCGACGGCGAGGACGTGTGCGGCATGGACAGTGGCGCCCTGCGCGAACTGCGGCGCCACCGCGCCGCGATGGTCTTCCAGCACTTCGGCCTGCTCCCGCACCGCACCGTCCTCGACAACGTCGCGTACGGCCTGGAGATCCAGGGCGTCGGCCGGGCCGAACGCCGGGCCAAGGCGGGCGAGATGGTGGAGAAGGTCGGCCTCGCCGGCCTGGAGGGGCGCCGCCCCACCCAGCTCTCCGGCGGTCAGCAGCAGCGCGTCGGGCTCGCCCGCGCGCTCGCCGCCGACCCCGAAGTGCTCCTCTTCGACGAGCCGTTCAGCGCCCTCGACCCGCTGATCCGGCGGGACATGCAGGAGGAGGTCGTCCGCCTGCACCGCGACGAGGGCCGCACGATGGTCTTCATCACCCACGACCTGTCCGAGGCCCTGCGCGTCGGCGACCGGATCGCGCTGATGCGCGCCGGGCGCGTCGTGCAGTGCGGCACCCCGGAGGAGATCGTCGGCTCCCCGGCGGACGACTACGTACGGGACTTCGTCCGCGACGTCCCCCGCGAGCAGGTCCTCACCGTCCGCCGCGCCATGCGGGACGCCCTGCCGGGCGAGGCGGAGGCGGGCCCCGCCCTGACCCCGGCGACGACGGTCGCCGACGCGATCGAGACGGTCGCCCGCACGGGCTCCGCGGCCCGCGTCATGGACGACGGCCGCTGCCTCGGCATCGTCGACCACCGCGGCCTGCTCGGCGTGGTGGCCGGCCTGGACCGCGACGGGAAGGCGGCGGCATGAGGGTCCACGCGTATCGCGAAGTCGTGGCGAACCGGCCCGTCCGGCGGCCGCTGACGCCGTCGGCGAACGGCGCTTCGCACGACACGGGCCGCGGGGAGACGCACGGCCGGACACGGCCCAGGGCCGCCCGCCCGGACGGGAGCTGTACATGAGCCTGACGACCACCACCGCCGACACGACCCGCAAGGCGGTCGCGCCCTCGTCGTCGGCCACGCGCGGGGCCGGTTCCCCGCAGGCAGCCGCCGCCGGCCAGGACGGCCGCATCCGGCAGGCGCTGCGCGAGCGGCCCGCCGCGCGCAAGCTGCTCGTGCTGGCCCTCGCCGCGGCCGTCCTCGCGCCCGTCGCCGCCGCCCTCTGGGGCAGCGGAAGCTGGCCGCACCCGCTGACCGTCGACCTGAGCGGGCCGCTCGGCCGCGCCAACGACTGGATCATCGACAACCGCGACAGCCACTGGCTGTTCCTGTACTTCTTCGGCTACATCAGCGGCGGCATCATCGACGCCGTCCACGCCGTCTACACCGTGCTCCTCGCCCTCGGCTGGGCCGGGGTCACCGCGGGCGCCACGCTGCTCGCCTGGCGGGTCGCGGGCGTACGGGTGGCCGTCACCACCGTCGTGTCGTTCGCCGTGTGCGGGCTGCTCGGCATGTGGGTGCCCACCATGCGCACGCTCGCGCTGATGATCGTCGCCGTCGCCGCGTCCGTCGTGGTCGGCGCGCTGCTCGGCCTCGCGGCCGGTCTCTCGGACCGTACGTTCCGCGCCCTGCGGCCCGTCCTGGACACCATGCAGTCGCTGCCCGCGTTCGCCTACCTGATGCCCGTCGTGCTGATCTTCGGCATCGGCGTGGCACCGGCCGTCCTCGCGACCGTCGTCTACGCGGCCCCGCCGATGGCCCGCCTCACGGCCCTGGGCCTGCGCTCCACCGACAAGGGCGTCATGGAGGCCGTGGAGTCCCTCGGCGCGACCGGACGGCAGCGGCTGCTGACCGCGCGGCTGCCGCTGGCCCGCCGCGAGCTCCTGCTGGGCGTCAACCAGACCATCATGATGGCCCTGTCCATGGCCGTGATCGCGTCCGTCATCGGCGCGGACGGCCTGGGCGACCGCGTCTACCAGGCCCTGTCGACCGTCGACGTCGGCAGCGCGCTGGCCGCGGGCATCCCCATCGTGCTGCTGGCCATCGTCATGGACCGCACCACGGCCGCCGCGGGCGCCGAGGGCCGCACCGGCCGGCGGATCACCGGCCGTACGGCCTGGCTGCTCGCCGCGGCCGGCACCGCCGCCGTCGCGCTGGCCGGGCGGGCGCTCTCCGCGCTCAACTGGCCCGACAGCTGGAACGTCGCCATCGCCGGTCCCGTCAACGACGCCAAGGACTGGATGGTCGACCACCTCTACTCCGGCCTGCCCGGCATCGGCGGCACCGCCGACTGGGCCGCGCACTACACCGGCTGGGTCCTCGACCCGCTGCGCGACGGCCTCCAGGCCCTCCCCTGGTGGGGCGCGCTGCTGCTGGTCGCCGCCCTCGCCTGGCTGATCGGCACCTGGCGCACCGCGCTGACCGCCGTCCTCGCGCTGGCCGCGATCGGCGTGCTCGGCCGCTGGGAGATCTCCCTGGACACCCTCTCGCAGGTGCTCGCGGCCGTCGCCGTCACGCTCGTCCTCGGCTTCGCGATCGCCGTGCCCGCCGCGCGCAGCGCGCGGGTGGAGCGGCTGCTGCGCCCGGTCCTGGACGTGTGCCAGACGATGCCGCAGTTCGTCTATCTGATCCCCGTCGTCGCCCTCTTCGGCGTCGGCCGGGCCCCGGCCGCGGCGGCCGCGATCGTCTACGCGCTGCCCGCCGTCGTCCGCATCACCAGCCAGGGCCTGCGGCAGGTCAACCCCGGCGCGCTGGAGTCCGCCCGCTCGATGGGCGCCACCAGCGGGCAGCAGCTGCGTCAGGTGCAGTTCCCGCTGGCCCGCCCGCAGTTGCTGCTGGCCGTCAACCAGGCCGTCGTGCTGGTGCTGTCCGTCGTCATCATCGGCGGCCTCGTCGGCGGTGGCGCGCTCGGCTACGACGTGGTCTTCGGCCTCGCCCAGGGCGACCTGGCCACCGGCCTCGTCGCGGGCGCGGCGATCGTCTGCATGGGCCTGATGCTCGACCGGGTCACGCAGCCCACGAAGGGAGGTGCCCGTGAAGACGCGTAAGTGGATCGTGGCCGCCGGCGCCCTCGGCCTGCTCGCCGCCACCGGCTGCGGTGCGGCCGACATGACCAAGCAGGCGTCGCCGTACGCCAACGCCCAGGGCACGAAGTCCATCACCCTCTCCGTGCAGTCGTGGGTGGGCGCGCGGGCCAACGCGGCCGTCGCCAAGTACCTGCTGGAGCACGAACTCGGCTACCGCGTCGACACCGTGCAGGTGGACGAGGTGCCCGCCTGGGACGCGCTCAGCCAGGGCCGCGTCGACGCGATCCTGGAGGACTGGGGCCACCCGGACCAGGAGAAGCGGTACGTGAAGGACAAGAAGACGATCGCGCCCGGCGGCGACCTCGGGGTCACCGGGCACATCGGCTGGTTCGTCCCGAAGTATTTCGCCGACGCCCACCCGGACGTCCTGGACTGGAAGAACCTCAACAAGTACGCGTCCCAGCTGCGCACGCCCGAGAGCGGCGGCAAGGGCCAGCTGCTCGACGGCTCGCCGTCGTACGTCACCAACGACAAGGCGCTGGTGAAGAACCTCGGCCTGGACTACCAGGTCGTCTTCGCCGGTTCCGAGGCGGCGCAGATCACGCAGATCAAGCAGTTCGCCAAGGACAGGAAGCCGTTCCTCACCTACTGGTACGAGCCGCAGTGGCTCTTCAACGAGGTGCCGATGGTGGAGGTGAAGCTCCCCGAGCACACCGACTCCTGCGCGGACAAGGGCGCGGCCGACCCCTCGACCGTCGACTGCGCGTACCCGACGTCGTCGCTGAAGAAGTTCCTCAACGCCGACTTCACGCACAAGGGCGGCAAGGCGGCCCGCTTCCTGAAGAACTTCAACTGGACGAAGAACGACCAGAACGAAGTGGCCCAGATGATCGCGGAGGACAAGCTCTCCGCCGACGACGCGGCGAAGCGGTGGGTCAAGGAGCACCCGGACGTCTGGAAGCGCTGGATTCCTTAATCGGGCGCCACCCCCGGTCCGGGGCGGACCCCCGTGCCGCCCCGGACCGGGGGTGGGTGTTTCGTATCCCCGGGTCTGAGGAGGGGGCCGCCTGCCCTGGCGCTGTGTCCGGGGCCGCCCCCTCCTCCAGGCGCGCTCGCATCCAGCCGCCTTGCCCATCCCTGCGGGCGCCCGGCGTCCACAGGAGGCGGATCAGCCGGTGACGGCGGCGCGACCGGCGGCGTAGACCGCGGCCTGGGCGGCGACTCGTCGGCCGAGGTGTTCGGCGGTGGCTATGTCGGCCTTGTGGACGCCGTCCGGCCCCCGGTCGGTGTCGGTCTGCGCGCCGGCGCCCAGGTAGAAGCCGAGGCGGTTGAGGTCGTACTCGGAGGCGGTGGTGGAGTGCCAGCCGGACGGCAGGCCGAGGTTGATCCAGTGCATGCCGTGCTGGGCAGCCAGCACGGAGAAGAACTGCAGGGTGTGCAGCTTGTCGCCGCTCTTGGAGCCCGAGTTGGTGAAGCCGGCGGCGAGCTTGTCCTGCCAGGCGCGGGTCGCCCACCGCTTCGAGGTGGCCTCCGCGAAGGCGTGGAAGGCGCCGGACGCGGTGCCCATGTAGGTCGGCGAGCCGAAGACGATCGCGTCGGCGGCGTCGAGCAGGCCCCACTGCTCCTCGGTGATTTCGTCGACCTTGACCAGGTGGACGGTCGCGCCGGCCCCGGCGGCGCCCTCCCGCACGGCCTCGGCGAGCACCGCGGTGTGCCCGAACCCCGAGTGATGGGCGATGGCGACGACCGGCGGGGCGGCAGCTGCGGAAGAGGCGGTCGGGGTGGGGGTGGTCACGGCGGGGCTCCTCAAGGTCGCGCCGCGTGGCGCGGCGCGAAGCGGTCGACGAATCCAAGGAAAACGATGGAAGGGTTAACTTTTTCGGAAGGCATGGTGGGCTGGTGAGCGCTGTGCGGAAGTGTGCCGGACGGGGTGTTCAACGTCTTCGCGCGTTTGCGGCGGCGGGTAGCCGGCGCCGGCGAGAAGACCCTGAACGCCCTGGAGCGCGGCGGGCTGGTGCGCCGCAATTTCTCAGAACCTGCCTTTGACAACACGCAGTCAGCTGGGGTCGTACGCGCCCGGCGCCAGCCGGGTCGTCACGGCAATGCGGTTCCACGAGTTGATCGTGATGATCGCCGAGATCAGGTGCGCGAGCTCCTGCTCGGGGAAGTGGCGCGCGGCCCGCTCGTAGACCTCGTCCGGCACGAAGCCGTCCGTCAGGACGGTGACGGCCTCGGTGAGGGCGAGGGCCGCGCGCTCCTTCTCGGTGTAGAAGCCGTGCGCCTCCTCCCACGCGGGCAGCAGGAAGATCCGCTCCTCGGTCTCGCCCGCCTTGCGCGCGTCCTTCGTGTGCATGTCCAGGCAGAACGCGCAGTGGTTCAGCTGCGAGGCGCGGATCTGGACGAGCTCGACGAGGGACGGCTCCAGGCCCTTCGTGGCGGCCTTGTGCAGGGCGATCATCGCCTTCTGCACCTCGGGGGCGAGCTGGTGGAGGAACATCCGGGGGCTGTGGCTGTGCGTGTTCTCGTTCGTCATGCCTACGACGCTACGGCCTGGGCAGCCCACCGGTATGGTCCATTCCCGTGGAGAGAACGTGGGCCATTTCCGGTGACGGCGCGGGCGCCGACCTGCACCTCGACCTGACCGGGCCCGGCGGTGTACGGGCCTCGCTGATCCGCGCCCTGCGCGACGCCGTGCGCACCGGCAGGCTCGCCCCCGGCACCCGCCTGCCCGCCTCCCGCACGCTCGCCAAGGACCTCGGCCTGGCCCGCAACACCGTCGCCGACGCCTACGGCGAGCTCGTCGCCGAGGGCTGGCTCACCGCCCGGCAGGGCTCCGGCACCCGGGTGGCACCGCGCGCCGAGCCCGGCGCGCCCGAGCGCAGGTCACCCGTGCCCCGGACCCGCCCGCGCCCCGTCCACGACCTGCGGGGCGGCACCGCCGACGTCTCCGCCTTCCCGCGCGCCGCGTGGCTGAGCGCCGCCCGGCGCGCGCTCGCGGCGGCGCCCGCCGAGGCGTTCGGCCACGTCGACGAGCGCGGCCGCGTCGAACTGCGCACCGCGCTCGCGGACTATCTGTCCCGGGCGCGCGGCGTGCGCGCCGACCCGGAGCGGATCGTGGTCTGCGCGGGCTTCACCCAGGGACTGTCCCTGCTGAGCCGGGTGCTGCGCGAGCGGGGGACGCGCGAGCTGGGCGTCGAGGAGTACGGGCTCTGGTTCCACCACGACGCCCTCGACCGGCACGGCATCCGCCCGACCGCGCTGACCGTCGACGAATCCGGCGCCCGCGTCGAGGAGTTGGCAGACCATGAGAACCTGCGGGCCGTGCTGCTCACCCCCGCCCACCAGTTCCCCACCGGCGTGCCCCTGCACCCCGACCGGCGCGCGGCCGTCGTCGACTGGGCGGTGCGCACCGGCGGGCTGATCCTGGAGGACGACTACGACGGCGAGTTCCGCTACGACCGCCGCCCCGTCGGCTGCCTCCAGGGACTGCGCCCCGAGAACGTCGTCTACTTCGGCACCGCCAGCAAATCCCTCGCCCCGGGGCTGCGGCTGTCCTGGATGGTGCTCCCCGAGCACCTCGTGGGCGACGTCGTGGCGCTCAAGCGGGCGGGGGAGTGGAGCTCGGGCGCCCTCGACCAGCTCACCCTCGCGGAACTGATCACCAGCGGGGCGTACGACCGCCACGTCCGCGCGATGCGGCTGCGCTACCGGCGACGCCGCGACCAACTGGTGGCGGCCCTCGCCCTGCACGCCCCGCACATCCGCGTCACGGGCATCGCGGCGGGCCTGCACGCGGTCCTCACCCTGCCGGAGGGCACGGAACAGGACACGGTGCGGGCGGCGGCCTGGGAGGGCTTGGCCCTGGAGGGCTTGTCCCGCTTCCGCTTCGGCCTGTCGGCGGGGCCGGAGGGTCTGGTGGTGGGGTACGGGACGCCGCCGGCGCATGGGTTCGAGGGGGCGTTGGCGGCGTTGCTGCGGGTGTTGCCGGCGGGGTGAGGGTGCGTTGCCGGGTGCGGGTCGCTTGCGCCTGCGGCGCTTTGTTCCCCAGCCCCGCCCCTTCCCGCAGCATCTGATGCGCGGCTCCGCCGCGGCCGGGGCTCCGCCCCGGACCCGTGCCCGGGTGCGGCTTGAGTGCTCCCCCAGCTAACGCTGGGAGGTGCCCCCAGCGGCGGGCTTGTTCCCCTACCCCGCCCCTTCCCGGCTGCATCTGAATTTGCGGCTCCGCCGCGTGGGGGGGCGCTGCCCCAGACCCCGCTGTGCGGGTACGTCGGCTGACGCGCAGCGCCTGCGGCGCTCGTCCTCAAACGCCGGACGGGCTGATTTCAGCCCGTTGGGGGCACCTCTGGGGGCACCCCCGGACGGAGTCTGGGGGAGGTAGCTGGGGGAGTTTGAGGACACCGCGCGGAGCGCGGTCAGGGGGTCCGGGGTCTCCCCGGTTCCGGGAAGGGGCGGGGCAGGGGAACAAGCCCGCCGCAGGCGAAAAGCGAGCCCCCGGAATCAATCCCCCGCCACCTCCCCGAACCGCGCCAGCGTCAACGCCCCCAGAACCGCCAGCACAAACCCCGCCACAGCCAACGGTTCGAGACCGGAGCGCGTCCCGTCCCCCAGCCAAGCCACCCCCACCACCGCCGGCCCCAACGTCTCCCCCAGCACCATCCCCGCCGTAGCCGCCGTCACAGAACCCCGCTGAAGCGCCGACGTGAGCAGCATGAAAGCCGCACCACCGCCCAGAATCAACGCGTAAGCCGCCGGATTCGTGAGCACGCCCCGCACCGAGAAGTCGTCGACGAGGCGTACGGCCACCTCCACGACGCCGAAGCCGATGCCCGCGCCCAGGCCCAGCGCCGCCGCCCGGGAGCGGCCCGGCAGGCGGCCGGCCAGGGCGCCCAGGCCCAGGACGGCGGCGGCGACGGCGAGGGTGCCCACGCGCAGGGCCGTGGAGCCCGTACGGTGGCCCTCCGCCCCCGAGGCGAGGCCCAGCATCGCCAGCCCGCCGCACACCACGCACACCGCGGCCCACTCCACGCCGCTGAGCCGCACGCCCAGCACCCGGGAGGCCACCACGGCCGTCACCGCGAGGCTCGCGGCGAGGGCGGCGCCCACGGCGTAGATCGGCAGGGACCGCAGCGCGACCAGCTCCAGCAGGAAGCCCAGGCCGTCGAGGGCGAGTCCGGCCAGATATCGCCACTGCCGCAGCACCCGCAGCAGGAGCATCGGGTCCACGCCCGAGCCGCTGCCGGGCGCGGAGGCCCGGGCGGCGACGGCCTGGAGGACGGACGCGGTGCCGAAGCAGACCGCCGAACCGAGCGCGCAGAGCATCCCAAGAAGCACGCCCCGAACTGTAGGCCGCCCGGCGGCCGGCCACACGACTTCCCCCTTTAGGGTGAACGCCGCAGCGGGAACCCGCTGCACGGAACGCATTCTGACGGGGGTCGGAACATGGCGGAGAAAGCGCGCAGGCGCCTGCGCTCGTCCACGGTCGTACTCGGCAGCATGGGCGCCCTCGCGGCGGCCCTCACCTCCTGTGGCTCCGAGCCGGACAAGCGCTGCGTGGACCCGAAGAGCTACGACGCGGCCAAGGGCGGCTACCGCGTCCTCGACCGGAAGGCGTGCTCGGACAAGAACTCCGGTCGCACGGCGGGGACTTGGTACTACAACAGCGGCAAGTCCGGCACGTACACCGGCGGCGGCACCTTCGACAGGAGCAGCGCCGTGCACCGTGGCGGCTTCGGCTGCTCCGGTTCGAGCGGCGGCTGAACCGGCCGTGCGCCGCCACCGCATCACCGCCCGCCCGGACTGGCAGAGCGTCGTCGAGGAACAGGGCGTCGTCTATCCGCTCACCCGGCACCCGGACGGCTCGCTGCGCCCGTACTGGGACGAGAGCGCGTACTACTCCTTCTCGCTCGCCGAGGTCGAGGCGCTGGAAGCCGTCGTGGCGGAGCTGCACGAGATGTGCCTGGCCGCGGCCGCCCACATCGTCGACCGCGGCCGCTTCGCCGAACTCGGCATCACCGACGGCCGGCTCGCCGGCCTGGTCGCCGAGTCCTGGCGGCGGCGGGACGAACTCCCCTCCGTCTACGGCCGGTTCGACCTGCGCTACGACGGGCACGGCCCGGCCACGATGCTGGAGTACAACGCCGACACCCCCACCTCGCTAGTGGAGGCGGCGAGCGCCCAGTGGTTCTGGATGGAGGACCGCTTCCCCGACGGCGACCAGTGGAACTCCCTCCACGAGCGCCTCGTCGCCGCCTGGCGGCGGCAGGCGGACCTGCTGCCGCCCGGCGCCCCGCTGCACTTCGCGCACTCCGCGGGCGACGAGATCGGCGAGGACCTGATGACCGTCGCCTATCTGCGGGAGACCGCCGGACAGGCCGGGATCGACACCCGCGCGATCTCCATGGAGGACATCGGCTGGGACCCGCTCTCGGGCCGCTTCGTCGACGAGCGGTACGCCTTCATCCGCGCCTGCTTCAAGCTCTACCCCTGGGAGTGGCTGGCCACCGACCCCTTCGGCGGGCACGCCCTGGACACCCTCGACAACGGCGGCGGTACGGGCTCCACCCTGTGGATCGAGCCGGCCTGGAAGATGCTCCTCTCCAACAAGGCGCTGCTCGCCGTCCTGTGGGAGCTCTTCCCCGGCCACCCGAACCTGCTGCCCGCCTACCTCGACGGCCCCCGCGAGCTCGCCGCCGGCCGCGGCTACGTGGCCAAGCCGCTCCTGGGCCGCGAGGGCGCCGGCGTCACCGTCCACCCCCCGGGCGCCGCGCCCCACACGCCCGGGGAGCCCTGCTGCTTCCAGGCGCTGGCACCGCTGCCCGACTTCGACGGCAACCACGTCGTCCTCGGCGCGTGGACCGTCGACGGCGAACCCGCAGGCCTCGGGATCCGCGAGTCCGCGGGCTTGATCACGGACGGCTACGCGCGCTTCCTGCCGCACGTGATCCGCTGAGATGCGGGCGTTCCGGGCCTGTGTCAGCCTGGCCGCGAGAGGAGTGAGCGCAGATGGCCGGTGGAGACAAGTCCCGGGACAAGGCGGCGCGGAAGAAGGACCAGACGAAGTCCAAGGCGGCCCAGGAACGCGAGAAGTCCGACGACCGGGCACGCCGGGAAAAGGTGGACGCGGAGCTGGAGGAATGGAAGGCGCGCGAGATCTTCGACCGCAATTTCGACGCGTGACGTGACGCTGCGCTTGGCTGTGGCGGATTCCGGGTGCGGGTTGCTTGCGCCTGCGGCGGGCTTTTCCCCTACCCGCCCCTTCCCGAAACTGGGGGCTTCGCCCCAGACCCCGAAGCACGCTTCGCGCGCTGTCCTCAAACTCCCCCAGCTACCTCCCCCAGACTCCGTCCGGGGGTGCCCCCAGAGGTGCCCCCAACGGGCTGAAATCAGCCCGTCCGGCGTTTGAGGACACCCGGCGGAGCCGGGTTGGGGTCCGGGGTCTCCCCGGTTTCGGGAAGGGGCGGGGTAGGGGAACAAAGCCCGCCGCTGGGGGCACCTCCCAGCGTTAGCTGGGGGAGCACTCCAGCCGCACCCGGGCACGGGTCCGGGGCGGAGCCCCGGCCGCGGCGGAGCCGCGCATCAGATGCTGCGGGAAGGGGCGGGTAGGGGAAAAGCCCGCCGCAGGCGGCAACGGACCCGCGCCCACCCCTACGCCGACAGAACCCCCCGCAACTGATCAAGCCCCCAATCCAGATCCTCCTTGCTGATCACCAGCGGCGGAGCGATCCGGATCGTCGACCCGTGCGTGTCCTTGACCAGAACCCCCCGCTCCATCAGCCGCTCGGAGATCTGCCGCCCCGTGCCGACGGAAGGGGCGATGTCGACACCGGCCCACAGCCCACGCCCCCGCACGGCCTCCACCGCACCGCCCCCCACCAGCAGGCCGAGCTCGTGGTGGAGGTGGTCGCCGAGCTCCGTCGCGCGCTGCTGGAACTCGCCGGACCGCAGCATGGCCACGACCTCCAGTGCCACCGCGCAGGCCAGCGGGTTGCCGCCGAAGGTCGAGCCGTGCTCGCCGGGGCGGAAGACGCCGAGCACCTCGCGGGAGGCGACCACGGCGGAGACCGGCACGACCCCGCCGCCGAGCGCCTTGCCCAGGACGTAGATGTCGGGCACCACGTCCTCGTGGTCGCAGGCGAAGGTCCGGCCCGTGCGGCCGAGGCCCGACTGGATCTCGTCCGCGATGAAGAGCACCCCGCGCTCGGCCGTCAGCCGCCGCACGCCCGGCAGATAGCCGGCGGGCGGCACCAGCACCCCGGCCTCGCCCTGGATGGGCTCCAGCAGCACGGCCACGGTGTTCTCGTCGACGGCCGCCTCCAGCGCGGCGAGATCGCCGTACGGCACGATCTCGAAGCCGGGGGTGTACGGACCGTAGTCGGCGCGCGCCTCCTCGTCCGTGGAGAAGCTGATGATCGTCGTGGTGCGGCCGTGGAAGTTGTTCCCGGCCACGATGATCTTCGCCTGCCCGTCCGGGACGCCCTTGACGCGGTAGCCCCACTTACGCGCGGTCTTCACCGCCGTCTCGACCGCCTCCGCGCCCGTGTTCATCGGCAGCACCATGTCCTTGCCGCACAGCGCGGCCAGCTCGGTGCAGAAGTCGGCGAAGCGGTCGTGGTGGAAGGCGCGTGAGGTGAGCGTCACCCGATCGAGCTGCGCCTTGGCCGCGTTGATCAGCCTGCGGTTGCCGTGGCCGAAGTTGAGGGCGGAGTAGCCGGCGAGCATGTCGAG
This sequence comes from Streptomyces sp. NPDC001407, assembly GCF_042895325.1. NCBI lineage: Bacteria > Bacillati > Actinomycetota > Actinomycetes > Kitasatosporales > Streptomycetaceae > Streptomyces > Streptomyces sp. NPDC001407. The sequence goes on from NZ_JBIAWF010000024.1 coordinate 19,915, forward strand.
GAAGCGCCGCCCCTCGACATCGGTCATCCACGCGCCCTCCGCATAGGCCACGACGACCGGCAACGGGTGGTAGTTGTGCGCGCTGTGGGCCTCGGCGGCTGCGATGCTGCGTTCCGTGGATGTCACCATGTGCTCCGTTCCGTGTGCGGGGCAGGCTGCTGTGGCTTTTCTACACCCCCTTCCGCACCACAGGACCGAGTCCGGTTGCGCACCTGAGAGAATGTGCTCATGGCCCTCGATCGTCCGCGCGCTCTCTCCGGTATCCAGCCCACCGCAGGTTCGTTCCACCTCGGGAACTACCTCGGTGCCATCCGGCAGTACGTGGCGCTGCAAGAGACCCACGACGCCTATTACATGGTCGTCGACCTGCACGCGATCACCGTGCCGCAGGACCCCAAGGAGCTGCGCGCCAACACCCGCAGCGCCGCCGCGCAGCTGCTGGCCGCCGGGCTCGACCCCGAGCGCTGCACGCTCTTCGTGCAGAGCCACGTGCCCGAGCACGCCCAGCTCGGCTGGCTGATGAACTGCATCACCGGCTTCGGCGAGGCGTCGCGCATGACGCAGTTCAAGGACAAGTCGGCGAAGCAGGGCGCGAGCCAGACCACGGTGGGTCTGTTCACCTACCCCATCCTCCAGGTCGCGGACATCCTGCTCTACCAGGCGAACGCGGTTCCGGTGGGTGAGGACCAGCGTCAGCACATCGAGCTCACCCGTGACCTCGCCGAGCGCTTCAACGCCCGTTTCGGTGACACTTTCACCATGCCCTCGCCGCACATCGTCCGCGAGACGGCGAAGATCTACGACCTCCAGGACCCGACCGCCAAGATGAGCAAGTCGGCGTCCACCCCCAAGGGCCTGATCAACCTCCTCGACGAGCCCAAGGTCTCCGCGAAGAAGATCAAGAGCGCGGTCACCGACACCGACACGGTGATCCGCTTCGACGCCGAGAACAAGCCGGGCGTCAGCAATCTGCTCACCATCTACGCCACGCTCACCGGCACGGGAATCGCCGAACTGGAGCAGAAGTACGAGGGCAAGGGCTACGGTGCGCTCAAGACCGACCTCGCCGAGGTCATGGTGGAGTGGGTGACCCCCTTCCGCGCCCGTACGCAGGAATATCTGGACGACCCCGAGACGCTGGACGCGATTCTGGCCAAGGGCGCCGAGAAGGCCCGTACGGTCGCCGCCGAGACCTTGGCGCAGGCGTACGACAAGATGGGCTTCCTGCCCGCGAAGCACTGAGCACGGCGAGCACGCAGCAGGCATCGATCGAGCGCCGGGCGAACCGGTAGCGGCCGGCCGCGCGCCCGGGACCACGAGTCCCGGGCGTGCGGGACCAGGGATCCTGGCACCGGGGGCGGCGCAGCCGTCACACTGGCCACGAGGACACGCAGGCGCACAGGAGGGAGAACGCAATGGGGACCGTAACGCTCGGCGTTTCGATCGCGGTCCCGGAGCCGTACGGCAGCTTCCTCCAGAAGCGCCGCGAGGGCTTCGGGGACCCGCACGCGCACGGCATCCCCACGCACGTCACCCTGCTGCCGCCCACCGAGGTCGACGCCTCGGCCCTGCCCGTGATCGAGCAGCACCTCGCCGAGGTCGCGGCGCTGGGCCGCCCCTTCCGGATGCGCCTGTCCGGCACCGGCACCTTCCGCCCCCTGTCGCCCGTCGTCTACGTCAACGTGGTCGAGGGCTCCTCCTCCTGCGCCTGGCTCCAGAAGCGCGTCCGCGACGGCTCCGGGCCGCTCGCCCGCGAGCTCCAGTTCCCCTACCACCCGCACGTCACCATCGCCCACGGCATCGCCGAGGAGGCGATGGACCGGGCGTACGCCGAGCTGTCGGAATTCGAGGCCGCCTGGACGGTCACGGGCTTCGCGCTCTACGAGCAGGGCGACGACGCGGTGTGGCGCCTGGAGCGGGAGTATCCCTTCGGGGCACCGGTGGAGAGCGCCGCCCCCACCCGGTCGAGCGCGGCCTGCCCGCCGGCCCCCTACCGCTGAGTCCCGGAGGGTTCGCGGGGCCCGCACGTGGCAATGTGTGGGTCCATGCAATGGCTGACCCGGCTGCCCTGGATCGGGCCTCTGATCGCCCGTCTCATGCGCACGCACGCATGGCGTTCCTACGAGACCCTCGACCGTGTGAAGTGGACCCGGCTGGCCGCCGCGATCACCTTCACCAGCTTCCTCGCGCTCTTCCCGCTGCTCACCGTCGGCGCCGCCGTCGGTGTGGCCGTGCTCAGCAAACGGCAGATGCAGGACCTGGAGCACAAGCTCGCCGAGCAGGTGCCCGGCATCTCCGGTCAGCTCGACCTCAGCGGCCTCGTCGACAACGCCGGCACCGTCGGCGTCCTCGCGGGCGCGGCGCTGCTCTTCACCGGCCTCGGCTGGGTCGGCTCCCTGCGGGAGTGCCTGCGCGCGGTGTGGGAGTGCGAGGAGAACCCCGGCAACCCCGTGCTGCTGCGCTTGAAGGACGGCGTCGTCCTGCTGGGCCTCGGCGGCGTCGCCCTGGTGTCGCTGGGCTGCTCCGCGTTCGCCTCGGCGGCGGTGGGCTGGGTGGTCCACCGGGTCGGCCTCGAAGGCGTCGGCGGGCTGCTCACGGCGCTGGGCTTCTGCGTCGCCGTCCTCGCGGACTACGTGCTGATGCTCTATTTCCTGACCCGCCTGCCCGCCGTCCACCCCACCCGGCACCGCCTGCTCGTGGGCGCCCTCATCGGCGCGGTCGGCTTCGAACTCCTGAAGCTGCTGCTCAGCGGCTATCTCCAGCATGTCGCGGCGAAGAGCATGTACGGCGCGTTCGGCACGCCGATCGCTCTGCTGCTGTGGATCAACTTCATGGCCAAGCTTCTGCTTTTCTGCGCGGCGTGGACCGCGACGCCGTCGCGGGAGGCGTGACGCCTGCGGCGGGCTTTTTCCCCACCCCGCCCCTTCCCGAAACTGGGGGCTGCGCCCCCAGACCCCCGAAGCACGCTTCGCGCGCTGTCCTCAAACTCCCCCAGCTACCTCCCCCAGACTCCGTCCGGGGGTGCCCCCAGAGGTGCCCCCAACGGGCTGGTTTTCAGCCCGTCCGGCGTTTGAGGACACCCGGCGGAGCCGGGTTGGGGTCCGGGGTCTCCCCGGTTTCGGGAAGGGGCGGGGCTGGGGAACAAGAACCGCCGCCCTGAACCGCTACTTCTTCCGCCGCACAAGATCCGGCAGCGGATGCCGCCGATGCACCATGAATCCCGCGACCGCCAGAAGGACGAGCACGGCCCCCGTGATCCCCATCGCCGTCCACATGCCGCCACCCGAACCGGCGACAGAAGCCTGCGTCCGGTCGGCGGACGGACGGCCGGTGCCGTCGCCGGACTTGCCCGTGGACTTCGGTGCGACGAGCGTGCCGACAGGCTTGACGTGCCCGGCCGCCTCGAAGCCCCAGTCGAGGAGCTTCGCGGTCTCGGTGTAGACCTCGTACGGCTCGCTCTTCTCCGGGTTCATGACGGTCACCAGCAGCTTGCGGCCGTCGTGCTGGGCCACGCCGGTGAAGGTGTTGCCCGCGTTCGTGGTGGAGCCGTTCTTCACCCCGGCCATGCCCTTGTACGCGGGCACACCCTGTCCGGTGAGGAGCCGGTTGGTGTTGACGATCGTGAACGACCCCCGCTTCCCGTCTTTCTTCTCCTCGTCGGGGAACTGCGCGGTCACCGTCGAGCAGTATTCGCGGAAGTCGGCCTTCTGGAGCCCGGAGCGGGCGAAGAGCGTCAGGTCGTAGGCGCTGGAGACCTGCCCCTCCTCGTCGTAGCCGTCGGGGCTGACGACGTGCGTGTCGTTCGCCTGGAGCTCGTCCGCGTGGGCCTGCATGTCCTTGACGGTCTGCGGGACGCCGCCGTTCATCGTGGACAGCACCCGCACCGCGTCGTTGCCGGAGCGCAGGAAGACGCCGAGCCACAGGTCGTGGACGGAGTAGGAGGAGCCCTCGCGGACGCCGACGGCGCTGCTGCCGGCGCCCATGCCCTCCAGGTCGGACGGTGCCACCTTGTGCACCTTGTCGCGCGGGAGCTTCGGCAGCACCGTGTCGGCGAAGAGCATCTTGAGGGTGGAGGCCGGGGGCAGCCGCCAGTGCGCGTTGTTCGCGGCGAGGATCTCGCCGGACTCGGCGTCGGCGACCAGCCAGGAGCGGCCGCTGACGTCCTGCGGCAGCTGTGGCGCGCCCGGGCCCAGCTGCACCTGGGGACCGGGCCTGCCGAGGAGTTCGCCGCCCACCGTGGACATCCGGGCGGGCGGGGTCTTGGGGGCGCCCTTGCCGTCGGCCGGGTTGTCGGCGGCGGCGGGAGCGGCGGTCATCAGCGGGAGGAGCAACGAGGCGGCCGCCGCGAGGGCGGGGCGGTAGCGGCGCGTCGCGGCGTACCGCGGGGGGTGTGATGTCGTCGGCACGTCCGTGAACGTACCCCGCCGCCCGTGGCCTGTGGATGGTGCCTCACCGGTGCGGGTACCGGCCGGGGACCCGATAGGGGGATCCGAGGCGGCCGAACGCATACTGAAACGCATGCAGAGTTCTTCCGGAGAGACCACCGGCGCCTCTCCCGCCCCCGCCGTCCTCTCCCGTCGCGTGTCCTGGTTCCTGCTCGCCTTCGGCGCGTGGTCGTGGGTCATCTGGATCACCTTCGCGAAGAATCTGTGGAAGGACGGCAGCGGGCTCGCCTTCGACGACGCGGGTGACCCGACCACGTACTTCTGGGTGCATCTTCTGCTCGCGATCACCTCGTTTCTTCTGGGGACGGCTGTGGGGATCGTCGGGTTGCGCGGCGTGCGGGCACTGCGGCGCACCTCATAGCGGGAGGATTCCGGCCACCTCCGCCGGTCGCCGCCGATCACTTGGCCGATTCCCGGGACGTGGGGGCGCTCGTGTGTTTGGGTGATGCGCATCACGGGCGGAGGGGGCGCGAGGATGCGTGCGGGCCGGTTACGGACGGGTGCGGCGGCGGCCGCGGGAGCGTTGCTGCTGACGGCGGGGGCGGCCGGCTGCGGGCTGGGTTCGCCGGGTGAGGCGGACCGGGGGCCGATCACGGTCGGCACGACGGACACGGTCACCGCGCTCGACCCGGCGGGCGCCTACGACGTCGGCTCCTGGGCGCTGTTCGGCAATCTCTACCAGTCGCTGCTGACCTTCACCCCCGGCTCCAGCACCCCGCTGCCGGACGCGGCGAGCCGCTGCGGCTTCCGGGGCCACGGCCTGATGACGTACGTGTGCACCCTGCGCGACGGGCTGAAGTTCGGCAACGGACACGACCTGACGGCGAAGGACGTGAAGTTCTCCTTCGACCGGATTCGGCGCATCCACGCCGAGCAGGGGCCCGCGCCGCTGCTGGAGACGCTGGACGCGGTGGAGACGGCCGGGCAGACGATCACCTTCCGGCTGAAGGTGCCGGACGCCACCTTCCCCTTCAAGATCGCCACGGGCGCCGGATCGATCGTGGACGCCACGCTCTATCCCGCGGACGCCCTGCGGCAGGGCAACGGCGCCGACGGCTCGGGCCCGTACGTCCTCAAGGACTACCGGCCCGGCGTGAGCGCCGAACTGCGGCCCGCCAAGCACTACGTGGGCGCGGTCAAGCCCAAGGGGAACGCCGTGACCGTGCGCTATTTCGCGGGGCCCGAGAAGCTGAGCGAGGCGTGGAAGCGGCGGAGCATCGACGTCGCCGGCCGCCAGCTCCCCCCGGCGGACATCGCCGGGCAGTCGCCCTCGGACACCGGCTCGAAGCTCATGGAGTCCACGGGCTCGGTCGCCCGCTCGCTCGTCTTCAACCTGCGGGACGGCTCGCCCGTGCGGCAGACCGCCGTGCGCAGGGCGATCGCCGCGGTCGTCGACCGGCAGGCCCTCGCGCGCGACGTCCACCTGCGCACCGTCGAGCCGCTGTACGCGCTCGTCCCGCAGGGCCTCACCGGCCACACCACGTCCTTCTTCGACGCCTATCCCACGCCGGACGCGGAGAAGGCCAGGACCCTGCTGCGCCAGGCGGGCATCACCACCCCGGTGCGCTTCGGCCTCGCCTATTCGCAGGGTGCCGCCACCGACCAGGAGGCGGCCCTGCTGAAGAGGCAGCTGGAGGCCACCGGGCTGTTCGAGGTGACCACCCGGCACGTGCCGTGGGCGGAGTTCCTGGCCGGGTACGCCCGCGGCGCCTACGACACGTACTGCGTCAGCTGGCTCGCGGACTTCCCCGACCCGGACACCTTCACCACGTCCATCGTCGGCAAGGACTCCGCCCTGCACTCCGGCTACACCAACCCCCGTGTGGAGCAGCTCATCCGCGACACCCAGCAGGAGGAACAGCGCATCCGCACGTCCGACGACTTCCGGGCCATCCAGAAGATCATCGCGGAGGACGTGCCGCTGGTGCCGCTGTGGCAGAAGAAGGAGTACGTGCTGGGCGACGCGGACATCTCCGGCACGGAATACCTCTCGGACGGCACGGGCACCTGGCGGCTGTGGCAGCTGGGGCGTATGTGATCAAATCCTGATGGAGCGTCAGAGCCCGTGACGGGCAAGGAAGTCCAGGATCAGCTTCTGCCACTGGTCGGGGCGCTCGGCCATGACGATGTGGCCGGTGTCCACCTCGGCGTACTCCGCGCCCGGGATGGCCTCGGCCAGCATCCGGGAGTTCTCGGGGGAGACCAGGGTGTCCTGGAGCGGGGCGATGACGAGGGTGGGCACGGAGATGCCCGCGAGGTCGGCCGTGGTGTCCGTCGTCTGCACCACGGTCGCCTGCTCGGCGGCGCCGGCCGGGACGCCCTTGACCAGCAGGCTGTAGAACGCCGCGAGCTGCCCCTGGGGCATCGCGTTGAAGAACCCCGGGCTGAAGCCGCTCAGCGCGGTGAACCGCGCGAAGCTCTCCAGGTCGCCGTTCTCCAGCAGCGTGTGCCACAGGTCCAAGGAGGCCAGGACGCGGTTGTCGGCCTTGGCCAGACCCGCCGTCAGCACCAGCCCCCGCACCCGCTCGGGATGGCGGGCCGCGATCCGTACGGACACCTGCGTGCCCATCGAGTAGCCGACCAGGGTGAAGGTGTCGAGGCCCGCCGCGTCGGCCTGGGCCACCAGCGCGTCGGCCAGCAGATCGGCCGTCAGCACGTCCGCGCGCGGCGTGGCACCGGAGCCGGGGTAGTCGGGCGCGACCACGGTGTGGTGGGCGGCGAGGGAGGGGATCAGCGTCGTGAAGTTCCCCGCGATGCTGCCGCCCGCGCCGTGCGCGAGCAGCACACCGGGGCCGGAGCCGCGGACGGCCGTGGACAGGGGTATCGGAAGCAGCTGTGTCATGCCGTCGAGCCTGTCATGTGACACGGTGTCAAGGTCAAGCAGGATCCGCCGGATCCGGGTGCGCGAAAGGCCCCGCTCCCTTGCGGAAGCGGGGCCTGACGCGTCGTCGTACGACCGGGGTCAGTAGCGGCGCGTGATCAGGGCGCGCTTGACTTCCTGGATCGCCTTGGTGACCTCGATGCCACGGGGGCACGCGTCGGTGCAGTTGAACGTCGTGCGGCAGCGCCACACGCCGTCCTTGTCGTTCAGGATCTCCAGCCGCTGCTCGCCGGCCTCGTCACGCGAGTCGAAGATGAAGCGGTGGGCGTTGACGATGGCCGCCGGGCCGAAGTACTGCCCGTCGTTCCAGAAGACCGGGCAGGACGACGTGCACGCCGCGCACAGGATGCACTTGGTGGTGTCGTCGAACCGCTCGCGGTCCTCGGCCGTCTGGAGGCGCTCACGCGTCGGCTCGTTCCCCTTGGTGATGAGGAACGGCATGACGTCGCGGTACGCCTGGAAGAACGGCTCCATGTCGACCACGAGGTCCTTCAGGACCGTGAGGCCCTTGATGGGCTCGACCGTGATCGGCTTGCTCGGGTTGAGGTCCTTGATCAGCGTCTTGCACGCCAGGCGGTTCTTGCCGTTGATCCGCATGGCGTCGGAGCCGCAGATGCCGTGCGCGCAGGAACGCCGGAACGTCAGCGAGCCGTCCAGCTCCCACTTGATCTTGTGGAGGCCGTCGAGGACCCGCTCCTTGGGGTCGATCTCCAGCTGGAAGTCCTGCCAGCTCGCCTCGGCCGCGACCTCCGGGTTGAACCGGCGGACCCGGAAGGTGACCGTGATGAGGTGCGAGGAGGTGGAGTCCGCCTCGAGCTTGTCCAGGGTCGGGGTTGCCATCAGTACTTACGCTCCATCGGCTGGTAGCGGGTCTGCACTACCGGCTTGTAGTCGAGGCGGATCGAGTCCTTGCCGTCCTTGCCGACCTCGCGGTACGCCATGGTGTGGCGCATGAAGTTGACGTCGTCGCGGTTCGGGAAGTCCTCGCGGTAGTGACCACCGCGCGACTCCTTGCGCGCCAGCGCGGACACGGCCATCACCTCGGCCAGGTCGAGCAGGTTGCCCAGCTCGATGGCCTCCAGGAGGTCGGTGTTGAAGCGCTTGCCCTTGTCCTGGATGGACACGTTCTTGTAGCGCTCGCGCAGCTCGGCGATCTTCTCGACGGCCGTCTTGATGGTCTGCTCGGTGCGGAAGACCATGACGTTGGCGTCCATGGTCTCCTGGAGCTCCTTGCGGATCTCGGCGACCCGCTCACCGCCCGTGGCGTTCCGCAGCCGCTCGACCTGCTCGGCGACAAGCTGCGCCGGGTCCTCCGGCAGCTCGACGAAGTCGGCCTTGGCGGAGTATTCGGCGGCCGCGATGCCGGCCCGCTTGCCGAAGACGTTGATGTCCAGCAGCGAGTTGGTGCCCAGGCGGTTGGCGCCGTGCACGGACACGCAGGCGACCTCGCCGGCGGCGTACAGACCAGGCACGACGGTGTCGTTGTCGGCCAGCACCTCGCCCTTGACGTTGGTCGGGATGCCGCCCATGGCGTAGTGCGCGGTGGGCTGGATCGGGATCGGGTCCGTGTAGGGCTCGATGCCGAGGTAGGTCCGCGCGAACTCGGTGATGTCCGGGAGCTTGGCGTCGAGCTGCTCCGGCGGCAGGTGGGTGAGGTCGAGGTAGACGTGGTCGCCCTCGGGACCGCAGCCACGGCCCTCGCGGATCTCCGTGTAGATGGAGCGCGAGACGACGTCACGCGAGGCGAGGTCCTTCATGACGGGCGCGTACTTCTCCATGAAGCGCTCACCGTCCTTGTTGCGGAGGATGCCGCCCTCGCCGCGGGCGCCCTCGGTGAGGAGGATGCCCATGCGCCAGATGCCCGTCGGGTGGAACTGGAAGAACTCCATGTCCTCCAGCGGCAGGCCGCGGCGGTAGCAGGCCGCCTGGCCGTCACCCGTGAGGGTGTGCGCGTTGGAGGTCACCTTGAAGAACTTGCCGGTGCCGCCGGAGGCGTAGATGACCGACTTGGCCTGGAAGACGTGGATCTCGCCGGTGGCGAGCTCGTAGGCCACCACACCGGCCGACTTCTTGACGCCGTCGACCTCGGTGATCAGCTGGTCCAGGACGTAGAACTCGTTGAAGAACTCCACGCCCTCCTTGACGCAGTTCTGGTACAGCGTCTGGAGGATCATGTGGCCGGTGCGGTCCGCGGCGTAGCAGGACCGGCGGACCGGGGCCTCACCGTGGTTGCGGCTGTGACCGCCGAAGCGGCGCTGGTCGATGGTGCCGTCCGGGGTGCGGTTGAACGGCAGGCCCATCTTCTCCAGGTCGAGGACGGAGTCGATGGCCTCCTTCGCCAGGATCTCGGCGGCGTCCTGGTCGACCAGGTAGTCGCCGCCCTTGATCGTGTCGAAGGTGTGCCACTCCCAGTTGTCCTCCTCGACGTTCGCGAGGGCGGCGGCCATGCCACCCTGCGCGGCGCCGGTGTGGGAGCGGGTGGGGTAGAGCTTCGTCAGCACCGCGGTGCGGCTGCGCTTGGTCGACTCGATGGCCGCGCGCATGCCGGCGCCACCCGCGCCGACGATGACGGTGTCGTACTTGTGGATCTTCATGGTCGCGTCAGCCCCGGGCTCTAGCGGATGTTCGGGTCGAAGGTGAAGATCACCAGCGTGCCCAGCAGGACGGTGAACACCGTGGCGGCGTACAGCAGGTTCTTCAGCCAGAAGCGGGTCGTGGGCCGCTCCGCGTAGTCGTTGATGACCGTGCGCAGGCCGTTGGCGCCGTGCAGCATCGCCAGCCACAGCATGACCAGGTCCCATGCCTGCCAGAACGGCGAGGCCCAGCGGCCGGCCACGAAGGCGAAGCCGACCTTGGACACGCCGCCGTCGAGCACCAGCTGGATCAGCAGGTGACCGAGGACCAGCACGACCAGGACGATGCCGGACAGCCGCATGAACAGCCAGCCGTACATCTCGAAGTTGGTGCGGGTCGACTTCGGCGTCTTCTTGGTGCGCTTGCGGGGCGGCTCGATGACCGGAGCCGGGTGGTCCACGTCGTAGAGCGACACGGAGTCGTTCACAGCGGGGGTGGTGTCAGCGGACATTACGCGTCAGCTCCCGAACAGCGTGCGCAGCGTGTGCTGGAGCACGGGGTAGAAAGCGCCGATCATGAGCACGCCCCAGACGAGGACCACGGACCAGAGCATCTGCTTCTGGTAGCGCGCGCCCTTGGACCAGAAGTCCACGGCGATGACGCGCAGACCATTGAGGGCGTGGAAGAGGATGGCGGCGACGAGGCCGTACTCCATCACATTGACGACGGGCGTCTTGTACGTCGCGACGACATCGTCGTAGGCCTCGGGAGAGACGCGAACGAGAGCGGTGTCGAGGACGTGCACGAACAGGAAGAAGAAAATGAGGACGCCGGTGACTCGATGAGCCACCCATGACCACATGCCTTCCCGGCCGCGGTACAGCGTTCCAGCCGGCACGGAAAACCCTCCGGGAGCGGGGATCGGGGCCTGCCGGCTTCACTGTCAGCGGGCCCGGCCGGGTACGGTCCACCGGCCCTGGCCATCGTAGCGACGCCTTGTCGGTTCTTTCGCCCGGGGTCGTCGGGTGTGGTCAATCACGCACGTACGGACCAGTGCGAGGGCCGAAAGGGCCGTTCGGGGGCGGGTTCCGGTGCCGGACAGGCCCCGCTTCCATGATCTTTAGGCGTTATGTCCCATGGTGCTGCCGGGTGTCGTGGCTCCGGGTGCACGGGATGTCGGGGGCGAGCCGGATCAGCCGGCCGCGGGCGAGGCGGGCGAGCTCGACTGCGGTCGCGGCGGCCTCCTCCTCGACGGTGCCCTCCAGCCGGGAGCGGAGCGCGGCGAGGGCGCGGTCGAGGGCCTCGGCGGGCCGGCAGCCGTCCAGGCACAGCACGAAGACGTGGCCGAATCTGTGCTCATAGGCGGCCTGGCCCCGCGTCAGGGCGGCCAGCGCGGCGGAGCCGGCGGATATGCCGGGCCCCGCGCGCCGGACCAGCGCCGGATACGGGCCCCGCTCGTCGGCGAGCGCCTCGGCGAGATCGGCCGGGGCGAGGACGTGCGCGGCCCGGTCGGCGGCCCGGAGCAGGGCGGCGAGATCGGGATACGGGCGCCCGGCCACCAGCTGCCGGGCCCACCGGCGGCTGCCGCAGCAGGCGAGGAGGGCGGCTTCGGCGGCGCCGGGCACCGCGGAGTTGAGGCGGTCGAGACCGTGGCGGGCGGGGCCGTGCAGCGTGGGCTCCTCGGAAGTGCGGACCGTGGGGGTACGGATCCGTGCACAGGGGACGAGGGGCGGTGCACAGGGCCGTACGGGCGATGCGGGGCCGTGCGGGTCGAACCGGGCGTGGCGTGCGGATCCGTCATGCGGTCGTGATCGGCTTGTGATGCGAGGACGCGTGAGAACTCCACGGTCCGGCGTGCACACTGGGCCGCCACCGTAGCGATGGTTCTCGGCCACTGTCCGACGGATGCGCGAATTTCCTTCGTACGGGCTGCCCTGGGCGCGTGGTGGACACCCGTCCCGGGCACAGTCGGATTACGGTCTCCTCATATTTGCCCTGAATAGGAGGCTTTGCTCCCATGGGTCCACCTTTCGGAATCACCCGGGCCAGTGTGGCGCGGGGCACCGTCGCCGGTGCCGCGCTCCTCGCGACCATGACGATCATGGGCTGCCCCCGGGACGGCGCCCCGCACGCCGCCCGGGACGACTCCCGCTCCCCGCAGGCGTCCCCCTCCTCCGCCACCCACCCGGCCCCCGGCCAGGCCCCCGTGGTGCAGGGCACCCCGCGCACCGTGCCCGCCCTGCGGTCCACGACGCCCGCCGCCGGGCCCGGCTGGCGGCCCGCCCCCGGCGCCCGCGTCGTCACCGACCCGGCCGGCCCCCTCGCCGACGAGGCCCGCCGCCTGGCCGACGAGCTCAAGCTGGGCACCGCCCCCGCCCCCGCCCACCCCGGCGACATCGAACTGGCCCTGCGCCCCGGCCAGAGCGGTGGCCCTGAGGCGTACGAACTGACCACCCGCGACCGCCAGGTGCTGATCACCTCCGAGGGCGAGGCGGGCGTGTTCTACGGCACGCGCACCGTCCTGCAAGCCGTGCGCTCCGGCGGCGGGCTCCCCGAAGGCGTCGTGCACGACGCCCCCGACCGCGCGCAGCGCGGGCTCAACCTCGACACCGCGCGCAAGCACTTCACCGCCGCCTGGATCGAGGACCGGCTGCGCGAGATGGCGGACCTCAAGCTCAACCAGCTCGCCCTGCACTTCTCCGACGACCAGGGCTTCCGCATCGAGAGCGACACCCACCCCGAGATCGTCTCCCCGGACCACCTCACCAAGGACGAGGTCCGGCACATCCTCGCCCTCGCCGACTCCCTGCACATCACCGTCGTCCCCGAGCTCGACTCACCCGGGCACCTCGGCGCCGTCATCAACGCCCACCCGGACCTCCAGCTCCGCGACGCCACGGGCACGGCCCTGCGCGGTGCCGTCGACATCGCGAACCCCGACTCCGCCGACATCGTCGACGACCTGCTGCGCGAGTACGCGCCCCTCTTCCCCGGCCCCTACTTCCACCTCGGCGCCGACGAGTACCGCGCGCTGACGTACAAGGACCCCGAGTCCTCCTTCCCGGCCCTCACCGAACTGGCCCGCCGCCGCTACGGGCCCAAGGCCCGCGTCCAGGACCTCGCCACCGGCTGGCTCAACGACCGCGCCGCCGTGCTGCGCACCCTCGGCAAGAAGCCCAAGGCGTGGAACGACGGCTTCTTCACCGGCGGAGTCATCAGCGCCGACAAGGACATCGAGGTCGAATACTGGACCGGCAAGGAACTCGGCGCGCGCGACCCGCAGGAATACCTGAACGAGGGACGCACGGTCGTCAACCTCAACGACGAGTACCTCTATTACGTACTCGGCCAGCCGAACCAGTTCACCTACCCCACCGGGCAGCGCATCTACGAGGAGTGGTCGCCCTCCGTCCTGCGCGCCACGAAGCCGGTGGAAGGCGGCGCGACGGCCGTGCGTGTCCCTGGCGGGAGGCTGGCGGTCTGGTGCGATCGCGCTGACGCGCAGTCCCCTCAACAGGTGGCGGACGGGATCCGCCTCCCTCTCGCCGCTCTGTCCCAACGCTTGTGGGACGCGGGCCGGCCGTCGCTGCCGTGGAAGGATTTCGTGTCTCTGAGCCAGAGGGTGCACTGAGGGCTTGCCTGCGGCGCTTTGTTCCCCACCCCGCCCCTTCCCGAACTGGGGCTCCGCCCCAGACCCCGGTCCTCAAACTCCCCCAGCTACCTCCCCCAGACTCCGTCCGGGGGTGCCCCCAGAGGTGCCCCCAACGGGCTGATTTGGCTGATGTGGGTGCCCATTCAGCCCGTCCGGCGTTTGAGGACAGCGCGCGAAGCGTGCTTCGGGGGCCTGGGGCACGCGCCCCAGTTTCGGGAAGGGGCGGGGCTGGGGAACAAAGCCCGCCGCAGGCGCAACCGACCAGCCCCAATACCTCCCCGCACCCAAAAGGCCCTACCCTCCGGGAGGTACGCACGCGCACTTGAACGAGGGCCCGATGAAGATCGAATTCTTGCTGCACAACGCTTACGGCATCGGCGGCACCATCCGCTCCACCGTCAACCTCGCCGCCGCCCTCGCCGACAGGCACGACGTACGCATCGTCAGTGTCAACCGCCCCGTGGACGAACCCGAGCTCACCATCGACCCCCGGGTGCGCCTCACCCCCCTGGTCGACCTGCGTGAGGGCACCGACACCGACGAGTACGAGGCCCCCCTCAACCAGCAGCCCAGCGAGATCTTCCGGGACGAGCGGATCGACAACGGCCGGATGGCGGCGACGGCCCTCACCGACCAGCGCGTGGCCGCGCACCTCGCGGACACCGACGCCGACGTCGTCATCGCCACCCGCCCCAAGCTCATCGGCTACCTCGCGAAGTACGGCAGCGACCGCTTCCTGCGGCTCGGCCAGGAGCACCTCACCCATGAGGCGCACGTCCCCGAGCTGCACGCCGTGATGGACCCGGCGATCGCCGCGCTCGACGCCTTCGCCACCGTCTCCGAGGCCGACGCGGGTCACTACCGCGAGGCGCTCCCCGACGCCCACGCGCGCATCCTCTCCATCCCCAACGCCGTACCGGCGCCGGTCGCCGAGCCCTCCGACGGCACCTCCCGGACGATCGTCTCGGCGGGCCGCCTGGTCGGGGTGAAGCGCTACGACCGCCTCGTCGCCGCCTTCGCGAAGATCGCCGCCGAGCGCCCCGACTGGAACCTGCGGATCTACGGCCGCGGCCCCGCCAAGGCCAAGCTGCGCAAGCAGATCGAGGAACTCGGGCTCTACGAGCGCGTCACGCTCATGGGTGCCCGCTCGCCCATCGAGACCGAGTGGTCGAAGGGCGCCGTGGCCGCCGTCGCCTCCGACGCCGAGTCCTTCGGCATGACCATCGTCGAGGCCATGCACGCCGGGCTGCCGGTCATCGCCACCGACTGCCCCTACGGCCCGCGCGAGATCCTCACCGACGGCACCGACGGCATCCTCGTCCCGCTCGACGACTCCGACGCCGTAGACGCCTACGCCGAGGCCCTCCTGAAGCTCACCGGCGACGCCGGCCTGCGCCGGAGCCTCGGCGCGGCGGCCCGTCAGACCGCCCACCGCTACGAGCCCTCCCGGATCGCGCAGCGCTACGAGGAGCTCTTCGAGGAGCTCCGCCCCGGCTCCACCGCCGCCGCGCCCGCGCCGGAGAAGAAGGGCGGCTTCCTGCGCGGCCTCTTCGGCGGCAAGGCCAAGCAGCCGGCCGCCGCCGCGCCCGCGCCGCAGGGCGGCACCGCCAACCCCGAGGCCCGCTGCGCCGTCGAGGCCGACGGCTCCCTGACCGTACGGCTGCGCCCGGAGCAGCTCACCTCCGCCGACACCCACGTCCTGCTCCGCCACCGCGGCAGCAAGGGCAAGGAGGCCGTGCGCGTCCCGCTGGCCGGCGACGGCACGGCGCGGATCGAGCGCGCCGCGCACACCATGTCCGAGGGCCGCTGGGACACCTACGTCGAGCGGTCCGGTGACAAGTCCCGGCGCCGCCTGGCCGCGGCGCTCGTCGAGCAGAAGGCCCTCCTCGGCCTGCCGCTCGCGGTCTCCGGTGCCGGGGTGACGGCCTGGGTGCCGTACGAGACGAGCGACGGCTTCCTCGCCGTCCGCACCTGGCTGCGCCCCGAGCACGCCGAGGCCACCGAGGTGCGCGTCGGCGACGACGCGCTCACCGTCACCGTCACCCTGCACGGCACGCCCCTGACCGAGGACGCCGAACTCGTCGCCCGCCTCCGGCACGGCGACGGCCCGGCCGGTGATGTCCGCGCACCCCTGGAGAACGGCAGCGCCACCCTCCCGTACGCCCCGATGGAGAAGCGCATCGCCGAAGACCAGGACCTCTGGGACCTCTGGCTCCGCCCGAAGCCCGGAGCCGCCCTGGTCCGAGTGGGCCGCCTCGCGGGCGACTTCGCCGACCGCAAGGGCATCGACACCTTCCCGGCGGCAACCCGGGGCGAGGTACGGCTGCGCCCTTACTTCACGGTGACGAACGACTTGACGGTGACGGTGAAGGACGCGTCGACGGCTGAATAACCAGCCCGTCCGGCGTTTGAGGACGCGCCCGCAGGGCGCTTTCCGCCGCAGGCGGCAACGGGCCTGAGGTTCGGGGTCTGGGGCAGCGCCCCAGTTTCGGGAAGGGGCGGGGTAGGGGAACAAAGCGCCGCAGGCGCCAACGCACCCGCACCCGGGGGTCTTGGGGCCGCGTTCCGGCTTCGGGGTACGCGAAATCCAGCCCGTCCGGCGTTTGAGGACGCGCCCGCAGGGCGCCCCCGCCGCTGGGGGCACCTCCCAGCGGTAGCTGGGGGAGGCAACGGACCCGCACTCGGGGGCCTGGGGCACGCGCCCCAGTTTCGGGAAGGGGCGGGGCTGGGGAAGAAAAAAGCGCGCGCAGCCCCACACCGCAGACCCCACACCGCAGACGGAGACGGCCGGGGCCGCCACCCCCCACAGGAGAGGCCCCGACCGTCGTCCGGTACGAACCCTGGTGGGGCCCGCACTACCTACAGCGCCACCGCCCGCAAATCCGTCACACTGTCATACCGGCGAGGCAGGGGCCGTTTCTGGACGAGGCCGGGCCCCTGCCCGTAACGTGCGGGTCCGCGCCCGAGGCGGCGCCGCTCTCCCGTTCGGTCCCGGTGGCCGGGGAACCGGGGGACATCGCTTGAGTCCGGCCACGTCCCCAGGGGGTCTGAGAAATGTATCCGTGCGGTCGATGCCGCGCTGCCGCCGTCGGCCAGGACGGCCGCTGCGCCGCCTGTGGTGCGTACCAGCAGCAGCCGGCCCCGCCGATGGGGATGCCGTCGGCGCCGCCGTATCCGTACGCCGCCGCGATGCCCGCGATGCCCGTCGGCGCCGCCGACCTGCGGCGCGGTCTGCGGATCGCGCTGAGCGTGCTGCTGTCGGTGTGCGTCGTGATGCTGCTGTTCGTCTTCTGGGCGCGCGTGGAGCAGCGTTCGGCGATCCAGGCCGTCATCGACGACGGTGTCAGCGGCAGCACGGTGGACGACGCCAACAGCGCGGACAGTTTCGTCGTCGGGACGCAGCTGCTCTACTTCCTGGCGCTCGTCGCGACCTCCGCGCTGTGGGCCGTGTGGTTCCGGCGCGCGCGGCTCAATGCCGAGCTCTTCGCCCCGGGCACGCACCGCATGGGCACCGGCTGGGCGGCGGGCGCGTGGTTCACGCCCGTGGTCAACCTCTGGTTCCCGAAGCAGATCGCCAACGACATCTACCGGGCCAGCGCCCCGGCCGGCCCGCAGAGCGCGCCCAAGGGACTGCTGAACACCTGGTGGTGCCTGTGGATCGGTTCGTTCGTCATCAACGCGATCGCGTCCGTCACGGCCGCCACCGCCAGTGCCCGGCTCCGGACGCGGGGCTATGACGGCTCCACCTGGGAGAGCGACGTCGACTCCCTGAAGTCCGCCGCCAACCTCTCGGCTTTCGCGGCCCTGCTGACGGCGGCCGCGGGCGTCCTCGCGATCTTCGTCGTGCGGCAGTTGGCGCGGCTCCAGGAACAGCGTGCCCTCATGGGTCCCGCGCCGATGGGCCCGATGGGTCCGGTGCCGCCGATGGGTGTGCCGATGCAGGCTCCGGCGGCCGGTCCGTACGGTGGTCCGGTGCCCGGGGCGCCGTACGGCGCCCCGGCGTATCCGCCCGCGCAGCCCGGCCCGGCGGCGGGTGGCTGGGGCAATCCGGCGCAGCCACCGCAGAATCCTTACGGCAACGGCCCGGCCGGCCACTGAGTCGCGGATTCTCCCAGTGGGGCAGGATGAGGGTGTGCAGGGGGACGACACTGAGCTGACCGCCGCGGTGCGCGCGGCGCAGAGCGGGGACGAGACGGCGTTCCGCACCGTCTACCGGACGGTCCATCCCCGCCTGCTCGGCTATCTGCGCACCCTCGTCGGGGACGCGGAGGCGGAGGACGTGGCATCCGAGGCGTGGCTCCAGATCGCCCGCGATCTGGAGCGGTTCACCGGGGACGCGGACCGCTTCCGCGGCTGGGCGGCGCGGATCGCCCGCAACCGCGCCCTGGACCACATACGGATGCGCGGCCGGCGCCCGGCCATCGGCGGCGACGAGAGCGAGCTCGCGGGCCGCGCGGCCGACGCGGACACCGCCGGGGAGGCCCTGGAGTCCCTCGGCACGGACCACACGTTCGCGCTCATAGCCCAGCTGCCGCAGGACCAGGCGGAGGCCGTCGTGCTGCGGGTGGTCGTCGGGCTCGACGCGAAGAGCGCCGCCGGGGTGCTCGGCAAGCGGCCGGGCGCGGTCCGTACCGCCGCGCACCGGGGCCTGCGGCGGCTCGCCGAACTGGTGACGGCGCCCGACGCCCTCCCCGGGCAGCGGCAGGCACAACCGTCACACACCGGAGCGAATGCTTCTGCCGGTGTGACGCAATTGCGTACGCGGACGCAGAAGGACATGTGATGGCCGACGACCACCGCTACGACTGGCTGGATGACGACGCCGTGGAGCGTCTGCTCACGCCTGCGCAGTCGCCTTCGGCGGGCCCGGAGGCGGAGCTGCGGCTGGCGGCGCTCCTGCGCTCCCTGGCCCCGGAACCGGCGCGGCCGGACCACGCCCTGCCGGGCGAGGAGGCGGCCCTGGCGGCGTTCCGCACGGCACGCGCGGAACGGACGCGCGAGGCGCACGCCTTCGCGGAGGAGGCCGCGCCCGTGGTGGCGCTCGGCGAACACGTGTCGCCGGCGCGGCAGGACGCACCGGGCGTGGGCCACGGTCTCGCGGCCGCTTCCTCGGGGAGCGCGCACGGGCCCGTGCCGGGCGCGGTGCCGTCGGCGGGCGCCCCCACCCCGATAGCTGACGGAGCGTCATCTCCGGTCGCGCGCCCCCTCGCCCACGCGGCGGGAGCCACCCCCACTACGCGCGTCAACCACCCGGAACCCGACCCCGTCGTCCGCATCGGCATGGCCGAGAAGGCGCGCGGCCTGTTCGGCCGGTGGCGGCCCGTGAAGGTCGCCCTCGCGATGACCGTCGCCGGGTGCGCGCTGGGCGGCGTCGCCGTCGCCGCCGGTACGGGCGTGCTGTCGACACCCTTCGGGCGCGCGGCGAGCGAGCCCGAGACCAGTGCCAGCGTCTCCGCCCTCGACGACACCGGCATGGAGACGCCGCTGCCCCCGTCCGGCGGGCCCAGCGCCTCGCCGTCGCCCGGCAAGGACGGGCACTCCCGCGCGAGCGGCGCGCCGCACGCCCCCGCGCCGAGCGGCGGGGCCACCGCCGGGCACGGCGGCAAGGAGGACAGACCCGGGGACGCCCCCTCGGCGTCGCCCAGTCATGACGCCGGTCAGGACCGCGACGGCGACGCCGACGCCACCAAGGGCGGCGCGGCCTGGGCCGCCCGGCTGTGCCGCGACTTCCTCGACGCGCAGCAGCGCCGCGGCCAGGACGTCGACGAGCACGACCTCCGCGACCTGGAGCGCTTCACGGGCGCCGGGAGCGCGGACGCCCTGCGCGAATACTGCGAGCGCCACACGGCCGACGGCGGCAAGGGCGTCGTCGGCGGAGGCGACGACAAGGGCGGGAGCGACAACAAGGGAGGCGGCAAGGGCGGTGACGACGGCAAGGGCGACGGCCGCAGCGGCCGGTCCGCCCCCCTCGTGCCGTCCGTCCTCGGCACCTCCCCGCTCCTGCTCTCCAAGGCGCTCCCGGACGCGCTCGCGGCCCCGCTCCGCCCCCTGGTGTGACGTTTTTCGCGCCGGCGGCGCTGTAGGAAATGTGCCGACTGGTCATCGGCCGCGCCCGAGCCGGAGTTCCCCCCATACCGTCGGCTCGGCGCACCGGCGCGGGCGGGGCTCTTCCCCCGGCTCTGCCCGCGCCCCCCACACTTCATTGCGCCTCCGCCGCCCCACGCGCCGCGCCGCTGCTGCCCCTTCGCCCTCCGGCGGAGCATCCTTGTACGTATCTGCAAGGTACGTATCCGCAAGGACACCGCACGGCCTGACGAGCAGCGGGAGGCGGCACCCATGGCGCGCGAGCCGGAGAGCAGCAGCACGCGGTCGACCGAGTCCGGACTGCCCGTCGATCCGGTCTACGGCCCCGGGGCCCTCGTCGGCTGGGACCCCGCCGAGCGGCTCGGCGCCCCCGGCGCGTACCCCTTCACCCGCGGCGTCTACCCCACGATGTACACCGGCCGGCCCTGGACCATGCGGCAGTACGCCGGGTTCGGCACCGCCGCCGAGTCCAACGCCCGCTACCGGCGGCTCATCGAGCACGGCACCATGGGCCTGTCCGTCGCCTTCGACCTGCCCACCCAGATGGGCCACGACTCCGACACGCCGCTGGCCAGCGGCGAGGTCGGCAAGGTCGGGGTCGCGATCGACTCCGTCGAGGACATGCGGGTGCTCTTCGACGGCATCCCGCTCGACAAGGTCTCCACGTCGATGACCATCAACGCGCCCGCCGCGCCGCTCCTGCTGCTCTACGAGCTGGTCGCCGAGGAGCAGGGGGTGGCGGCCGAGCGCCTCACCGGCACTGTGCAGAACGACATCCTCAAGGAGTACATCGCCCGCGGCACGTACATCTTCCCGCCGCAGCCCTCGCTGCGGCTCGTCGCGGACACCTTCCGCTACTGCGGTGAGGTGCTGCCCCGGTGGAACACGATCTCGATCTCCGGCTATCACATGGCCGAGGCCGGGGCCTCGCCCGTGCAGGAGATCGCGTTCACGCTGGCCGACGGCATCGAGTACGTCCGCACCGCCGTCGCCGCGGGCCTGGACGTCGACGCGTTCGCGCCCCGGCTGTCGTTCTTCTTCGTCGCGCGGACCACGTTCCTGGAGGAGGTCGCGAAGTTCCGCGCGGCGCGGCGGATCTGGGCGCGGGTGATGCGCGAGGAGTTCGGCGCGCGCGACCCCAAGTCGCTGATGCTGCGCTTCCACACGCAGACCGCGGGCGTCCAGCTGACCGCGCAGCAGCCGGAGCTCAATCTCGTACGGGTCGCCGTGCAGGGCCTGGCGGCGGTGCTCGGCGGCACGCAGTCGCTGCACACCAACGCCTTCGACGAGGCCATCGCCCTGCCCACCGACAAGTCCGCCCGGCTTGCCCTGCGCACCCAGCAGGTCCTGGCCCACGAGACGGACGTGACGGCCACGGTCGACCCCTTCGCCGGGTCCTACGCCGTGGAGTCGCTGACCGACGCGGTCGAGGCGGCGGCTCTCGAGCTCATGCGGCGGGTGGCCGACCGGGGCGGGGCGGTCGCCGCCATCGAGGAGGGCTTCCAGAAGGCCGAGATCGAACGCAACGCGTACCGCATCGCCCAGGAGACGGACAGCGGCGAGCGGGTCGTCGTCGGCGTCAACCGCTACCGGCTGGACGAGGAGGAGCCGTACGAGCCGCTCCGCGTCGACCCCGCGATCGAGGAACAGCAGGTCCGGCGCCTGCGGCAGTTGCGCGCCTCCCGCGACGCGCGGGCGGTGGAGGACGCCCTGGCCCGCCTGAAGGAGGCGGCCGCCGGCACGGCCAACGTCCTGCCGCCGATGAAGACCGCGCTCAGGGAGCGGGCGACGGTGGGCGAGGTGTGCGGGGCGCTGCGGGAGATCTGGGGGACGTACGAACCGAGCGAGTCCTTCTGACCGGACCGGGGACCGCGGCCCGCCGGGTGAGGGAAAATGGCGGGATGTCCTCTCCGCGCCGCACGTGCCCAGTCTGCTCCCGGGAGATCGCCGTCGTCGGCGGTCGCTTCGCCCGCCACGACCCCCCGGGCCGCCGCGCCTCCTACGACCTGATCTCCTGCCCGGGCTCCCGCCGCTCGGCCCCCTCCTCTCCACGGAACCCCGCCTCTTCGACCCGGAGGAACCGGACATGAAGGGGCAGGGGCAGTTGTTCTGAGCGACGGGCTCAACCGTCGCCGTGGATCAGCCACATCAGGACGGCGATGGGCATGAGGACGGCGAACACGGTCTTGGTGTAGAAGAACGCGAAGGCGCACCCGGTGAGCCCGAGGACGACGCGCTGCACCCGCTTGTACCGCACCTTGGCCCCGCCCCACGCCCCCGCGACGAAGGCGAACGGCACGGCGTAGCCGAGGGCCCAGACGAGCGGGAACTGCGAGCCCGCGAAGTCCACGTAGGCGAGCAGCAGCGCGAGGGGCGTACAGACCGCGGGCGCCAGCCACCACTGTGCGTCCGGCGGGGGGACGTGGCGGGGCGGGCAGGGGAGCGGGGGCGGCGTCGGGTTCATGGAAGCAGTCCACCGCGGCGGGTCACCGCCGCGGCACCGCGCGGGTACTCATTCGTACGTGCGCGCGTACTCAGCGCGGCTGCCCTCGGGGCGGGAGGCCGGGCGGGGGCGGCGAGGGGGAGGGGCCGCCGCGACCACACTCACCCGTGACGAAGGCGAACCCGGGGGACTACCCCACCCGTTTCCGGGGGATTGCCGGAGTGCTCGGCGTCGGCGTCGCGTGATCCGCTGTTCGTACGAGGATCGTGCGAACAGAGGGTGGAGAGTTGAAGGTTCGGATCGGGTATTCCGCATGGATCGTGGGTGTGGTGCAGTTCTTCGTCATCCATGTGGTCGCCGAGTCGGCTTGGGCCAGGCCGTACAGCTGGGCGCGGAACAACATCAGTGACTTGGGCAATGCTCACTGCGCCATGCAGACGGACCCCGAGCCGCGTTATATCTGTTCGCCCGAACACGGCCTGATGAACGCTTCGTTCACCACTCTGGGAGTGCTGCTCGTCATCGGCGCCGCCCTGACCGGTGGTGCCGCCCTGTGGCGCCGAGGTGCGGCCGCGGCCGTGGCCCGGGTGCTTCTGGCCGGTGTGGGTGTGGGATTCGTGCTCGTCGGGCTCGCCCCCGCGGACATCAATGAGAACCAGCACGCACTGGGTGCTCTGCTCGTCATGGGAACGGGCAACATCGGCCTTCTGCTGGCGGGGTTCGCGCTGGCCGACCACGTGCCGGGGGCGCTGCGCTGGATGACCCGCCTGTTGGGAATCACCGCGCTCGCGGCCTGCGGGCTCTTCCTCTCCGAGCATTATCTCGGCCTCGGCATGGGAGGCATGGAACGGGTCGCGGCCTTTCCCGTCCTGGTGTGGGCGCTGGCCGTCGGCGTCCGCGGCCTCATCGTGAGGCGGGCACCCTGGCAACCGACTGCTGAATCCGGGCGTCTCACCAACTGACCGCAACGATTCGCGAGGCGTATCGGGGGAACGCGGATGGCCACCACACTGGCCGAGGAAATCGTCTTGCTCTCCCTGGACGACGAGACCGGGGTGCCGGGGCAGCGCCAAGAGGCAGGCTGGGCCGTCGCAGGCGGGATCCTGCTGGAGCTGGTCCTCACCGGAAGGGCATCCGTCGAGGGCAAGTACCTCAAACTGACGGACAGGACGCCGACCGGCGAGCGATTGCTCGATGACCGGATGGCGATGCTCGACACCTGGCTGCGCGGCCGCGAAAAGGGCAGTGTGACCGAGTGGCTGACAAAGGACCAGGGCAAGGCCGGCCGTGCGGCTGTGGAAAGCCTTTGTGCGCGCGGTGTGGTCGTCGAGCAGCAGCACAAGGCCCTCGGCCTGTTCCCGACGCGCCGCTATCTCGCGGCCGACGGTGCGCCCAAGTCGGAGCTGCGTCAGCGGCTCCGGGCCGTCGTCCTGGACGGTGCCGCCCCGGACGAGCGTACGGCGGGCCTCATCGCCCTGCTCCACGCCGCGAAGCTGCACCGCCTGGCGTTCCCCGGTCTGCCGCGTAAGCAGGTGGCCGCCCGGATGGCAGAGGTCGCGGTCGGCCAGTGGGTGGGCGAGAGCGTTCGTGCCGCGATCCGCGACATGGAGGCGGCGGTGGTCACCACCACGGTTGTCATGGGCGGAGGCTGACGCCGTGCCCCGTGTGTTCGCGGGGCACGGCGCGGGTTTCAGCAGGAGTAGAACTGCGTGACCTGGGACGTGTCCGCGTAGACGCTCTGCGGGAACGTGCCGTCCGCCTTCATGTCGTACCACTTGCTCGGCCACATCGTCGGGCTGTCGTAGGTCGTGGTCCTGTAGAGCTCCTGGCCGCTCGCGTTCTTCAGCGCGAAGCGCGCGTGCCAGATGTCGCCGCTCAGCGTGAAAGTCGTCTGCGTCCTTGCGGTGAAGGAGAGTTTGCCGTCCGAGTAGAGCCGCAGCTCTCCGCCGCTCTGGTGGCAGTCACCCGCGCTGAGGTCACCCCAGGTCCACCATTTGTAGTCCGCGGCGACGCCTTGCTGGACGTGGCCCGCCGAGGCGGGGCCGGTGTCCGCCGACGCTGTCGGGACGGTGAATGCGGTGAGGAGGAGGGCGGCGGCCAGGAGCTTTTTGATGGAATGCATGGCGATGTTCCATTCGGGATGTGTCAGCCCCTCGGAGTGATTACCCGGAGCCGAATCCGACGGAGCGGGCCGGCAGGGGCGGCGGGCCGGTCTCGTCCCAACTGCCGCCGGTTCCCACGATCGCCAGAAGCTGCGTGCACGCGCCGTCGGCGTAGACGAAAGCCGTCGCGTCGGTGTCGTTGGCGGCGTGGGCCGCGCCGCCGGGGATCGGCAGACAGCGGTCGTTGGGCGGGTTGGAGAGTGCGTCCAGGGTTCCTGTGTCGAACCTGATGTACGAGAAGTCGCCGCCCGCGGCGTGGGCGTTGACCGGTACGGCCGCGAGCAGCAGC
This sequence comes from Streptomyces sp. NPDC001407, assembly GCF_042895325.1. Classification (NCBI taxonomy): domain Bacteria; kingdom Bacillati; phylum Actinomycetota; class Actinomycetes; order Kitasatosporales; family Streptomycetaceae; genus Streptomyces; species Streptomyces sp. NPDC001407. Next base: position 44,445 of record NZ_JBIAWF010000024.1, read on the forward strand.
AACGCACCGCCTGCGGCGAGGGCTGCTTTGCGTAGAGGCATGGCTTCCCTTCCCGAAATGGGGCCGGAAGGGGAGCATCCATCTTTTTGGGGAGTTGGGGAAGGGTGTTGACGTACGACCACTCGGATGGGCTATTGGGATTATTTATCGGGGTTCAGGTCGCCGTGGAGGAGGGCGCGAGAGAAGGATCGGTACGCGGTTGAATTGAAGTGGAGGGTGGGGCTGTTGGGGAGTTTGGAGTCGCGTATGGCTATGACGTCATCGGTGTCAGATATCTCCACGCAGTTGTCCCCGCCATTGCTGTAGCTGCTCGTTCTGAACGCCATCCTCAAGTCCTCTCCCCGGCGATCCTCCGGATGAAGTCGCGGGTCGCGTCCGTGTCCAGCGCGCGTGCGCGCAGGTGGTTGAACGCCGCGTCGTACCGCCCGATGTGGGCGTCTTCTTCCAGGTAGATGCAGGTCGTCAGCGGCTCCACGGCGATGACCGGCTCGCCTGCGTCGAAGTGGAAGACCGTGTACGAGCCGTCGATTCCAGTGTGCGCTCCCGCGTCGAACGGGAGAACCTGCACGTCAATATTCGGCTGCTCCGACATGGTGAGCAGGTGCGCGAGCTGCTTCTGGAGCACCTCGGGGCCGCCTACCTTGCGCCGTAAGCATGCCTCGTCGAGCACGCACCACAGGGAGAGAGGCTCCGTGGCGAATTCATCGGCTGCGCGATTCTTCAGAACTGCCTGTCGTTTCATGCGGAGTTCAGTAAAGGTTCGCACTTCACGTGCGGTGCTCCACTTGCTGCTTCCTTCGATGACGGCGAAGGCGTAGTCAGAGGTCTGCAACAGGCCCGGAATGATCGACGCCGCGTACACGTCGGCGCGAGTTGCGATCTCCTCCAGCTCGATGAAGTCGGCGAACGGCGCGCGAATCGCGTCCTTGTACTGCGTGAACAGGTTCTTCTGTCGGCTGGTGGCCGCGAACTTTGCGATCTTCCTGGTCTCCGCGATCTGTACGGGGTCCGTAACCCCGTACGCGTCGAGAAACTTGTCCAGGTCCGGTCGCTGCTTCCCGTGCTCGATCTTGCTCAGCGTCGGCGCTCCGGACAGGCCGAGCAGCTTGGCCGCGTCCACCAGAGTCAAGCCGGCTCTCGTGCGCATCGTCTTCAGGATCGAGCCCAGCCGTCGGCGCATCAAGGTCGGCGTCGCATCGGACACGTGATCACCTCCTCCGAGGCGTGACTCTACCGACAGCGGCCTCACTGGCAGATGCAGCCGTTCACTCGGTCGTAGCAAATCGGGGTAGAAAACTTGCGCCTCAAGTCTTCGGGTCCCATCGTGATGTGCAAGCCGGCCTGCAACTGCGGGCCTGGCTCGCTGAGTTGGAGGAGGCCCACGGCAATGACGTACCGAAACGGCGCGTTCGTAGTGGACACACGCGGAGGACGGATCGCCCAAGTGATCGACAGCATCGGCAGCCGCGTACGCGTCCGTACGCCCGGCGGCGGCCCCGAATGGGAAGTTCCGTTCGCCGCACTGCGGTTGGCCACGCGCGCCGAGCGTGACGATGTGGGGCTCTGGCCCGCCGGGTCGTGGTCGCGGAAGGAGTGCCCGGAATGCCCCGTACTGGACCAGGCGTGGCGGGACGCCGCCGCCGGAGGCGACAAGCTGAAGGAGGCGACCGCGCTCGTGACGCTGCGGCGGCACGGACGGGTCGTGCACATGCTGCCGGGAGGCAAGTGGTGAGGGCGTGCCCGCACAACCGTGGCTGGGCCCGCGCCAACGGGGCTGCCACCTGCGCGAGTTGCGGCGTCGTGCGGTTCACCGAATACCGCGCCGTACGTCCGCCCGGCCTCGCCGAAGCGGTGATCCGGCCCCGCCGTGACGCGGACCGCGCGGCCGCGTCGTGGGTGACGGAACGGACCCGGCGGCGCCAACCTGCCACGTACGACAAGTGGTTGGTCTCACTCGTTTGAGTGGACGAAGTGCTGATCAGGTGTAATTAGGGGGCGATATCGGGAAGTTACCCGGCTGTCGGAGCTTTGACCTGGGGAGGGATCCGCCATGGAGCGGGAGGAAGAGCCGTATGAGCCACCGGAGTTGATGGAGGTCGGCGAGTTCGCCGACCTGACGCTGGGCACGTCCAGTGGCACGTATTTCGAAGGCGGCTACGCCCCTTGGTACGTCCGGCCGAGCTGACAGGGCGATGAGCAGAGAGACGTGGTTCGCGGTCGTTCCGGACGGCGAACCGGGGGCCGCCGTGGCGGGGACGTTGCGCCGCGGGGCCGCCGAGGTGATCGACCACCATTCCGGCCGGCCGTGGCTGGTGGGGAGCTGGCCGGCCGGGCAGGTGGTGGTGGCCGCGGTGGGGGAGGCGCGGCTGGCGGTGATCGGGCGGTGTGCCGTCACGGCCGAGGCGCTGCGGGTGCGGCTCGGGCGGGTGCGGGGGCTCGCGGATGTGGAGGGGGCGCTGGCGGGGCTGGAGGGCAGCTTCCACGCGGTCGCTTCCGTGGGCGGCCGGGTGAGGGTGCGGGGGAGCGCCTCGGGGGTGCGGCGGGTGTTCCGCGCCCGGCTGGACGGGGTGACGGTGGCGGCGAGCAGGGCGGACACGCTGGCACGGGCCCTCGGCTCGGGCGTGGACGAGCGGAGGCTGGCGCTCCACCTGCTGTCGTCCCCGCCGCCCTTCCCGCTCGACGCGGGGCCCAGCCTGTGGCGGGGCGTCGAGGCGCTGCCGTCCGGAAGCTTCCTGCTGCTGGAGGCGGACGGGCGCGCGGCGGTGCACCAGTGGTGGCATCCTCCGGAACCGCACCTGCCGCTGGCCGAGGGGGCCGTGGAGGTGAGGCGGGCGCTCACGGCGGCGGTGGATTCCTGCACGGTGGACGCGAAGGCCGTGAGCTCGGATCTCTCCGGCGGCATGGATTCCACGAGCCTGTGCTTCCTGGCCGCCCGTGGCCCGGCCCGCCTGGTCACGTTCCGCTGGGAGAGTGTGGACGCGGCGAACGACGACGCGGCCTGGGCGCAGCTGGCGGCGGCCCGGCTGCCGGGCACGGCGGAGCACGTCGTTCCCGAACGGTCGCGCGCGCCCCTGTGGTTCAGCGGGCTGACCGGCCTCGGGGCGACGGCGGACGAGCCGGGCAGCTGGGCGCGGGACGGCGCCCGGCTGAGCATGCTCGTGGAGCTGATGGCCGACCGGGGTTCGCAGCTGCACCTGTCGGGCGGCGGTGGGGACGAGCTGTTCTGCGCCCTCCCGCCGTACGCGCAGGACCGCCCTCGTCGGCACACGCTGCCCACGCTCAGCCTGGTGCGCAGGCGGGGCGCTCTCCGCCGGTGGCCGCTGTGGTCGTTGCTGCGGGGGTTCGCGGATCGCAGCACGTTCAGCCAGTGGCTCGCCGCCTGGGCCGACGGGCTCACGCAGGGTGCCGGTTCGTCCACGGCCTGGGGGCCGGTGCTGCGCATGCCGCCCTGGGCCACGCCGGACGCGGTCCGGGCCGTGCAGTGCCTCCTGCGCGCGGCGGCGGCCGACGTTCCGGAACCGCTCGCCGCCCAGCGCGGCCAGCACGCCGCCCTGACCGCTGTGCAGGCGTGCGGCCGTGGCTTCCGGCAGGTCGATCAGGTGACGTCGGCCCAGGGCCTGCCGTATGCCGCGCCCTATCTCGACGACCGCGTCATCGAGGCCGCCCTCGCCGTACGGCTCACCGAGCGCGGCGCCCGCGACCGCTACAAACCGCTGCTCGCCACGGCGATGGCCGAGCTCGTGCCGGACACCGTCCTGGCGCGCTCCACGAAGGGGGAATACAGTGCCGATTTCTATCTCGGTCTGCGGCGCAACAAGGCCGAACTGGCGGAGATCGTCACGGAGTCCCGCCTGGCCCGCGCGGGCCTCCTGGACACGGCGGCGCTGCGGGCGGGGCTTCGGCATCCGGAGCTGTCACCGGAGGTGATGCGGGCTCTCGACAACACGCTGGCCTGCGAGATGTGGCTGCGCTCGGTCCTCGACGCGGGCGGTGCGGGGAGCCGGCCGTAGGGCTCACGCCCGCGGCACCGTCCAGCGGTCGGCTATCTGCCGCCCGTGGTCTCGGCGGGGCTCGGCGCGCTCGTGCTTCCGCTTGTGTCGGTGCTCGCGGCCGGGCTCATACCCGTAGCCGTACCCGCGCTCGGTGAGGAGGTGAGCGGGCGGACGTTGCCGCCGCGCGCCCCCGGTGTCGCGCGCCCGGCCGCGTTCCGGGCCTGGTCCCGCAGCCAGCTGGTGCGTGCGCCGAGCACGCCGAGGCCGAGGGCCACCAGGTGGCCGGCGTCGGCCAGTTCGTGGTTGACGACCCAGGCGACGGTGAGCAGCGTGGTGAGGGCGGGCAGTCCGTACCGGCGGGCCCGGCGGCCGCCCAGGGCGAGGAGGCAGGAGGCGGTCGCCACCAGCCCGTAACTGATCCCGACGTCACGGGCCCTGGCCAGGACGCCCGGCAGGTGCGCGAGGTGCATCAGCCACATGGCGCCCTCGGTCAGCAGCGTCGCCACGAGGTGGCCCAGCAGGAACACCGCGAACCCGCGCAGCGTCCCCCACCGCCACTCCGCCAGCCCGAGCGCGGCGGCCACGGCCGCGATGCCCAGCAGCACGGGCACGCCGTCGACCACCAGCCCGCTGGTGAACAGCGTCCACCACTTCCCGACCTCAAGGTGGTGGATGTTGCTGCTGTTGTGCCGTACGAACCGCGCCTGCTCGCGCAGTGACTGGCTCGACATCCACGCGGCGATGCTGACCAGCAGTGCGACGTACGCCGTCGTTGCGGGCAGGCGCCGGGCGGCGCGCACCATGGTGTTCCCGAACATTGGGGAACTGTAGGCGAGGCGCGCGTCGCGCCGCGATAAGGGCCGCCTCGATTGGCCCATGATCTTCGATGGGGAATGGACCAGCCCCTTGGGCCGTACTGCTCGTAGCCTCATGGTCATGACGCACAAAGTGGACTTCTACTTCGACCCCATCTGCCCGTTCGCCTGGATCACCTCGCGCTGGATCCTCGAGGTGGAGCGCCATCGCGATCTCGACCTGCGGTTCCGCGTCATGAGCCTGTCCGTGCTCAACGAAGGCCGCGCCGACCTCCCCGAGCGGTACCGGCGGCTGCTCGACGTGGGCTGGGGGCCGGTGCGGGTGTGCATCGCCGCGGCGCGGGAGCACGGGGAGCACGTGCTGCGCGACCTGTACACCGCCCTCGGCACCCGTCTCCACGACGCCGACCGTGAGGTGTCCGACGCCCTCATCCGGGAAGCGCTGGCGGAGGCGGGCCTTCCGGAGGCGCTGGCCGGCGCGGCGCACACCGAGGAGTACGACGAGGAGCTGCGCAAGAGCCACCACGAGGGCATGGACCCGGTCGGCGAAGAGGTCGGCACGCCGACCCTGCACGTCGACGGTGTCGCGTTCTTCGGCCCGGTCCTGACCGCGATTCCGCGCGGCGAGGAAGCGGCCCGGATCTTCGACGGTGTGCAACTGCTCGCCGGCTACCCGAACTTCTTCGAGCTCAAGCGCACGCGCACGGGCGAGCTGGACTTCAGCTGAGGGATCGGCATTCGGATATCGGTTTGAGCACTCGACGCCCATGGGGCTAGGTTTGCGCGGTTAGTTCAATTGGCGGGAAAAGGGATTTATGCGCAAGCTCATGGGGGGTGCGGTGTCCGCCGTGCTCACGGTCGGAGTGCTCACCGGCTGCTCGTCCGCCGCCGACAAGGAGACCGGGGCCTCGGCCTCGGCCCCGGCTTCGCCTTCTGTCGCGCCTTCGGCTCCGGCCTCGCCTTCGGCTGCCGCGAAGGGCGCCGGGAAGGGCGCCAAGGACTCCGGCGAGTGGAAGAAGGCCGACACGAGGATCGGGAACGCCGGTTCGGCCTGTGAGCTCCCCGTGTCGTTCACGGCGACGAAGATGTGGAAGCCGTCGTGCCTCTCGCGGGAGGACGGCGAACTGCTCGGCAGGTTCTCGGGCCACAAGACCTTCAGGGGCGCCCTCGAACTCGACGCGAAGCCGGCGGGCAACATCGGCTTCATCCGCGTCTGGACCGCGGACGCCATGAACGACAAGACGCCGCGCCAGGTCCTGGAGGCGTTCATGTCCGAGGAGAAGAAGGTCAGCGGCCAGGAATACACCGAGACCAAGGCCGGTGAACTGCCCGCGGCCGAGGTCACCTACAAGGTCGACAGCATCCTCGCGGACGAACCCAAGCAGGAAAGCGCCCTGGCGGTGACGACGCCGAAGGGCGTCATGGTCGTCCACCTCGGCGGCATGGACACGCAGGAACACCAGGAGATGCTGCCGGCGTACGAGCTGGCGAAGAAGACGATGGCGGTGGCGGGGTAGGGATTCCGCCGGGAAGCCCGGTGCGGTGACCGTGGGCCGTGGGCGGCCGGCCGCGCGGTTCCCCGCGCCCCTTTCGGGGCGCTGCCCCCTTCCAGGCCGCCGTTCCAGGGGGACGGTGTTTCCGCAGATCAGAGGCGGTTTCACCGTTCCCGCGTCCCTTCTTTCCCGTAGCTCGTTGCGGGGGCGGCCGATCCGCAGCGAAGGTCGTTCCCGTCGGCAGCGGTGCTCGTTTCGTGCCGTGTCCGGCTGACCAGTCAGATCGCTACGGGGGGACCACCCATGCGCAACAACCTCATCCGTACCACCGCCCTCGCCGCCACGGCGCTCGCCGGCCTCCTGTCGCTGAGTGCCTGCGGCAAGGGTGGGACGGATACCGCCGCTGCTCCCGCTTCGTCGTCGCCCAGCGCGTCGGGCTCCGCGAACCCGGGGCAGAAGACCGACGGCGGTGGCACGGGTGGCGGAGCCAAGGCTTCCGGTTCTCGGGGGGACTCCGCCGAGGCGGGAAGCCGGAATTCGTCCGGCGGCAAGGCGTCCGCGGGAAGCGGGCATGCGAACCGCGGCAACGCGTCCGCCGACGGCGACAGCGGGGACGGCGGCAAGAGCCGCTACGGACAGGTCTGCGGCGCCAACGACCTGTCCTGGTCCACCGCGTCCAAGACCCAGGCCGGTGGCTACATCCAGATATCGGTGCAGGCCAAGCCCGGCATCACCTGCACGCTCCCGGGCACGCACCCGGTCGTGGCGTTCGGCTCCGACGGCACGCAGGCGGGCCCGGCCGAGCAGGCCGCCACCGAGCAGGTGAAGTTGAGCGGCGGCACCACCGCCTATGCCGGGGTGAACCCCAAGACCATCAACGGCCACCACGGCAAGGAATTCGCCAAGATCATCGTCGCGGTGGAGGAGGGCGACGGGGCCGGCCCGATCAGCCTGCCGATCGACAGCGCCACCATCGACGGGCCGATCGTCACCAACTGGCACACGTCGGCGCAGAAGGCCGTCCCCGGCAGCGGCCTGGACAGCGACTGACGCGGACGCCCGCCTTCCGGTTTCCTTCCGGTCAGGGCAGAGTCAGGATGCGCGGGCCCTCGTCCGTGATGGCGACCGTGTGCTCGATGTGGGCCGCGCGGCTGCCGTCCGTCGTGAAGAGGGTCCAGCCGTCGTCGCCCGTACGGTAGCTGTCGCGGCCGCCCGCCATGAGCATGGGCTCGATCGCCAGGACCAGGCCGTGACGGAGAGGGAAACCGCGGCCGGGGCGACCGCGGTTGGGGACCGGCGGGTCCTCGTGCATCGCTCGCCCGATGCCGTGGCCGCCGAAGTCGGAGGGCATGCCGCAGCGGGCCGCCTGGGCGACGGTGCCGATGGCGTGCGCGATGTCGCCCATCCGGTTGCCCGGGACGGCGGCGGCTATGCCGGCGTCGAGGGCGCGCTGGGTGGCGTCGATCAGTTCGAGGTCGCCGGGCCGGGGCGTGCCGACGGTGAAGCTGATCGCGGCGTCGCCCGCCCACCCGTCGAGCTGCGCGCCGCAGTCGATGCTGACCAGGTCGCCGTCGCGCAGGCGGTAGTCCGTGGGGATGCCGTGCACGACCGCGTCGTTCACCGACGTGCAGATCACCGCCGGGAAGGGCGTGGGCGCGAACGAGGGCCGGTAACCGAGGAAGGGCGAGTCCGCCCCGGCCTCGCGCAGGACCGCGCGCGCCGCTTCGTCCAGCTCGCGCAGGGACACTCCGACGCCCGCCGCCTTCCGTACGGCGGTCAGCGCGTTGGCCACCACGCGCCCCGCCTCGCGCATGGCGTCCATTGCCGCGTCGGTCTTGATCTCCACCATGTTCGTGCGACTCCTCGTCCCTGGGAACCGTTATTTCTATACCGGTATTAGTATCACGGTCATGGTGAGGACTCCTTTGACCCCGTGGGAACGCGAACGCGGCGAACGCTTCGGCGCCCTCCTGCGCCGTACGCGCGGCGACCGCAGCATGGTGGAGATCGCCGCGGCGGCCGGCGTCTCCGCGGAAACCCTCCGCAAAATCGAAACCGGCCGCGCGCCGACCCCGGCCTTCTTCACGGTGGTGGCGCTTGCGGCGGCGCTCCACGTGTCCCTGGACGAACTGGCGGCGGCGTGCGCGCCGGAGGAGGGGTGGGAGGGGGAGATACTCTCGGCTTGAGGGTGACCCCGGCCCTGGCCGGGGTCAGCACTCCGGAAGGCCCTGCCCAGCCGCCCTCTCGTTCCCCGGCGCGTCAGCCCTTGAGCTTGGTGAGCGTGGCTCTGGCGTCCTTGACGAGGAGCGGCTCGAGCTTGTCGGTGCTGTAGGGGCCCGCCTTGTCCTCGTCGGAGAGGGGAACTCCGGTCACCTTCATCGAGAAGACGGCTCCGCCGTCGAGGACGCTGATGGTGAGGAAACGGGCGTGCTCCAATTCCGTCGAGATGACATATGCCCGATCCCCCAGGCCCGGCAGCTTCTTGACGGTGGTCCTGCTCTTCGGAATGTAATCGGCCCTCTCGGCCTCGGCGATGAACTCGGGCCCGGGGTTGGTCTTCTTGTGGAGAGTGAGGGCGGTGCTGACCGTCATCGCGCCCACGCTCGTCGCTTTCGCCGCCATCTCCCGATAGCACTCGCTGCGATCCATCGAGTCGTGCCTGAGCACTGCCGGTTCACCGTCCTTCACGGTGAAGAGCGAGCCTGTTTCCCTCAGGACTGCGTCCTTGCAGAGGTCGTCGACGGCCCGATAACCGCTGACATCAGGCACCTTGGCACTGGAACCGCCGGAAAGCGCCAGTGCGCCACCCCAGACGACGGAGGCCGCCACCGCACCGGCCACGACCGGTATCCCGACCCGCTTCATCCGCCCAGCGCCGGAGCCCCCAGGGACGGCGGGTGCGGGCATCGGGGCGGGGGACTGTCCGTACGGGCTGGGGCTGCTCGGTTGCTGAGGCGACGCGTTCATGGGGGTGAACGTACACGGGGATCCGAGATATGTGCAGGTCAGAGGGGTGCGGGGTGGGGTGTGCCGCCGCCCTGTCCATGGCACGGCCTTTGTGCCGATCGATTAAAACGCCTCGACGCCGAGGCGGCCGCTTCGGCAACCTCTCTTCATGGCCCCCAAGTTCTGGCCTCTCTACGGCCTGCGGATCACCACGCCCCGGCTCGAATTGCGGCTGCCGGACCTCGGCACGCTCGACGAACTGTCCGCCCTCGCCGCTGATGGCGTGCACGACTCCGCCTTCATGCCGTTCACCGTGCCGTGGACCGACACTTCTCCGGCCGAGCGCGGCCGGTCGACGTTCCAGCACGTGCTCAGCACGATCGCCGCGTGGAGCCCGGAGCAGTGGACGCTGAGCCTGGCGGTTCTGTGCGACGGCGAGGTCGTAGGCCGGCAGGATCTGACGGCCCGGGAGTTCGCCGTGACGCGTGAGGCCGAATCGGGTTCCTGGCTCGGCCTGGCCCATCAGGGCAACGGCATCGGCACGGAAATGCGGGCGGCTGTCGCGCACTTCGCGTTCGAGGGGCTGGGCGCGAGGTGCGTGAGGTCGGGTGCCTTCACGGACAACGGTCCGTCGCTGGGCGTTTCCCGCAAGCTCGGCTATCGCTTGGACGGTGAGGAGACGCTGTCCGTACGCGGCGAGGCGCGGACACTTCAGCGGCTCCGGCTGGACCGCGCGGACTGGGAGGCGCGCCGGAGTGTGCCGGTCCGGATCGAGGGGTTGGAGGGGTGCGGGTCGCTGTTCGGGGTCTGAGTCGGAACCATGCGCACCCCGCCGCGCTCCGCGGAATATCTCCTCGATCGGCGCATGTTGGCGTGATCATGAAGACGCGATTCGATCTCCCGGACGGTGTCCACCTCGCCTACGAGTCGACGGGCGAAGGCGAACTCGCCGTCTACGCCCATGGCATGCTCCTCAGCCGTCAGGCCGAGGCCGACCAGGGGCTGTACGCCTGGGACGCGGTCGAGCGGCTGGCCGGTCGGCAGTTCGTCCGTTATGACGCTCGTGGTCATGGCGACTCGTCGGGTCGGGCGGAGGCGTCCGACTACACGTTCCCGCGTTTCGCCGGCGATCTGCTCGCGTTGCTCGACCACCTTGGCGCCGACCGGCCTGTGGCGGGTATGGGGGCCTCGCTCGGCTGTGCCACGGTTCTGACCGCCGCAGTCCGGGAGCCGGAGCGTTTCGACCGGCTCGTGCTGCTCATCCCGCCGACGGCATGGGAGACGCGCCCGGCGCAGGCCGCTCTCTACAGCCGGCTCGCCGACGTGGTGGACCAGGGCGGCGTCGAGGCGCTCGGCGCGGCGATGGCCGGGGCGGCCGTCCCCTCTTCCCTCGCTGACGCCCCTGGGTATCCGCCGCGTTCGATCGGTGTGCCGCCTCAGCTGCTGTCGCCTCTGCTGCGCGGCGCCGCCACGTCCGACCTCCCCGCTCGCGAGAAGCTCGCCCGACTGACCCAGCCGACGCTCATCCTGGCCTGGGCCGACGATCCCGGCCACCCGCTGTCGACGGCCGAGCAGCTGGCGGAGCTTTTGCCTGGGGCGTCGCTGCATGTTTCCGGCAATGCGGCGGATATTGCTACGTGGGGTGATCGGGTGGCGGGGTTCCTGGGGGCTTGAGCTTCGGGTTGGGAGGGGCAGGCGTGAATTCCCGGGGTGTTCGGGAGGTGCGGGGCGTGCCGCCTGCGGCGCTTTGTTCCCCTACCCCGCCCCTTCCCGGCTGCATCTGATGTGCGGCTCCGCCGCGCGGGGGGCTTCGCCCCAGACCCCCGAAGCACGCTTCGCGCGCTGTCCTCAAACTCCCCCAGCTACCTCCCCCAGACTCCGTCCGGGGGTGCCCCCAGAGGTGCCCCCAACGGGCTGAAAAACAAAAGCATGGCGCACCCCACGACCCGATGTTGCCCACCCCCGGCACCCACCACAACCGAAGCCCGGCCGGCGTTTGAGGCCGCCCGCCGCAGGCGCAACTAACCCGCGCCCGCCCTCAACGCGACCCGCAAACCACATCCCCCGCCCGTTCACCCCGCACCAAAAACCGCGTCACCGCCGCATCCCCACAATCATTCCCCCCATCCAGATAAACCCCATGCCCACCCGCATCCACCGAAACCATCCGAGCCCTCCCCCCAAAAGCGGCCCGCATCTTCAGCGCACCCCCATACGGCGTAGCAGGATCACGCAGATTCTGAATCATCAGCACATTGGACGGCCCGTCCGACGTGATACGGGTCGGCTTCTCCCTCGGGGTGTCCTTCCAGAAGGGGCACGGCGTGATACCCACCGGCATGCCCGCCGTCAGGGGGTGGCGGGCGCGGTCCGTGGTGACGGCTCGGGCATAGGCGTCGACGGAGCGCGGCCACTCGGCGCCGTCGTTGCACACGATGCCGGCGAAGACGGCGGCGTCGGCCTGCGACAGCGGCTTCGGGTACGGGTCGGGCACACTTACCGCGCCGTCGCCCGTGCGGGCGGCGCGGATGAGGGCGGCGAGTCGGGGGAACTGGTCATCGCCGTAGAGGCTGTTCTGCATGACCTGCCGCAGCAGGTTTCCGGTCAGCTCATGACCCGTGTCGGCGAACTTCCGCGGTTTGCGGTCGAGTTCGGCCGCCAGCGCCAGGAACATAGGCCGTACGTCCGCCGCCTTCGCCGCCAGGCGGTCCGCGCCGCGCGCGGGGTCCGCCGCCCACGCGGCGAAGTCGGGGAAGCGGTCGTCGGCGCCACCGGACATGTTCGCGAGCCAGCCGCGCTCCACCCGCGACGGGTCGGGGTCGCCGCTGCTGTCGAGGACCCAGCGGTCGGTGTGCTGGGGGTACTTCTGCGCGTACACGGCACCCACGTACGTACCGTACGAAACCCCCCAGGCCGACAGCTTCTCCTCGCCCAGGGCCTGGCGGAAGCGGTCGATGTCGCGGGCCTCGTTGGCGCTGGAGATGCTGCGCAGGAGCGGGCCGCCGTTGCGGGCGCACGCGTCGGCGATGCGGCGGGCGCGGGCCACGTTGGCGCTGATGTCGCCGTCGGGGCCGGGCCACGGGCGGAAGTTGACGAGCTGCCGGTCGTCCTCGTCGATGCCGCAGTCGGGCTGGGCGCTGCCGCCGGCGCCGCGCGGGTCGAGGCTGACGAGGTCGTACGCGCCGCCGGTCTTCTCGCGCAGCCGCTTGCCCTTGTCGGCCAGCATCTCGCGCCCCGAGCCGCCGGGCCCGCCGGGTATCAGCAGCAGGGTGCCGCGCCGGGCCTGGGGGTGGTCGCTGCGCAGGCGGGAGACGGCGATGTCGACGGTCGGGCCGTCGGGGCGGGCGTAGTCCAGCGGCACTTGGAGGGTGGCGCACTCGCGGCCGTCCTTCTCCGCGCAGGGCTGCCAGGCTAGCTGCGGGGCCTTCGTGGCGGCGTGGGCGGGAGCGGTCAGAGTGGCTGCCAGGGCGGCCGCGGAGAGAGTGGTCAGGAGAGCCTTACGGGTCATTGGTCGCATGGGTGAAGCGTGCTGTGCGGGCGGCGACTTGCCCATCCGGCCAGCCGTTCCCCTAAGGGTAGGGAGAGCCCCCCCCTGAAGAGCCCCGAAGCGCTCCCGGAGGAGCTCCCGGCCCCGATCCCCGTCCGATGGGTGCACATTCAACTCCCCGGCCAGTAGCTTGTGTTCGAACGGGGGAAGGGGAAAACACCATGGACCGGACACCCACCGGGCTCACCGGAACAGCTCGTGCGCTGGCCGCGGGCGACGTCACCTCGCGCACGCTCGTGGAGGAGGCCCTGCGGCGGATCGAGGAGACACAGCCCGTACTGAACGCCTTCCGGCGATTACGGGCCGAGGCCGCGCTCGCCGAGGCCGACGTGGCGGACCGGCGGCTGGCGGCGGGGGAGCGGGCGCCGCTGCTGGGCGTGCCGCTGGCGGTGAAGGACGACATGGACGTGGCCGGGCTGCCGACCGCGTTCGGCTGCGCGGGCCGCTTCCCGCCGCGGCTCGCGGACAGCGAGGCCGTACGCAGGCTGCGCGCGGCGGGCGCGGTGATCGTGGGCAAGACGAACACGCCGGAACTGGGTCAGTTCCCCGTCACGGAGGGCCGTGCCTTCGGCGCCACCCGCAACCCGTGGAACACCCGGCACACGCCCGGCGGTTCGTCCGGCGGGGCCGCGGCGGCGGTCGCCGCGGGCCTGGTGCCGGCCGCGCTGGGCTCGGACGGCGCGGGATCCCTGCGCATCCCCGCGGCCTGGACGCACCTGATCGGCATCAAGCCGCAGCGCGGCCGGGTCTCGACCTGGCCGGAACCGGAGGCGTTCCACGGCATCACCAGCCACGGTCCGCTGGCCCGTACGGTCGCGGACGCGGCGCTGCTGCTGCACGTGGTGAGTGGTTCGCACCGCGGCGACCTGCACCGGCCGCCCTCCGTCGGGCTGCTCGCGGCGGCGGGCCGGGAGCCGCGGCGGCTGCGGATCGCGCTGTCCTTCCGGCCCGCGTACGCCGTGGCACGGCAATGGCTGGATCCGGCCGTACGGGAGGCGACCCTGCGCGTCGCCGGGCGGCTGGCGGCGCTGGGGCACGACGTGGTCGAGGAGGATCCGCGCTACGGCTTGGTCGGGCTGAGCTTCGTGCCGCGCTCGATGGCCGGGATCCGCGACTGGGTGGAGCGGGCGCCCGACCGGACGCTGCTCGATCCCCGTACGCACGTGAACGCCCGCAACGGGCTGCTGCTCGGCGGCCCCGTCCTGCGCGCCGCGCGCGCGGCGGAGGGGCCGCTGCGGCGCCGCGTCGGCGAGATCTTCGACCGCTTCGACGTGATCCTGACCCCGACGACGGCCGTGCCGCCGCCACGGATCGGCGCGCTGGACGGCCTCTCCAGTCGGGAGACGGACGCGCGGGTGATCGCGGCGTGCCCGTACGCGTGGCCGTGGAACGTTCTGGGGTGGCCGGGGGTGAGCGTGCCGGCGGGGTTCACGGCCGAGGGGTTGCCGTTGGGGGCGCAGCTGCTTGGTCCTGCGTCCGGCGAACCGTTGCTGATCTCGTTGGCGGCGCAGTTGGAGGCGGATCAGCGGTGGTTTGAGCGGTGGCCGGTGGGGGTGGTGCGGGCGCTCCACGAGGTGGGGCGGGGGGTGTGGGGGGCGTAGGTGGTCTTGTGCGGCTCGGTTCGCGCCTGCGGCTCGGACGCCCTTCGGGCGTGGCCTCAAGCGCCGGCCGGGCTGGGTTTGTGGTGGGTGCGGGTGCGTTTCCGGGTGCGGGTTGTGTGCGCCTGCGGCGGGCGGCCTCAATCGCCGGCCGGGCTTGGGTGGTGGTGGGTGCCGGGGGTGGCGCCTCCGGGCTGGGAACCTGGAACGCGGTGCGGGAACCCTTACGCGTATTGAGTGCCGTGAAGTCGCACCGCGTTCCAGAACCCCACCCTCCGACCCCACCCCCTCCCGCCGGAGAGCGACATCACGCTTCGGGGCACGCCATGCTCTTGTTTTCAGCCCGTCCGGCGTTTGAGGACACGCCCGAAGGGCGTTCCCGCCGCAGGCGGCGAACCGGCCCGCAGCTCGGGGTCTGGGGCAGCGCCCCCCCCACGCGGCGGAGCCGCAAATGAGATGCAGCCGGGAAGGGGCGGGGTTGGGGAAAGAGCCCGCCGCAGGCGCCCACCCACCCGCAGCCAGGGGTCTGGGGCAGCGCCCCCCACGCGGCGGAGCCGCACATCAGATGCAGCCGGGAAGGGGCGGGGTTGGGGAACAAGCCCGCCGCAGGCGCCCACCCACCCGCAGCCACGGGGCTGAGGCAGCGCCCCCAACGCCGCGGAGCCGCACATCAGATGCAGCCGGGAAGGGGCGGGGTAGGGGAACAAGCCCGCCGCAGGCGCAACCGCCCCGCAGCCGGGGGCCCGGGGCGCGTGCCCCGGTTTGGGGAGGGGCGGGGCTGGGGGACAAGCCCGCCGCAGGCGCCCCACCCGTTCAGGCCACCCGCCGCAGGCGCCAGCCACCCGTTCAGACCACCCGCCGCACCAGCCCCTCCCCCCGTTCCTCCGACGCCGCGAACGCGACCGCCGCCCCCAGGAACCGCCCGACCGCATCATCCGTCATCCACGCCATATGCGGCGTGACCAGCGCATCCGGATGCCCGCGCAGCAGATCGTCGGCGGGCAGCGGCTCGACGTCGAAGACGTCCAGCGCCACCCCGCCCAGGAGCCCCGCGGCCAGCCGCGCGCGCAGTTCGGTCATGTCGATCAGTGACGCGCGGGCGGTGTTGACCAGCAGCGTCCGGGGGCCGAGCAGGGCGAGTCGGCGCGCGTCGATGATCTCGCGGTTCCCCGGCGTGGCCCGTAGGTGCAGGCTGACCGCGTCCGCGCTGCTCAGCAGGGTGTCCAGGGGCATGTGCACGGCCCCGGCCGCGCGGGCGGTGGCCTCGTCCAGGGACGGTGACCAGGCCGCGACCCGCATGCCGATGCCCTGCGCCAGCCGGGCCACCCGGGAGCCGATGCGGCCCCAGCCGACGATCCCCAGCAACTGCCCTGACAGATCACGCCCGTTGGCCGGTGACCAGCCCCGCGCGGAGCCCACGGCCGTCGGCATCCGGTGGGCCAGCGCGAGCAGCATCGTCAGCGTGAACTCGGCCACGGAGTCCGCGGCGAGGCCCGGCGTCTCGTAGACCGCGATCCCGGCGGACCGGGCCGCCTCGGTGTCGACCGCCCGGCCGACCGGCCCCGCGACCACGACCTCCCGGGGGCGTTCCGCCAGCAGCACCTCCGTGTCCAGCGGCCGGCCGCCGAAGAAGTGCACGACGGTACGGGCTCCGCGGATGCGCTCGGCGAGCTGCGACGGAGTGGTGCACGGATCGGTGAAGATCTCGATCGCCTCGCTGCCGGGGCAGCGGCGGACGATCTCGGCCAGTTGCGGATACCCCTGGCAGTCGGGCATCACGAGGCGTCCCACGTGTGTTCCTCCCCCTCTCCGTACGCGTACGGTGTCGTGCGGCAAATCGGCAAATCGGCAAATCGGCGGATCGGCGGATCAGCGGGTCGCGAGGCGGACGCGGCAGGTCCACCACCACGTCGACCGGTCGGTCATCCGGCGCCCGGCGACCTCCCGCAGCCGGGTGAGGCCCAGCGCGTCCTCGTCGACGCCCTGCTCGCGGAGGGCCGGGATGCCGCCCTGGCTCGCCGCGAAGTCGACGAAGCGGTCGGCGCCGCCGGTCTCCTTCATGTGCAGGCACACCTCGTTGACGTGCCGGAACAGGCCGCTGTCGCGCAGCCGTCCGAGGTGCCCGCTCTTGGCGAGGAAGGTGGGGCGCAGGCCCCGCTCGGCCTCCAGCGCGGTGTGGGTCGCCTCGAACTCGCGGTAGGCGGCGTCGACCTCGGGGTCGACGGCGGGCGGCCAGTCGAAGTCGAAGGCGGCCAGGACGGCGCCGGGCCGCATGATGCGGGCGATCTCCGGGAAGGCGCGGGCCGGGTCGAACCAGTGCAGGGCGTGGCTCACGGTCACGATGTCCGCGCAGGCGTCCGGCAGTCCGGTCTCCTCGCCGGTGCCGTCGACGACCTTGATGCCGCGCCGGGCGGCGATGGCCCGCATCTCGGCCGAGGGCTCCACGCCGGTCACCTCGGGCCAGATCGTGGACGAAAGGCCGGTGCCGCAGCCGATGTCGACCACTGACGGGTTCTCGGTGCCGGACCACTGACGCAGCAGGTCCGCGAGTTCCTGCGGCGGCTTCGGCCGGACCCGGTCATAGAATTCCGCGAACTTGCTGAAACGCTCCGTCGATTCGGGAATTGAATTCGTCATGAAAATGACGCTAACACGAACGGCGTGTAACGCCGGCGTGACAAGGTGCATAGTCAAAACTGTGTCAACTGATGCATGGATATGGCCAGTTGAGGAACCCCCGTGAATGGGTGGCAGCTTTTCGGTATTCCGGCAATTCCGGGCGATCAGGCCGACAGGCGCAGCATCGCCTCGTGGTCGGGCGTGCCCGGCGGCGCCTGGTAGACGATGAGCCGCTGACCGTCGCTCCGGGCCACGTCGAAGGCTTCGTACGTCAGCGTCATCAGCCCCACCTCCGGATGGCGGTGCACCTTGCGCCCGTTGGTCCGCGTATGGACGTCGTAGCGCTGCCACAGGGTGGCGAATTCGGGGCTCTGCGCCGTGAGTTCGTCGACGACCCGGGCGATGTCCGGTGCGCCCGGGTGTACGACGACGGCCGCGCGCAGATGGGCGACGACGCCGTGGGCGACATCGTCCCAATTCGCGTACAGCTCACGGGCGGTGGGGTGCAGAAAGGCGTAGCGCGCGGTGTTGCGCTCCGGCTCGGGCCAGTCCTCGATGCCAGGGAAGAGGCGCATCCCGGGTTCGTTGGCGGCCAGCAGGTCGCTGGCGCGGCTGAGCACGCAGGCGGGGTAGGGGTGGGCGATGCCGGGCATGCGGCGCACGTCCTCCCGGACCGTGCGGTACGCCTCGCCCGGCCGGTCCCCGGGGGCCGGTGTGCGGCGTCGGCTCAGTGCCATGAGGTGGCGGCGCTCGTCCTCGGTCAGGTCGAGGACCCGCGCGATGGCCTCCAGGACGGCGGGGCTGGGGCGTTGCTGTTTGCCCTGTTCCAGGCGGCGGTAGTACTCGATGCTGACGCCCGCGAGGATCGCGACCTCCTCGCGCCGCAGCCCGACGGTGCGCCTGCGCCCCGCTGACGGGGGCAGGCCCGCCTGCTGCGGGGTGACCCGGCTCCGCCGGCTCCGCAGGAAGTCGCCCAGTCCGGTCGTGATCCCCTCCGGCGCATGACCCATAAATGCATTATGCATTGACCGGTGCGGGGGAAGGGGGGCCCTGCCAGGGCCCCCCTTGGCCGGGCCTCCCCACTCCCGCGCTCCGGCGGCAAGCTGAGGCCACCGCGGAGCTCCGCGGACCCGGAAGCGACGGGGCTCAGGGCCCCCGGAGGAAGGACGGTGGACAGACCGTGTCCACTCAGGCTGAACTCACCCGTAAAAGGCGGAATCTCGTCCTGGCGGTCTGTTGCACGAGCGTCTTCATCGGCAACCTCAACAACACCGTGCTCAATGTGGCGCTGCCCGCGATGCAGCGCGATCTGCACAGCTCGCTGTCGGGGTTGCAGTGGACCACCGACGCGTATCTCATCGTGCTGGCCTCGCTGTTGATGCTCGCCGGATCCGCCGGTGACCGGCTCGGCCGCCGCCGCGTCTTCCAGACCGGCCTGAGCCTCTTCACCCTGGGGTCGCTGCTGTGCGGGCTGGCGCCCGGCCTGGACTGGCTCATCGCCTTCCGCGTCCTCCAGGCGGTCGGCGCCTCGATGCTCAACCCGGTGGCGATGTCCATCATCACCAACACCTTCACCGAGCCGCGCGAGCGCGCCAAGGCGATCGGCGTGTGGGGCGCGGTGATGGGCGTGTCGATGGCGCTGGGCCCGATGGTGGGCGGGGCACTCGTCCAGGGCGTCGGCTGGCGCTCGATCTTCTGGATCAACCTGCCGATCGGGCTCGCGGCCCTGATCTGCGCCGCCCGCTTCGTGCCCGAGTCGCGCGCGCCCCGGCCCCGCCGGTTCGACCCCGTCGGGCAGATCCTGGTCATGGTGCTGCTGGGCAGCCTGACGTACGCCATCATCGAGGGCCCCAGCACCGGCTGGACCGCGCCGCAGACCCTCTCCTGCGTGATCGCCGCGCCGCTCGCGCTCATCGCCCTCGTCGCCTACGAGAGCCGGCGCGTCGAACCCCTCGTGGAACTGCGGGTGTTCCGCAGCGCCGCGTTCAGCGGGGCGAGCGTCATGGCGGTGTGCTCGTTCTTCGTGCTCGGTGGCTTCCTCTTCCTCAACACGCTCTACCTCCAGAACACCCGCGGCATGTCCGCCCTGCACGCCGGCCTCTACATGCTGCCCATGGCCGTCATGAACATCATCACCTCGCCGATCTCCGGCCGGCTGACCGCGGGCCGCGGCCCGCGGCTGCCGCTGCTGCTCGCCGGGGCCGCCACCACGGCGGGCGGCGCGCTGCTCGCCGCCGGTGCCGCGTTCACGACCGACGGGCTGCTCTTCACCGCGTACGTCCTGATCGGCATCGGCGCCGGGCTGGCCAACACGCCCATCACCAACGCCGCCATGGCCGGCATGCCGAAGGAGCAGGCGGGCGTGGCCGCGGCGATCGTCTCCACCAGCCGCCAGTTCGGCCAGGCGCTGGGCGTCGCGGTGCTCGGGGCGGTGCTCACCACCGGGCTGCACGACGGCGGTACGGGCTACACGCGGGCGGTGCGGCCGGGTTACTGGATCGTCACCGCCTGCGGCGTGGCCATCCTCGTCCTGGCCGTGATCGCCACGCGCCGCGTCGCGCCGCGGGCGGCCGCTCCGATGCCCGAGCAGCGGCCGGTGCCGGCCGCCGTCGCGGAGCGGCAGCACTGACGAACCGGCAGCGGTACGGGTCCGGCGGGGGCGATCGCCCCCGCCGGACCCTTTTCTGCGGTTCTACGGCTCTCAGCCGGTTCCGCAGCGCCCTGAAGGGGCGCGGGGAACTGCGCGACCAGCCAACGACTCACCCGCAGACGACGCACCGGACTTCCAGCGGAGCGTCATGGCGCCAGAATGTCCAGCTCCGCCATCGCGCCCGCCGTGATCTCGCGGGTGAGGGCCTCCGCCCGGACCGGGTCGTGTTCGCGTACGGCCTCCGCGACGCGTACGTGCAGGGTGACCGCCGCCGGGTCGGGGTCGGTGAACATCACCTCGTGCTGGGTGCGGCCGGTGAGGACCTCGGCGACGACGTCACCGAGGCGCGCGAACATCTCGTTGCCCGAGGCGCGCAGGATCACGTGGTGGAAGGCGATGTCGTGGACGAGATAGCGGTCCAGCTGCTGGCCGCGTGAGGTGGCGACCATGCCGAGCGCGTGCTCGGTGAGTTCGGCGCACTGCGCCGGGGTGGCCAGGCGGGCGGCGAGACCGGCCGCGACGGGTTCGACCGCCGAGCGCAGCACGGTGAGCGAGCGGAGCTGGCGCGGCCGGTCGGCGCCGGCGAGCCGCCAGCGGATGACGCGCGGGTCGTAGACGTTCCACTCCTCGGTGGGGAGTACGGTCACGCCGACGCGGCGCCGCGAGGTGACCAGCCGCATGGACTCCAGGACGCGTACCGCCTCGCGGATGACCGTCCGCGAGACCTCGAACCGCTCCTCCAGCTCGTCGGTGCGCAGGACGGTGCCCGGTGCGTACTCGCCTGCCGTGATCGCGGGCCCGAGGGATTCCAGCACGCGCGCGTGCAGCCCCTGCCCCTGGTTTTTCATGGGGTCAGCCTACGGTTCACGAGCACCGGCAATTAAGTATGACTTTTAGGTCACAGGGGCTTGAATACGTCGTACCAATGAGTTTGAGTGGGCCGCGTCGCCGATGGCGTCGAGGTCGACGAAGACAGCGAGGTAGCGATGCAGGCCCCCCACGCCCCCCACGTCGTGGCCGTCATGGGAGTGTCCGGCACGGGCAAGACCACGATCGGCCCCCTGGTGGCGGACGCCCTCGGTGTCCCCTATGCCGAGGGTGACGACTTCCACCCGGCCGCCAACATCGCCAAGATGTCGGCCGGTATCCCGCTGGACGACGCCGACCGCGCCCCCTGGCTGGACGCCGTCGGCGCCTGGGCGCACAGCCGCGCCGGGCTGGGCGGGGTCGTCAGCTGCTCCGCCCTCAAGCGCACCTACCGGGACCGGCTGCGCGCGGCCGCCCCCGGCATCGTCTTCCTCCACCTCAGCGGGGACCGCGCGCTGATCGCCGGCCGGATGGCCGCCCGCAAGGGCCACTTCATGACGGGCAGGCTCCTGGACTCGCAGTTCGCGACCCTGGAGCCGCTCGAAGCGGACGAGGCAGGCGTCGTCGTGGACGTCGCGCCCGCGCCCGAGGCCGTCGCCGAGCGCGCGACCGCCGCACTGCGGCGGCTGTGAGCCCCCGCATCCCCCTCCCACCCCTTTAGGAAGCCCCGTGAGCACTCTCAGCGTCGAGATGCTGGCCGCGGCCCCCGCCGGACCGATCACTTCGGCGGGTCACGCACAGCTCGGGATCGCCGTACTCGTCGGCATCGCCGTCATCGTCCTCCTCATCACCCGCCTGAAGCTGCACGCCTTTCTGGCCCTGACCATCGGCTCGCTGCTGCTCGGCGCCGTCGCGGGCGCCCCGCTCGACAAGGTCATCACCAGCTTCACCAGCGGGCTCGGCGCGACCGTCGCGGGCGTCGGCGTCCTGATCGCGCTCGGCGCCATCCTGGGCAAGCTGCTCGCCGACTCCGGCGGCGCCGATCAGATCGTGGACACGATCCTGGCCAGGTCGAGCAAGCGGGCCATGCCCTGGGCGATGGTGCTGATCGCGGGCATCATCGGGCTGCCGCTCTTCTTCGAGGTCGGCATCGTGCTGCTGATCCCGGTGGTGCTGCTCGTCGCCAAGCGCGGCAACTTCTCCCTCATGCGCATCGGCATCCCCGCGCTGGCCGGACTGTCCGTGATGCACGGCCTGGTGCCGCCGCACCCCGGACCGCTCGCGGCCATCGACGCCATCGGCGCCAACCTCGGTGTGACGCTGGCCTTCGGCGTGCTCGTCGCCGTGCCGACCGCCGTGATCGCGGGCCCGCTCTTCTCCCGCGTCGCCGCCCGCTGGGTGGACATCGCCCCGCCCGAGAAGCTGATCCCGCAGCGCCCCTCGGAGGAGCTGGAACGCCGCCCCGGCTTCGCCGTCACAGTGGGAACGGTCATGCTGCCCGTCGTGCTGATGCTCGCCAAGGCGCTCGTCGACATCGTCGTCGACGACCCCAAGGACCACGTCCAGCGCGTCACCGACGTCATAGGCTCCCCGCTGATCGCCCTGCTCGCCGCCGTGCTCGTGGGCCTCTTCACCCTCGGCCGCGCCGTCGGCTTCGGCCGGGACCGGCTGGCCACGACCGTCGAGAAGTCGCTGATCCCGATCGCGGGCATCCTGCTGATCGTCGGCGCGGGCGGCGGCTTCAAGCAGACCCTGATCGACGTCGGCGTCGGCCGCATGATCCTCGACATCTCGCAGGACTGGTCCGTCCCCGCGCTGCTGCTCGCCTGGCTGATCGCGGTCGGCATCCGCCTCGCGACGGGCTCGGCCACAGTCGCCACGATCTCCGCCGCGGGCCTGGTCACCCCGCTCGCCGCCGACATGAGCACCGCCCACGCGGCACTCCTCGTCCTGGCCGTCGGCGCGGGCTCGCTCTTCTTCAGCCATGTGAACGACGCGGGCTTCTGGATGGTGAAGGAATACTTCGGCATGGACGTCGGCCAGACGATCAAGACGTGGTCACTGATGGAGACGGTGATTTCGGTGGTGTCGCTGGTGTTCGTGCTGCTGCTGTCGCTGGTGGTGTAGGCCCTTTGGGCGACAGGGAGCAATGCACGGTGACGGTGTTCTCCCAGCCTGAGCGCGGCCGGTACAGCGACACCCACATCGCCGACTTCGGGAACACCGTCACGCTTCCGGGTCTTGGCATCTCCCTGGCGACCGAACGGCTGAAGAAACTACGTCCGCTGAACTCGGGGAACCCTCCCTTGCTGTCGCCGCATGCCACGGGCCCGACCGACACCGATGCCAACCCTGCCGACGGCGCGAGCGGACGCCCGCTACATCACCGGGACGACCGTGAGCGTTGACGGCGGCTTCGCCGTCTGACGTTCACGGGCGGTCCGGCGCCTGCGCCGAGGATTCCTCGCAGAGCTTTTTCTCGTGTTCCTGAAGGGACTTGACGGCGCTGGCGAGCGACATGGCGTAAGCGATCGCCGACACATATCCGTTGCCGGGCCCGACCCTCAGTCGGTGCCCGGCTTCGTCAGTCGCGGCGAGGGCGGCATCGCGCACCGGGTCGTCGAGGACGAGCTTGAGGGCGTCCTCCCGCACGACGCGGATCACGCCCGTCAGATAGATCGTGAGCTGAGCGGTCCACGTACGCAGCTCGACGTGCGTGGGCTTCGGGTCGTCCTTGTCGATCAGCTCTTCGAGAATCCGAACGAGTGGCAGGCTGTGGCCGGTCACCGCGGTGCCGGGGAAGACGGGAACCATGCGAGGTCCTAGGGGAGTTGTCCGTACGGGGTTCTTTCGGTTCTCAGCATCGGGGCGTAGCGCTAGGGTGACCAGTAGTTACGGTGTTAGAAGATCGGGAACGATGTCAGGGGATGTCGGCTCCCGGAGCAAGGGGGAGCGACTGTGCCCGCACCCAAGCGACTTCACCCCTCGTCGCTCAATGAGTGGTACGGGAAGAAGATCCGTAAGCTGCGCATCGCGCGCGGGCTATCGCAGGAGCAGCTGGGTGAGTTGGTGCGGCTCTCGCGGAGCCGTATCGCGCAGTACGAACTGGGTACGGATGTGCCGCCGTTGGATATCGTGCGGCTGCTGGACAAGGTGCTTGAGGCGGGCGACGACCTCATTGAGCTGTGGGACTATCTCACGCACGGCCGTGATGACAGGTGGGCCGAAAAGCTCGTCGATGCCGAGTCCCAGGCGAAGAAAATCCAACACTATACGGACACGATCCCTGGCCTGCTTCAGACCAGGGAGTATGCGACGGCCATGCTGCGAGCGGGTGTGCCCTTCTTCGGTGGCGATCCCGACGAGAAGGTCGAAATCCGAATGGGGCGACAGGACGTCCTGGGTGGCTCCAACCCGCCCTGGATCTGGAGCGTTCTGGATGAATCAGCTCTCTATCGGACCCTCGGTCAGCCGGACGTCATGCGGGACCAGCTGTTGCACTTGATCAAGCTGGGAGAGCAGCCGCGCATCAATGTCCAGGTCATTCCGTTCGGCCAGGACACCTTGATCGCAGGCATCGGCTTGACCTCGATCTTCAGCCTCCGTGACGGCCGCACAGTGGTGTACCGGCAGGAACCCACCGACCCGAAGTTCATCACCGCCCCGGATGACGTGGAACCTTTCGTCGCCCTCTATGATCACTTGCAAGCGGAAGCACTGTCGCCACGAGCATCAATTGGATTCATTCGCCAGGTAGTTGAGGAGAAGTACGCGTGATAGGCACCCTTGCTCATGCTGCCTGGCGCAAGAGCTCCTACAGCACCAATGCTGAGGGTTGTGTCGAGGTCACCGACGACTTCCCCGGCATCGTCCCCGTCCGGGACAGCAAGAACCCTTCCAGACCGGCCCTGATGGTCACTTCCGATGCCTGGGCCGCGTTCGTCACCGCCGTGAACGCGGACACCCTGACCGCCTAGGGAACCCGTTCGAGGGATGTGCGCCAAGTAGCCGCGGCCGGGCGGAAATCGTGCTTTACGGTGGCGGCAGACGGGTTGCCTCGTTCCGACATACGAGGCGACCCCTGGCGGTGCTACCCACACCAGTCCAGGGGTCTACACCCGGTTGGGAGATAGGCCCACCAAGTGCTTCGGCATGCTATCGCGCCTGCGCGTGCGTTCACGCAGGTTGCCAACGACATCATTCGCCATCCCGAGCTCTCCTCGGACGCCGTGCGCCTGCTGATCTGGCAGCTGTCGCTGCCGCCCGCCGCGGATCTGCCGCTGTGGAAGGTGGCGGAGCGGGCGGGGATCAAGACGACGGGGTTCATCCGTGCGAAGCGGGAGCTGGCTGCGGCCGGTTACTACCACGAGTGGCGCAAGCAGGGGCGGGGCGGGCGGTGGACCACCGAGCAGCTCGTCTCCGGGGTGCCGCTGACGGCCGAGGAGGCCGCTGCCGCGCGCGAGGCGCCACCGGGTACCGATATTCCGGCCGTCGGTGAGCCGGGGCGCCGGTCCGTCGGCCGTTACCAAGACAAAGACACGAGGGAGAACACTTCCCAACCTCCCCAACCCGCCCCTCCGGAAGAGCCCGAACCCGCCCCCGTGCCACCGCCTCTGGTCCAGCAGGGCGCGTACGCCCTGACCACCGTCTCCCGCACCGAGCGCCGGTTACGCCTGACGGGCCGGGACATCGCCCGCCTCGCACCGCTCGCGGGGGAGTGGTTCCAGCGGGGTGCGTGTCTGGCGGAGGTCCGGGAAGCGCTGACGGGCGGGCTGCCCGATCACGTCCACTCCGCCGCCGGATTCATCCGCAACCGCCTGCTCCGCAAGATGCCGGACGCTCCCACGTTCGCGGAACAGCGCGCGAAGGAACGGCAATTCACGCAACCACCCGTACGGGCGGTGGCTCCCTCTCCTCCCGCTCACGACACCTCGGGTGCCGTGGCGGCGACCCGCCGAGGCATGGCCGCCGTACGGGCGGCGCTGCACGGGGCGGGCCCGGAAATGTTCCCGGCTCAGGGACCCGGTGCGGGAACGCCGACGGGATGGACATAGGCTCCGATACATGGGGCACGAAGCGCTTCGGCGCCGTATTCGAATCTGGCTGGTCGTCTTTATCGTCGGCCTCGTATTGAGCGGACTGACGGCCTTTCCGCTGGTCACCGAAATCCGCTGGCTCGATGAGGCGTTGCGCTCCGACGGCTCACCGGTGCCCGGCCACCTGCCGGGCCTGGTCGACTGGGTGGGCAGGGTCCGCGAGGGCCTGGAGGCGACCGACACGAAGTACCCCTTCGTGCTGTACGGCACGGACTGGCTGGCCTTCGCCCACCTGGTCATCGCGATCGCCTTCTACGGCCCCTACCGCGACCCGGTCCGCAATATCTGGGTCATCGAATTCGGAATGATCGCGTGCGCGGCCATCGTCCCGCTGGCCCTGATCTGCGGGCCGATCCGGGGAATTCCCTTCTATTGGCAGCTGATCGACATGTCGTTCGGGTTCTTCGGGGTGATCCCGCTGCTGATCGTGCGGCGCATGATCAAGCGGCTGGAGGCGTACGAACTGGCGGCGTAGCCGCGTCCGCCGCGCACACGCACGTGCGGCCGCACCCCCCGTACGGGGCCCGGCCGCAGACGGATGAACTGGTCAGGCTGCGGCCGTGTTGAAGGACAGCGATTGCTTGGGATGGAAATGTGGAGCCGTCAAGGGGGCGGGGCTCTCGGCGACAAACGTCGCTGAAGGCTTGTCCCTCACCAGGTCCATCCAGTCCCACACCGTGCAGTCATGCCGCACATAGACGACCTTTTGTGGCCCCTTCGTGTCCACTGAGAAGTGGACGCCCGTGATCACGTCGTCCCTTGAGCTGACCAGTACGACATCCCGGTTCGCCTCGGCTATGAAGCGCATGACTTCATGAGCGGGTTCGTCATGACCGGCGATGGCCAGGATGTGTTGATCTGCCGGGTTCTCCAATGGAAGGCGGGACACGAACTGGGAGAAGCCGGCGAGATGTTCCATCAGCGCGGCGAAGACTTCCTGCCTCGACTCGGTGAACCCCTGCGCAGGCGTGGAGCGGAACGAGAAACTCAGAGCGTTCGCCAGGAAGTAGTCGATCTGCGTCATCTCGTGCCGGGTCGGGTAAAGGGTTCCGTCGTCAAGGCCGTGCTGGCGCAGCCAGTCATTCACCTCGCTCCAGAGCCAAGCATGCGCCCGGCCCACGGTGCCTTCCGGCAGGGGGAAGGGCCCTTTGTCGGCGAGGCGTGCGCCGGTCGCCCACTGATGAACGTTCTGACGTGAGCGACCTGTTCGCTCGGCGATCTCCTGCACCCCGACCAGATCACGGTCCAGCCGCAGCAGTCGCAAGCCGGGAATCAGGCCGCGGGCTGTGTGGGCCACGGAGAGCGCGGCTTCGACAGCGCTGTCCCCATGGGAAGAGACGCCGAGGAGGTTTTGACCACCGGCCCGGGCGAGCATTGCGTCCAGTTCATCTGCGAGGCGGTTGACTGCTGTGTCGTCGTCGACAGTCGCTCCGTCCACGACGAACGTGAACTCATACTCCATGTGGATGCCCCCTGTGTTGGTGGCCAGAGTGCCTGAGCTGTTGGCAATCGTCAACAGTAAGATCTGCCATATTGGGGCAAATCGCAAGCCTGTGAGTGGGATGTCACTCGCGCGGCCTCCCTGTCCGACTTCTGTTCGGGGCGTCTGGCGGCAGAGGGCATCGGCGTGCCATGCGAGCGATCCGCCTGGCGAGATTTCCCTCGTTCTGTGGTGTCCCTGCAACCGGAATCGTCGTGCACGCGTTGTCGCACGGGCAGTACAAGCGGGCGCCGTGCCCTTCCTTGTGGAGGGTCCAGCCGCCCTCCTTCAGCAGTTCCTCGACGACCTTGCGCACGTCCTTGGACTGGATGCTCGACGCATCCAGGGGTTTGCCGACCATCAACTCACCCCCGAACGACAAGGGGGGTCAACCAGCCAGAAGTTGGCGAGCCGTGCTGGAAGCCGGAGCTCGCCGACGATCACAAGGGGTATGCGACTATGGTTGTGTGATGACACTGAGGGGGATTCTCCTCTGACGCCGGCCTCGACGCGGGACCGGCCACTCCCCGAGGCGCGTTGCTATTTGTGCCGGAGGTGTCGCTCTCTGGCACTGTTCGGACCAAGATACTCCCAACTGCGGTCGTGCGCCCGGATCTACCGGGCATCAAGTGATCGAACCCGAAGGTGGTCGACCCGCCGGGCTGCCGTCGCGTATTCACGCAACTCCACGTCATGGTCGTCCTGTTCGGGGTTTCCGTGCCGCACGTACGTGCGGCCGGACCCCGTACGGGGCCCGGCCGCACCGGAAGCGGAGGATCAGTGGGCCGTGCCCGACCACCAGATCGCCTGGCTGCCGTCGTAGATCACGACGTTGCCGTCGTCCTGGACGGCCAGGCGGGAGCCCGGGTGGCCCCAGGTGTGGGAGTGCCATGCCGCGCGGCCGGAGCGGGTGTAGACGACGAAGTTGCCGTCCGTCTGGAACTGGGCCGTCCAGCCCTGGCCGACGGTGTCGGAGTTCCAGCGGGCGCGGCCGAACTCGTCGTAGATGACGAGGTTGCCGTCGGTCTGCATGACCAGCGTGGCCGTGTCGGAACTCACCGACTCACCGCGGCCGAGGGCGAACGGCGCGTTGTACACCTGGCTCGCTCTGATCCCCACGCCCGTCGTCTGTCTGGCGGCGTCGGCCGAAGGGGCGTGGTCCGAAGGGGCCGCGCTCGCCTGCCCGGCGAGCGTCATGGCGGCGAGTGCGGAGGCTGCGAGAAGTGTGGCGACTTTCTTCCTCACCGGAGAACTCCTTGCGTCAGGTGGTTCCTCCAGCGGTGCCCGGCCGGGAACCGCACGCCGGACTCTGGCACCAGGTGCGGGGCGGAAGGATCCGCCCCGCACGGCCCTGACGCGTTCGCACTACTTTTTGACCGGAAACGGTCAGAACGGGTGTCCCGCCAGAGCGGGTGTCCTGTCAGAACGTGCGCCCTGCTCAGGCGCGGCAGCTCGGGTGTCCCCAGCCGGTGTCCAGCTTGGTGATCGGCTCGCCCGCCGCGTAGGCCGTGCCGCAGGTGCAGCGGCCCGGGAACTTCGCCTTGATGGTCCGCGCCCCGCCTCCGCCGCCGGAAGTCGGCTTCGCCCCGGCGGCCTGCTTCTTCACCGGGCGCGCCTGGCGCGCCGGTCGCGCCGGGGTGGCGCGGGCCGGGGCGGGCACGGGCATTTCCGCGTCGCCCAGTGCCGTCCCGGCGGGCCGCTGGGTGCCCGCCGCGTCGCTGGCGGCCTGGTCCGCGATCGCGTTGAGGTGGTCACCGTCCTCGCGGTGCGCCGGGACGTAGCGGAACTCCACGTCCCGCCCCGTCAGCAACTCGTCGATCCGCTCGACCAGTTCACGGTTGGCGACCGGCTTGCCTCCCGAGGTCTTCCAGCCGTTGCGCTTCCAGCCGGGCAGCCACTGGGTCACCGCCTTCATGGCGTACTGCGAATCCATGCGCACCTCCAGCGGGGTGGTGGCCGGCACGGTCTCCAGGAGGTCCTTCAGGGCGGTCAGCTCCGCGACGTTGTTGGTCGCGGTGCCGAGGGGGCCTGCGGCCCAGCGCTCGGGCCGCCCTTGCGGATCGGCGACGACCCAGCCCCATGCGGCCGGGCCGGGGTTCCCCTTGGACGCGCCGTCGCAGGCGGCAATGATGCGGTCAGACATCCTCCGATCATGCCAGGGCTGGCGCGGGGGCGGAAAACGATCGGGTGGGGTGGGTGGGTGCGGGTGCGTTGCCGGGTGCGGGCTGCTTTTTCCCCAGCCCCGCCCCTTCCCGAAACTGGGGCGCGTGCCCCAGACCCCCGGCTGCGGGTCGGTTGCCGCCTGCGGCGGGGGCGGCCTGCGGCCGCGTCCTCAAACTGGGAGGTGCCCCCAACGGGCTGGAATTCGGTGGTTGGGGTTCGCGTCAGCCGGTCCGTTGGCTGGGGCTTGTGCCCCCAGGCCCCCGGGTGCGGGTCCGTTGCCGCGAGTTCTCAAACGCCGGACGGGCTGAAAGCTGTGGTTACGGTCCGCTTAAGCCGGCCTCCGGCTACGGGACCAGCCACCCCACATACTCCCGCACATCCCCCGGATCATCCGTCGCCAGTGCCACATAGCCGTCCGGGCGTATGAGGAACAAGCCCGTGCCGTAAGCCGCCTTGGCGTGGCCCTCGGTGTCCAGGAGGTCTGCTCGGGGGCCTCCGATTCGGCAGGGGTGCAGCCATTCCGTGGAGGGGAGGTCGTCGTCTCGGCCGGTGAGGTCGAGGAGGGTGAAGTGTGGGCCTCGGAAGGTGTCGAAGAGGCGGGTGGGTGCGCCCTCGGGGGTGTGGCAGGGGGCGTCCGGGGCGCGGTCGCCCGCTTGGAGGGCGTCCTCGGGCAGCCGGTGGCGGCGCTCCCGGGTGAGGGGGCTCTCGCGGTAGGCGATGTGGAGCTGGTGGGTCTCGGTGCCCCGGGGCGAGAAGCCGGATTCGGTGGCCCGGTCCGCCGCGTTCTGCCGGGTGGACAGGCGCAGGACGTCGGCCGCGACGGGCACCCGCTCGGTGTCGTAGGAGTCGAGCACGGCGTCGGGCGCGCCCCGCAGCACCGCTGCCAGCTTCCAGCCGAGGTTGTACCCGTCCTGCACACCGGTGTTGAGGCCCTGGCCGCCAGCCGGGGAGTGGATGTGGGCGGCGTCGCCGGCGAGGAGGACCCTGCCCGTGCGGAAGCGCTCCGCCATGGCGGCGTTGGCGCGGAACGCGGAGGACCAGCGGACCTCGCCCACCCGCAGCCCCGGCAGCCCGGTGCGCTCGGCGACGAGGCGGGCCAGGGCCTCGGGTGTGGCGTCGCGCTCGGGGTCCGGCTCGTGGGTGGTGTCGTTGAAGCCGGCGATGAGCTGGAAGGTCTCCACGCCCTCCAGCGGCCGCAGGGCGAGCATCCCGCCCGGCGCCGTGGGCCACATGTGCCAGTGGTCGCGGTCGAGCCCCTCCAGCATGAGGTCGGCGAGCAGCACCGGACGGGCGTCGACGGGGGTGCGGGCGAAGGGGGTGCCCAGCGCCCTGCGAACGGCGCTGCGGCTGCCGTCGGTGCCGACCAGATACCGCGCCCGCACGCTCTCGGTGGAGCCGTCGGCGTGCCGCAGGGTGGCCGTGACGCCGTCCTCGTCCTGGGTGAATCCGGTCAGCTCGGTGCTGAACTCCACCGTGCCGCCCAGCTCTTCGAGCCGGGCGTGGAGCAGCTCGACCGTGCGCCACTGGGGGAGCATGCGGATCTCGGGATGGGGCACGGCGGGTGTGGGCTCGGCCCGCTCGACGAGATCCCAGACGCGCAGGCGCTCGGTGCCCTCCCAGGTCTGGATCCGCGGGCACGGCCCGGACGCCGCCAGGATCGTGGGCCCGAGGCCCAGGTCGTCGAGCGCCTCCAGCGTGCGCGGCTGGAGGGCCGTGCCCCGCGAGCCGGGGAAGCCGCGCTCCGCGCGCTCGACGATCCGGTGGCGGACGCCCCGGCGGGCGAGGTCGGCGGCGAGGACGAGACCGGTCGGGCCCGCGCCGGAGATCAGCACCTCGGTGTCCGTGGGCGGGGGAGCGGGAGTGGCGGTCGGGGTAGCGGAAGCGGCCATGACGGTGTCCATGAGGACCCCCCTTAACGACGTTAAATTCGCTCTGCCCCCAGAATGAACTGAACAACGTTAAGGTGTCAAGGTGGCAACTCGAATCGACCGCGCCCTCGTCGCGCGCACCGCGCTGGACCTGCTCAACGAGGTGGGCCTGGAGGGCCTCACCCTGCGCAGGATCGCCAAGGAGCTCAACGTCCAGGCCCCCGCGCTCTATTGGCACTTCAAGAACAAGCAGGAGCTGCTCGACGAGGTGGCCACCGAGATGTTCCGGCGCATGGCCGAGCCGCTCGCCGCCGCCGAGGGAGACACCTGGCAGCAGCGGATGTCCGCCGCGATCCGCGAGATGCGCCGCTTCCTGCTCGCCTACCGCGACGGCGCCAAGGTCTTCAGCGGCACGCGCCTGACCGATATCAGCTACGCCACTCCGCTGGAGCACCTGCTCCGCGACTGCCTGGACGCCGGGTTCACCCCGCGCGCCGCCGCCCGCGCCTGGTTCACGGTCATCACCTACACCGTCGGCTACGTGATAGAGGAGCAGTCCGTCCACCCCACGCCGACGACGGGCGAGCGCGACCCCGCCTACGACCTGGAGGCACGCGCCCGGCGCCTGGAGGGATACCCGCTGGCCGACGAGGCCGGACGGGAGTTCTTCGGCGACCTCGAATCCGGCTACGAGGACGGCCTGCGCGCCATCATCGCGGGCATCGAGGCCACCCTGCTACCGAGCGGCCCCGCCGCTCCCTGAGAGGCCCTTGGCGGACACGCGCAGCAGTGAGGTCCGCAGCGCCGGCGTGAACCGCCGCTCCACGCAGCGGTTCAGCAGCCACGCCAGCCCCAGCATCAGCAGGATCGTCAGCGCGAACGTCCCGTACGCCGGAACGCCCAGCTTCCGGTGCAGCGCCCCGATCACCACCCACCCCAAGTGCTCGTGCACCAGATAGAAGGGGTAGGTCAGCGCGCCCGCCACGGTGAGCCAGCGCCAGTGCGCCCAGTGCGCCTTGCCGAGCGCGATCAGGGCGACCGCCGCGTAGCCCAGGGCGATGACGGCGATGATGGCGTACGCCGAGCGGTAGGAGAAGTAGTGCGGGTTCGGCGGGTGCCACAGGCCCGCCACCGCGTAGTGCTGGCCGATCAGGAAGCTCACGCCCACGATGCCCCAGGCCAGCGCGTCATGGCCGTATCGGTGGATCAGATAGAGGCCGATGCCGCCGATGAAGAACGACGAATACTCCGGCATGACCACCACCCGCAGCACCTCCACGTGCGACGCGGTCGTCACCACCGTCGCCAGCGTCCACACCGCGCAGAAGAGCACGACCCGGCGGCGCGTCGCCCCCGGCAGCACGACGAACAGCGCGAACAGCGCGTAGAACCGCACCTCCGCCCAGAGCGTCCAGCACACCCCCAGCACCCGCTGCGCGCCCGCCGGCTGCTGGAGCATGGTGAGGTTCACCAGGAAGTCGCTCGGCGAGACCGTACGGTACGCCACCCACGGCAGCGCGAACACCAGCGTCACCAGCGCGATCGCCGCCCAGTAGGCGGGATACAGCCGGGCCACCCGGGAGGCGAAGAACGAACGCAGCGGGCGGCCCCACCCGCTCATGCAGATCACGAAGCCGCTGATGACGAAGAAGATCTCCACACCGAGGCAGCCGTACGCGAACACACCGGACAGCGTGGGGAATTCATGGCGTGGCGAGGAGCCCCACGCCCGGCTGACGTCACCGTCCCGGCCGCCGTAGTGGTAAAGCGCCACCATCAGCGCGGCGATCAGCCGCAGTCCGTCCAGCGCCCGCAGTCGGCCGCCCGGCCTCTCGCCCCGCGGGGCGGTCTCCGGGGCGGCGGGCGCCGTTCGCGTCCTGGGCAGGGCCGGGGCCGTCATGCCGTCACCGTCTCCTTGGTCGTCCGTGCGGACCTGCGGGTCAGCCGCCGCTGCACGGCCCGCGCGCGGCGGGCCACCTTCCGCACGGTCGGATTGCGCGGCAGAAAGGCGAGTTGGGAGGGGAGCGCCCCCGGCAGCGCGAGAGCGGTCAGCCGCCGCCGCTTGAAATAGCGGCGCGTACGCGCGTCCAGATGTGCGGCCAGATACCGCTCGGCCGCCTCCCGCATGCCCGGCAGAACCTGCGGCTGCATGGCGAAACCGACCGCCGCCAGCAGCCCCTGGGTCTCCTCCGCCGACAACTGCCGGTGCGTCCCCGTGTTCTCCAGGCCGGGTAGCAGCGCGTCGACGAGCGTCACGGGAACGCGATTGCTGTTCTGGTACGGAGTGAGCCGCTCCAGCAGCAGATCCGTGCCGGTGGTGGCGACCGGCAGCCCGTGGAACGTGCTCGCCGTCAGCAGCGCGGTCGAGAAGCAGCCGACCACCAGCGCGGGCCGGATCCGCCGGAAGACCACCTCCGCCAGCACCGGCGTCTCCAGCACCGTCAGGTGCACGCCGAGGCGCTCCGCCTCCTCCTCCAGCATCCGCGACCAGCGGGCCGGCGCCGAAGGGTGCGGCTTGAACACCAGCTGCCGGTGACCGCGCCCGGCCGCACCGCGCAGCATCCGTACGTGCAGCCGTTCCTCCTCCTCGGGCGTGAGGATCTCCAGCGCCGACAGATACTGGCCGAGCAGCAGTGCCGCACCCTCCGGAGCGGTCACGGCAGGCGCGGCGGCGGCGAGTTCGTCCAGCACGGCGGTGAACGCGGCGGTGGGTACGATCTCCGGCTCGACCCCGAACTCGCTCAGCAGCAGCGGGCGCAGGCCGGGCACCAGGTCCAGATGGAGCAGTCGGCGGACGCGGGTGCCGATGAGCGGGTCGAGCTTGCTGCGCGTCGGGCCGTAGCTCATCAGCCCGTCCGCGTAGACCTCCAGCGGGGCGTCCGCGAAGCACAGGGCGAGCGCCTGCGCCGGGCTGACCTGGATCGACTCGACGATCAGCGTCAGATCGTCGTCCCCCAGGCCCCACAGCAGCCTCAAGTGCCGCTCCCACAGCGGGGTGTCGTCCGGACGGGGCGTCCAGCCGGTGGGGTGGAAGGGACTGATCGCCGCGTTCCACGACAGCACGCCGTCGAAGCGGGCGCGCAGCACGTCGAAGCCGGGCGCCTCGTCCAGCGGCGGGGTGGTCTCCGGGACCGCCGCCGTGTTGGCGACCAGCAGCAGCCTGCGGTCGGCGGGGGAGAAGCAGCCGGTGTCGAGGGCGGCGGCGAGCGTCGCGGCCCCGTAGAGGGTCGACGCCAGGAAGATCTGGGTGCGGGGACGGCCGTGCATCAGGCGGAGACCCCCGGGGCGGTGGGGCGGCGGCGCAGGCGGCGCAGCCGGGCGGCGCGGTCGTGATCCATGGAATTCAGCGCGTCCTTGACCAGATCGGGGGGCATGCGCCGGAGCGCGGCCGCGCTCTTCGAACGCAGTGCGCGGGCGACCGCGGGTTCGAAACGCTCGATCGAGCCGAGATGGTGGGAAATGATTGCGCAATACGTTCGGACGGCTTTCGGGAGAAACGCGTCCGCGTCCTTGTCGAGCGCCGTCTCCTCGATTACCTGATCGAACGCGCGAAGGAAATCGAGTTGCCGCACATCGCCGATCTGGGTGAGTGAAGTGGCCACTCCCCGGCGGTAGAAGACGCCCAGCAGACCGGTCACCGCGAAAGTCCGCGCCTCGCGGTGCAGCCGCCAGATCCACGGGCGGTCCTCGGCGGTGCGCAGGCCGTGCCGGAAGTGCAGCAGCCCCTCGTCCAGCAGCCGCCGGTGGTAGATCCCGGCCCAGGCGTAGGGATAGTCGACGGACGTCGAGCGCCCGGCGGGCAGGATCGCGCCGCGCGGATCGAGCACCACTCCGCGCCTGCCGTGCGGCGCGCGCTGGAGGGTGCGGATCCGGCCCGTGCACTGGACGTGGTCGGTGCGCACGAAGTCGACGGCCAACTCCTCGATCGCATCGAGGAGTTGGGGGAAATAGCCGGGTGCGAGCCAGTCGTCGCCGTCGAGGAAGGTCAGGTACTCGCCGTTCGCCGCGTCCAGCCCGCTGTTGCGGGCGGTGGCGAGGCCGCTGTTGCTCGCGTGGCGTACGATCCTGGCGCCCGGCAGGTCGCGCGCGGCACGGTCCAGCAACTCCGGTGTGTCGTCGGTCGAGCAGTCGTCCACGAGAATGAATTCGAAATCCTCGCGGGTGTTCGCTTGCAGACTCCTCAGTGTGTCGGGCGCATAGGTCTGCACATTGAAGAACGGCACGATGACGGAGAGCTTGACCACTCACCGGACATTAGGTGGCCCCCCGGCATTCGTCTTGTCCTGGGGCAGGCGCGAAGGTGAACGAAGCGCGGCGGAATGATGAACCCGCCGCGCGGACAAGCCGATTCGCCGATCGTCGGTGTGCTGTTTACCGGCTGTTGTGCTGGCGTTGGGCAGCCAAACGGAATGGATTCCTATCGTCGGCGACGTGCCATCACGAGCTGTCTCCTCACCGACCGCGCCGCGGATCGCCGTGCTCGCCGACTCCGACACCCGGTGGAAATGGGGTGCGCTCACCGCCCACCGCCTCGCGCCCGGCGCCCGCCTCGACGGCCTGCTGCTCAGGGGCCGCGCGACGCCCACGGTCCGCCAGCTCGCCGAGGTCGGCGTGCGCGCGGAGACGCTGCGCGAGGTGACGGCGGCCGAGTTCGTCCGCACGACCGGCCGTGAGCGGTACGACATCGTCGTGCTCGCCTGCGTCGGCGGTGCCGTCCAGGCCATGCTCCACGGGCTGGCCCACGCGTGGGGGACCGCGCCGACGCGCCCGGTCGTCGTCACCGGCTACGTCGGCGTCGTCTACGAGAAGCTGGCCGACGGGCTCCTTCTGCGGCACGGCGCGGACGTCGTACTCGCCAACTCCCCGCAGGACGCGGAGCGGTTCCGTGCGGTGTACGAGGGCGTGGGGGCGCCCGCGGACAGTGTGACGGAATGGGCGCTGCCGTTCCTGTCGGACGAGAGCGGCGAGGAGGCGGACCCCGAACCCCGGCCGTTCACCATGGTGTTCGCCGCCCAGCCGTCCGTGCCGGAGAGCCGCGCCGACCGTACGTATCTCCTGAACCGTGCGGCTCAGCACGCACGGAAGCACCCGCGGCGCGACGTCCTCATCAAGCTCCGCAGCAAGCCCGGTGAGCACACCACGCACATCGAGGAACTCCCGTACCAGAAACTGGCCTCCCGGATCCCCGGCGGCCTGCCGCCCAACTGCCGTCTCGTCTACGGCCACATGGGCGAGGTGCTCGACCGCACCGACCTCCTCGTCACCGTCAGCTCCACGGCCGCCCTGGAGTCACTCCACCGGGGTGTGCCCACCGCCGTCCTCACCGACCTCGGCATCCGCGAGGCCCTCGGCAACCACCACTTCCTCGGGTCCGGCTGCCTCGCCTCCTGGGACCGGCTCGACGCCGGACACCTCCCGGAGGCGGACGCGGACTGGGTCGCCCGGCAGGGCGTCGCCACCACTGGCCCGTACGCCCACGGCACCGTCCACGACGCGGCCCGGCGGCGCGTCGCCGAACTCGTCGCCCGGCCCGCGCTCCCACCGCTCGCCCCCTATTACACGGCCGCGACCGCCCCCGGCTACCTCCCCGCGGTCCTCGCCCGCCACGGCCTCGACCCCGAGGGCCGGCCGCTGCCCGGCACCGCCAGGCCGCCCGGCGAACCGAGCGCCCTGCGGCGGGCGGTACGGGAAGCGGCGCGTGGTGCGTACCGCCACGGCGTGCAG
Source organism: Streptomyces sp. NPDC001407 (assembly GCF_042895325.1). Taxonomy (NCBI): domain Bacteria; kingdom Bacillati; phylum Actinomycetota; class Actinomycetes; order Kitasatosporales; family Streptomycetaceae; genus Streptomyces; species Streptomyces sp. NPDC001407. The sequence continues at coordinate 81,243 of NZ_JBIAWF010000024.1, forward strand.
CGCGTCGCGCCCGTCATCCGGCGGCTGGGGGAGCTGTGAGCGACGCCGCCGTTCCGGAACACGCTCCGGGCGCCGTTCCGGAAGCCACCGTGTCCGCCGCCTTGGGATCCGCTTCGCAAGCCGCCCCGGAGCGTGTTCCGGAACACGCTCCGGACGCCGCTCCGGAATTCGCCGCGGAATCCGCTTCGGAAGGAGCCGCCATGTCCGCCACCCCGGACACTGCCCCGGACACCGTCCTGGCCGTCATCCCCGCCCGCGGGGGGTCGAAGGGGGTCCCCGCCAAGAACCTCGCCCCCGTCGGCGGCGTCCCGCTCGTCGCCCGCGCGGTGCGCGCGTGCCGCGCGGCCCGCCTGGTCACCGACGTCGTGGTGTCGACGGACGACCCCGGCATCGCGGCGGTCGCGCGGGAGGCCGGAGCGGTGGTGGTGCCGCGGCCCGCGGGGATCGCGGGCGACACGGCGACGAGCGAGGCGGCGGTGCTGCACGCGATGGACGCGTACGAGGCGATGTACGACCGGAGGGTGTCCACCGTCCTGCTGGTGCAGTGCACCAGCCCCTTCGTCACGGCGGCCGACATCGACGGCGTCGCGGCGGCGGTGGCCGAACAGGGCGCGGACACGGCCCTGACGGTGGCCCCGTTCCACGGCTTCGTGTGGCGGGAGGAGGCGATCTCCCCGACCGGCCCTTTCCCGAACCAAGCCTCCGTCCCGGACGACGCTCAAGTGCCGGACGGAGCGGGCGGGGTGGCGCGCGAGGCGGGCCCCGGTCCGCGAGGGCCGGGCGGGCCCGGCGCGCCCACCCGGCAGGCCGACCCCGGCAGCCCTCGGGCATCGGACGAGCCGGGTTCCGGTTCCCGGCTGTCGGGTGTGCCTGTGGGGCGGGAACCGGTCTCCGGGCTTCAAGAGGCGGACGGGTGGCAGGCCGGCCCCGGTCACCCACGGGCTTCGGACGGGGGCTCCGGCGTGCTCGTCACCCAGGAGCCGCCCCCCGCGCTCCGAGACGCGGACGCGCCCCGCGCTTCGGTGGCGGCTGAAGGCGTCGCGGCGCAGCGCGGTGCGGGGCCTCGGGGGCCCGTCACCGGTCGTGGGGCGGGACGGGCAGGGGAACAGGCTCCCGATCCCCAAGAGGCGGACGCGCCCAGCGCTTCGGTGGTGGCCGTTCGCGGCCGTGAGCCGGTCCGTCCGGCGGTCGAGGACGTCGCGGCGCAGCGCGTTCCGGGGGTCCGGGGGCTCGCCCCCGGTTCCGGGGAGGGGCGGGGAGGGGGGAAAGACCCCGGCCCCAGCAGCGGCGGGCGCGGCGTCAACCACGACAAGGCGCACCGCCCCCGTCGCCAGGACCGCCCCCAGGACCTGCTGGAGACCGGCGCCGCGTACGCCATGCGCGCCGACCGCTTCCGCGCCGAGCGCCACCGATTCTTCGGCCGCACCGAACTCGTCCGCACCGACCCCGCGCGCGTGCTGGAGATCGACGACCCGCACGACCTCGCTCGGGCCCGCGCGCTCGCGCCCCTGCTCGACGCGCCCGCCGCCGCGCTGCCCTCGCGCGAGGACGTCGACGCCGTCGTCATGGACTTCGACGGCACCCAGACCGACGACCGGGTGCTCATCGACGCCGACGGCCGCGAGCTCGTCGCCGTGCACCGCGGCGACGGCCTCGGCGTCGCCGCCCTGCGCCGCGCCGGGCTGGCGCTGCTGATCCTGTCCACCGAGGCCAACGCGGTCGTCGCCGCGCGCGGCCGCAAGCTCGCCGTGCCGGTCCTGCACGGAATCGACCGCAAGGACCTCGCCCTCAAGCAGTGGTGCGACGAGCACGGCATCGCGCCCGACCGCGTGCTCTACGTCGGCAACGACGTCAACGACCTCCCCTGCTTCGGCCTCGTCGGCTGGCCCGTCGCCGTCGCGAGCGCCCACGACGCCGTACGCGGCGCCGCCCGCGCGGTGACCTCCGCACCCGGCGGCAGCGGAGCCCTCCGCGAGATCGCCTCCTGGCTCCTCGGCCCCACCCTCTGATCTTCCTCTGATCTCCCCGATGTCTCCGAGCCCTAAGGAACCTCCCCAGATGAGCCCCGCCCTCCGCACCCGCCGCCTCGGCGGCAGGACCGCCGGCCCCGGACACCCCGTCTACATCACCGGCGAGATCGGCATCAACCACAACGGCGACCTCGGCAACGCCCTCGCCCTCATCGACGCCGCCGCCGACGCCGGCTGCGACGCCGTGAAGTTCCAGAAGCGCACCCCCGAGATCTGCACCCCGCGCGACCAGTGGGACGTCGAACGCGACACGCCGTGGGGCCGGATGACCTACATCGACTACCGCCACCGGGTGGAGTTCGGCGAGGAGGAGTACCGCCGGATCGACGAGCACTGCCGGGAGCGCGGCATCGACTGGTTCGCCTCGCCCTGGGACACCGAGGCCGTCGCCTTCCTGGAGAAGTTCGACCTGCCCGCCCACAAGGTCGCCTCCGCCTCGCTGACCGACGACGAACTCCTGCGGGCCCTGCGCGCCACCGGCCGGACGGTCATTCTCTCCACCGGGATGTCCACGCCGAAGCAGATCCGGCACGCCGTGGAGGTGCTCGGCAGCGACAACATCCTGCTCTGCCACGCCACCTCGACCTATCCGGCGAAGGCCGCCGAACTCAACCTCCGGGTGATCCACACCCTCCAGGCGGAGTACCCCAACGTGCCGATCGGCTACTCCGGCCACGAGACGGGCCTCCAGACGACGCTGGCGGCCGTCGCGCTCGGCGCCACCTTCGTCGAGCGGCACATCACCCTCGACCGGGCGATGTGGGGCTCCGACCAGGCCGCGTCCGTCGAGCCGGGCGGCCTCCAGCGGCTCGTACGCGACATCCGCGTCGTGGAGGAGGCACTGGGGGACGGGGTGAAGAAGGTGTACGAGAGCGAGCTGGGTCCGATGCGCAAGCTGCGCCGTGTGACGGGCGTCGTCGCCCAGGACGGCGACGAGCGGGCCACCGACCGCGCACCCGCCACGGTCTGACGGGCCCTTACGGTGACCGCGCCCGCCGGGCCGTCCGCCCGCACCCTCGCCTTCGTCGAGAGCCCGGTGCAGCTCCTCAACGTCCTCGAATGGGCGCACGTCACCGGAGACCGGGGCGCGGGCACCACCGTGCCCGAACCCCGCGACGGGGAGCGGCCGCTCCGCGACGGCATCCCGCGCCAGCCGAAGGACCGCGACCCCGCCCCGGTCCGCCCCGCCGGCGCCGGCCTCCTGGTCGTCGTCCTCGCCCCGCACGACCCCATGACGCGGGGTCAGCTGCGCCGCATGGCCGAGCTGGCGCGCGAGCAGGGGCACGAGGTGCGCTGGGAGGAGGCGCGGGGCGGGGCGGGGGCGCCGGTGCGGACCGTCGGCGGCCTCGCGGGGGCGCTGCGCAGGGCGCACCGGGTCGTCATCGGGGACCCGTTCTCACGCTATGTGCAGCTGCTGCTGACGATCACCCCGGCCCGGGAACTGGTCGTGGTGGACGACGGAACCGCCACCATGGAGTTCGTGGCCCAACTCGCCCGTGGGGAGCGCCTCGTGCGGTGGCACCGGCGCGGCAGTCGCGGGGCGCGTGACATCGCCTTCGCGCCGGTATCCGCTTCCGCGCGCCGTCGGCTCACGCCGAACGCCCGCCGGGCGGTAGAGGTGTTCACCTCGATGCCCGTCGAGCCGCCGCCCGGCGTGACCGTCACACCCAACGACTTCGCCTGGACCCGCGCCACCTTCGGCCCGCCCCGCCTCACCCGTGGCACCGACCTCGTCGGCACCTCGCTCGTCGAGACCGGCGTGGTGGACCCGGACCGCTATCTCGACGCCGTCGCCGCCCTCACCCGCACCCACGGCGCCACCCGCTACTTCGCGCACCGCCGGGAGAGCACCGACAAGCTGCGCCGCATCGCCTCCCGCGTCGGGCTGGAGGTCGTACGCCCCGAGCTGCCGCTGGAGCTGATCGCCCGGCGCGGCCCCATCGGCCGCACGGTGCTCAGCTTCCCCTCGACCGTGGTGCACACCCTGCCGCTCGCGCTCGCGGGCACCGGCGTCACGGTCGCCGTCTGCGACATCGACCCCGTCTGGCTCACCGAGGGCGCCTCGCCCAGGGCCGAGGGATTCCTCTCCGAGGTGACGGACACCGCCCCTGATGTGCGACGACTTCCGGTCATGCCGATGACGGCCCCCTGAGCCGTAATAATTGGTCATACCCCGCCCGCGACCCATCCATGCGGCTGAACTTTTCTAGATCTGGGGGCAGTTGCCTCGGTGAGGGCTCTACCCTTCACTGCGTGAACCATCTGATGCCTTTGGACGCCGAACCCGACACCGTCGACGCCAAGCTGCCCGGTGCACTCCCGTCCGCGCTGCGCGCCGAACTCATCGCGTTCCGCCGTGACTTGCACATGCACCCGGAGCTGGGGAACCGCGAGTTCCGGACCACCGCGGCGGTCAAAGCGAGGCTGGAGAAGGCCGGGCTCAAGCCCCGCACCCTCTCCACCGGCACCGGACTCTTCTGTGACATCGGCCGGGACGCCGTGCGGCAGGCCGGCCGGCACACCACGGTGGCCCGCGGCATGCTCGCGCTGCGCGCGGACCTGGACGCGCTGCCGATCCCGGACACCAAGACGGTCCCGTACCGCTCGACCGTCCCCAGAATGGCGCACGCCTGCGGTCACGACGTGCACACCACCGCCGTGCTCGGCGCCGGTCTCGTCCTCGCGGAGCTGGCGGCGCGGGGGGAGCTGCCGCACCCGGTCCGGCTGATCTTCCAGCCCGCCGAGGAGGTGCTGCCCGGCGGCGCCCTCGACGCCATCGAGTGCGGCGCGCTGGACGGCGTGGGCCGGATCATCGCGGTGCACTGCGACCCCAAGGTCGAGGTCGGGCGCATCGGCCTGCGGCAGGGCGCGATCACCTCGGCGTGCGACCGGCTGGAGGTCTCGCTGGACGGCCCCGGCGGCCACACCGCGCGGCCGCACTTCACCACCGACCTGGTGACGGCCGTGGCCCGGGTGGCCACCGACGTCCCCGCGGTGCTCGCGCGCCGGGTCGACGCCCGCTCGGGCCTCTCCCTCACCTGGGGCCGGATGGAGACCGGGCACGCGCCCAACGTCATCCCGCAGCACGGCGAACTCTCCGGCACAGTCCGCTGCCTGGACCTGCACGCCTGGCGGGACGCGCCGGACCTGGTGCACGCCGCGATCGACGAGGTCGCCACGCTGCACCGCGCGAAGTCGGAGATCAATTACGTCCGGGGGGTGCCCCCGGTCATCAACGACCCCGAGGTCACCGAGCTCCTGCGGCGCGCCATGACGGCGCGCCGCGGTCCGTCCTCGGTCGAGGACACCGAGCAGAGCCTGGGCGGCGAGGACTTCTCCTGGTATCTGGAGCACGTGCCCGGCGCGATGGCCCGGCTCGGGGTCCGGTCGGTGGGCGATAACACCCGACGTGACCTGCATCGGGGTGATTTCGACGTGGATGAGGGTTCCATCCAGGCGGGGGTGGAATTCTTCACCGCCGCCGCACTGCTGGACGGCCGGCTGCCTTAAATGATCGATCAATTGGAGGATCCCCCAAAGCCTTCTCGGGGCTTGCCGGCCGCATTCGCCGCGTTTGGCGGGCGTTTGAGGCTCATTTTCCGGGGGTTTCCGATCAATCAGTAGGCAATCGGGTCAAGAACCGTTCGCATCGGTCCGATAACGGCTTTCAAGCACCCCTTTTATCTGCATCTACGCGCGTTACGATGCCCGCGAACCAGCGCCGACGGAGGCGCTTCGAGTGAAGGGGCCCCTTCGTGCGCCGGGTATCCACAATCACTGTCGCGGGGATCGCCACCGCGGCTCTCGCATTCACCCTCACCGCTTGTGGTGAGTCCTCGACCGAATCGGGTGGCGGGAAGGGCAAGGGAGTCGGTCTTGCCTTCGACGTCGGTGGTCGTGACGATCACTCCTTCAACGAGTCCGCGGCCCGTGGCCTGGACAAAGCTATGAAGGAACTCAAGGTCAACGGCAAGATGATGACCGCCAAGAACGGCGAGACCGAGGCGGAGCGCGAGCAGCGCCTCAGCTCGCTCGCCGACGCGGGCTACAACCCGGTCATCGGCGTGGGCTTCAACTACAAGAACTCGATCGAGAAGGTGGCCAAGGACTACCCGAAGACCGCCTTCGCGGTCGTCGACTCCATCGCCGCCGGCTCGAACGTCGCCAGCATCACCTTCGGTGAGCACGAGGGCTCCTACCTCGCGGGTGTCGCCGCCGCGCTGAAGTCCAAGACCCACAAGGTCGGCTTCATCGGCGGCGTGCAGAACGCGCTGATCCAGAAGTTCCAGGCCGGCTTCGAGCAGGGCGTGAAGGACACGGACTCCAAGGCGGAGATCCGTTCCGAGTACCTCTACACGAACAACGACAAGGGCTTCAACGACCCGGCGTCCGCCAAGGACAAGGCCAAGGGCATGCTCGACGCCGACTACGACGTGATCTACAGCGCGGCGGGTCTCTCCGGCAACGGCTCGATCGAGGCCGTCGCTGCCAAGAAGGGCACCTGGGCCATCGGCGTCGACTCCGACCAGTACCAGCAGCCGGGCCTGGAGAAGTACAAGGACTCCATCCTCACCTCGGTCGTGAAGAACGTCGACGTGGCGGTCTTCGACTTCATCAAGAGCGTCCAGGACGGCAAGCCCTACACCGGCGAGAAGAAGTACCTGCTCAAGGACAACGGCGTCTCGCTGGCGACCTCGGGCGGCTTCATCGACGACATCAAGCCGCAGATCGAGGCGGCCAAGAAGAAGATCGTGGACGGCGAGGTCAAGGTCAAGACCTCCCCGTGACCCGGGGGACCGGTCCCGGCCGGTCCTGCGCGGCCACGGGCCCGGTGGCGGGGGATGCCCCCGCCACCGGGCCCGCACATGCTCACCGAGACAACGCTCGGAGAGCCTCCGGCCAACGCTACGCGCGTAGCTATGGGTTGACGCGTGTAGCGTCGCCCCCGCCCTCCCGGAGCCCGTCCCGGACCCCGCCCGGCCCGGCCCCGGTTTCCTCCCGCTCCCTTCCCCGAGGAGAGTGCGCCATCAAAGCGTCCAGCAGTACCGCCCCCGCAGTAGAACTCGCGGGCATCACCAAGCGGTTCCCCGGTGTCGTCGCCAACCACGACATCCACCTCACGGTCCGCCGCGGCACCGTCCACGCCCTGTGCGGCGAGAACGGCGCGGGCAAGTCGACCCTGATGAAGATCCTCTACGGCATGCAGAAGCCGGACGAGGGCACCATCACCCTCGACGGCGAGCAGGTCTCCCTGCACAGCCCGGCCGACGCCATCGCGCGCGGCATCGGCATGGTGCACCAGCACTTCATGCTGGCCGACAACCTCACCGTCCTGGAGAACGTCGCCCTCGGCGCCGAGAAGCTGTACGGCATCGGCGGCAAGGCGCGCGCGCGGATCAAGGAGATCTCCGACGCGTACGGCCTCGGCGTCCGCCCCGACGCCATGGTCGAGGACCTCGGTGTCGCCGACCGCCAGCGCGTGGAGATCCTCAAGGTCCTCTACCGCGGCGCCCGCACGCTGATCCTCGACGAGCCCACCGCCGTCCTCGTGCCGCAGGAGGTCGACGCGCTCTTCGACAACCTCCGCGAGCTCAAGGCCGAGGGCCTGACGGTCATCTTCATCTCGCACAAGCTCGGCGAGGTGCTCTCCGTCGCCGACGACATCACCGTGATCCGCCGCGGCACCACCGTCGGCACCGCGGTGCCCAGCGAGACCACGCCCAAGCAGCTGGCCGAGCTGATGGTCGGCGAGGAACTGCCCTCGCCCGAGACCCGCGAGTCCACCGTCACCGACACGCCGATGCTCACCGTCGAGGGGCTGCACCTGTCGGCCACCGACCCCGACGGTGCCGTACGCGCCGTGCTCGACGGCATCTCCTTCACCATCCACAAGGGCGAGGTCCTCGGCATCGCGGGCGTGGAGGGCAACGGGCAGGCCGAACTGGTCGAGGCCATCATGGGCATGCGCGACCCCGACGGCGGCACCGTCACGCTCGACGGCTCCGACATCAGCCACGCGCCCACGCGCAAGCGGCGCGAGGACGGCATCGGCTACATCCCCGAGGACCGCCACCGCCACGGCCTGCTGCTGGAAGCCCCGCTGTGGGAGAACCGCATCCTCGGCCACGTCACCGAGAAGCCCAACAGCAAGGGCGCGCTCCTCGACCTCAAGGCCGCCCGCGCCGACACCGAGCGCATCGTCCGCGAGTTCGACGTGCGCACCCCCGGCATCGAGGTCACCGCGGCCTCGCTGTCCGGCGGCAACCAGCAGAAGCTGATCGTCGGCCGCGAGATGAGCCACCTGCCCAAGCTGCTCATCGCCGCGCACCCCACCCGGGGCGTGGACGTCGGCGCGCAGGCGCAGATCTGGGACCAGATCCGCGAGGCACGCCGCGAGGGCCTGGCGGTGCTGCTGATCTCCGCCGACCTGGACGAGCTGATCGGGCTCTCCGACTCCCTGCGGGTGATGTTCCGCGGCCGCCTGGTCGCCGACGCCGACCCCGCGGCCATCACCCCGGAGGAGCTGGGCTCGGCCATGACCGGCGCCGCCTCCGGCCACCTTGAGCACGTAGACGAGCCCGCGGACGAGCAGGCCGAGGAAGAGGAAGGGGGCGACGACGCATGAGCCTCGTGAAGAAATTCGACAGGAACAAGCTGATCCTGGGCTTCGCCGCGCCGCTGCTGGCGATCGTGGCGGCGGTGGCCGTCACCTCGGTGATCATCGCGGTCACCGGGAAGGACCCCTTCCACGCCTACCAGGTCATGGTCGACTACGGGTCGAAGAGCGACTCCCAGGTCTGGATCATCAACAAGGCGGTCCCGTACTACCTGTCCGCGCTGGCCGTCGCCATCGGCTTCCGGATGAACCTCTTCAACATCGGCGTCGACGGCCAGTACCGCATCGCGGCCTTCTTCGCCGCCGTCGTCGGCGGCGCCATGACGATGCCGGGCTTCATCCAGATCCCGGTCATCATCATCGTCGCCATGGTCGTGGGCGCGATCTGGGCCGGCATCGCCGGTCTGCTCAAGGTCACCCGCGGCGTCAACGAGGTGATCAGCACCATCATGCTGAACGCCATCGGCGGCTCGGTCATCGGTTACTTCCTCCAGGACGGCCGGCTCGGGAAGAAGGAGGGCAACATGGTCCACACGCCCGTCCTGCCCGACTCCGCGCACTTCTTCGAGATCCCGACCACGCCCAAGCCCATCTACGGCTTCGTCGTCATCGCGGCCCTCGCCGGCCTCGCCTACTGGTTCGTCCTCAACCGCTCCCGGTTCGGCTTCGACCTGCGCACGGTCGGCCAGTCCGAGTCCGCGGCGGCGGCCAGCGGCGTCGACGTCAAGCGCATGGTGATCACCTCGATGGTGCTCTCCGGCGCGACCGCGGGCCTCGTCGGCATGCCGACCCTGCTCGGCGTCTCGTACAACTACGGCACCGACTTCCCGGCCGGCATCGGCTTCACCGGCATCGCCATCGCGTTGCTCGGCCGCAACAACCCCATCGGCATGGCGCTGGCCGCCCTCCTGTGGGGCTTCCTGGACCGCACCGGCACCCAGCTGGAGTTCGAGGGATACGCGCAGGAGATCGTCGGCGTGGTCCAGGGCGTCATCGTCCTGTGCGTCGTCATCGCCTACGAGGTCGTCCGCCGGTACGGCCTGAAGACCCAGCAGCGGAAGGTCGGCGAGGACCTCGCCGCCCAGGCCCGCAAGAGCGACAAGGCGGAGGTATCCGCGTGAGTACGACCTTTACCGCCGCCGTCACCAACGCGCTCAGCGGCAAGAACAAGCCGGGCGGGCGCAAGCTCTCCACCCCCGTCGTCCTGCTGATCGTCGCGGGCGCGCTGATCCTGCTCTCCGCGCTCCGCGAGATCACCAGCGCGGGCGACCTGACCTCCTCCGGCCAGTTCAGCGGCGCCCTCGCCGCCGCCGTGCCGATCGGCCTCGCCGGCCTCGGCGGGCTGTGGGCCGAGCGCGCGGGCGTCGTCAACATCGGCCTCGAAGGCATGATGATGCTCGGCACCTTCTGCGCGGGCTGGATGGGCTGGCAGCACGGGCCCTGGGCCGCGGCGCTCGCCGGCGCCATCGGCGGCGCGCTGGGCGGCCTCGTGCACGCCGTCGCCACCGTCACCTTCGGTGTCGACCACATCATCTCCGGCGTGGCCATCAACATCCTGGCGCTCGGTGTCACGCAGTACCTCGCCAAGCTGACGTTCGGCGCGGACGGCAGCAAGGCCCAGCTGGCCGGCGGCAACGACAAGCAGTCGCCCGTCATGCCGGACATGCCGAACTTCTCCATCCCCGGCCTGTCCGACTGGCTCAACAGCGTCGAGAAGCACCACTGGTTCCTCGTCTCCGACCTCGCCGGCATCGTCGACGGCCTGGTCACCGACGTGTCCTGGCTGACGATCGTCGCCGTGGCGCTCTTCGCCGTCACCTTCTGGGTGCTGTGGCGCACCGCCTTCGGCCTGCGCCTGCGCTCCTGCGGCGAGAGCCCGGTCGCCGCCGAGTCCCTCGGCGTCAACGTCTACACCTACAAGTACGCAGCCGTGGTCGTCTCCGGTGCCCTCGCGGGCCTCGGCGGCGCGTTCCTCGCCATCGGCACGCACATGTACTCCGACGGCCAGACCGGCGGCCGCGGCTACATCGGTCTCGCCACCATGATCTCCGGCAACTGGCGGCCGGGCGGCGTCGCGATGAGCGCGGGCCTGTTCGGCTTCATGGACAGCCTCCAGCTGCGCGGCGGCGGCGCGACCGTCCACGCGCTGCTGCTCCTCCTCGCCGTGCTGCTCGTGGGCTTCGCCGTCTGGCGGCTGCGCGTCGGCAAGCGCCAGGTCGCGATCGTGGCCGGCGTCCTCGCCGCCGCGCTGATCGTCTGGTACGTGCTGACCAAGACGGTGCCGCTGGAGTTCGTCGACGCCACTCCGTACGTCGTCACCCTGCTGGTGCTCTCGGTCTCCGCGCAGCGCCTGCGGATGCCCAAGGCGAACGGCAAGCCGTACCGGAAGGGACAGGGCAAGTGAGCACTCCCGTCGACTGGGAGTACCTCCGGACGCAGGCCCGGGACGCCATGTCCCGGGCCTACGCCCCGTACTCCGACTTCCCCGTGGGCGCCGCCGCGCTCGTCGACGACGGCCGTACCGTCACCGGCTGCAACGTCGAGAACGCCGCCTACGGTGTCGCCCTGTGCGCCGAGTGCGGGCTGATCTCCGACCTGTTCTCCTCGGGCGGCGGCCGGCTGACCGCCTTCACCTGCTGCGACCGGCACGGCAACGTCCTGATGCCGTGCGGCCGCTGCCGTCAGCTGCTGTGGGAGCACGGCGGCCCCGAGCTGGCCGTGGACACGACCACCGGCGTCCGGCCGCTGGCCGAGCTGCTGCCCGACGCGTTTGGCCCTGCTGACCTGAATCGCTGAAGATGTCCTCAAGCGCCGGACGGGCCGAAGCTTCGGCCCGTCCGGGTCACTTTCCGGCCCCGGGAAGACTGAGGACGCACGAACTTAAGGAAAATGTGCTGATGGACGCCATTTCCGTGATCCGCGCCAAGCGCGACCGCGGTCGACTGACCGACGAGCAGATCGACTGGGTCATCGACGCCTACACGCGCGGCGAGGTCGCCGACGAGCAGATGTCCTCGCTCGCCATGGCCATCCTCCTCAACGGCATGGACCGGGCCGAGATCGCCCGCTGGACCGCCGCGATGATCAAGTCGGGCGAGCGGATGGACTTCTCGTCCCTGACCGTGCCGACCTCGGACAAGCACTCCACCGGCGGCGTCGGCGACAAGATCACCCTGCCGCTGGCCCCGCTCGTCGCCGCCTGCGGCGCGGCCGTGCCGCAGCTGTCCGGCCGGGGCCTCGGCCACACCGGTGGCACGCTCGACAAGCTGGAGTCCATCCCCGGCTGGCGCGCGCTGCTGTCGAACGACGAGATGATGCGCGTGCTGCGCGACGTCGGCTCGGTCATCTGCGCCGCGGGCGACGGCCTCGCCCCGGCCGACAAGAAGCTGTACGCGCTGCGCGACGTGACCGGCACGGTCGAGGCGATCCCGCTGATCGCCTCCTCCATCATGTCGAAGAAGATCGCCGAGGGCACGGGCTCGCTCGTCCTCGACGTCAAGGTCGGCTCCGGCGCCTTCATGAAGAACATCGAGGACGCGCGCGAGCTCGCCTCCACGATGGTCGGCCTGGGCACGGACCACGGCGTGAAGACCGTCGCCCTGCTCACCGACATGTCGACCCCGCTCGGCCTGACCGCGGGCAACGCCCTCGAGGTCCGCGAGTCCGTCGAGGTCCTGGCGGGCGGCGGCCCGGCCGACGTCGTCGAGCTGACCCTCGCCCTGGCGCGCGAGATGCTCGCCGCGGCGGGCCTGCCCGACGCCGACCCGGCCAAGGCGCTCAAGGACGGCTCCGCCATGGACCACTGGCGCCGCATGATCCAGGCGCAGGGCGGCGACCCGGACGCGGCCCTGCCGGTCGCGCGCGAGCAGCACGTCGTCACGGCGGCCTCCTCCGGCATCCTCACCGGCCTCGACGCCTACGCCGTCGGCGTCGCCGCCTGGCGCCTGGGCGCGGGCCGCGCGCGCAAGGAGGACGCGGTGCAGGCCGGCGCGGGCGTCGAGCTGCACGCCAAGCCGGGCGACGAGGTCAAGGAGGGCCAGCCGCTGATGACCCTCCACACCGACACCCCGGAGAAGTTCGCCTACGCGCTCCAGTCCCTGGAGGGCGGCGTCGAGATCGCCGCCCCGGGCACGGCCTTCACGCCGAACCCGATCGTCCTGGACCGCATCGCCTAAGCGGGTCCGGCGAACTCCGGCGAACTCCGGCGAACGCAGCACCGGGCGCTCCGGCAGACGGGAATCCGTCGGCCGGGGCGCCCGGTGCGTTCCGCCGGCACATCTTGATCTATTTATTGCGCAAATCAGGAACTGTGGGCCCGGACGCCCCGTTGTTCGCGATGAAACACGGGAAAGCCGGGACAGTGGAGGAAGGTTCATGGGCGTGGCCCTGGCCAAGGGTGGCAATGTGTCGCTGAGCAGGCAGGCCCCCGGGCTGACCGCCGTGACGGTCGGGCTGGGATGGCGGGTGCGGTCCGCACCGGGAGCCGAGTTCGACCTGGACGCCAGCGCGCTGCTGTGCGACCGGGCCGGGAAGGTCCTCTCCGACCGGCACTTCGTCTTCTTCAACAATCTGCGCAGCCCCGACGGTTCGGTCAGCCACTCCGGCGGCGGGGCACCGGCCGGCGGCGGGGGCGACGTCCAGCAGATCCACGTCGACCTCACCCGGGTCCCGGCCGAGGTCGAGAAGATCGTCTTCCCCGTCTCGCTCTACGAGGCGGAGCAGCGCGGCCAGAGCTTCGGCCGGCTCGACAGCGCGCACATCCGCGTCGTCGACCAGGCCGGCGGCGCCGAGCTGGCGCGCTACGACCTCGGCGGAGTCGACGGCTCCGAGACCGCCATGGTCTTCGGCGAGCTCTACCGGCACGGCGCGGAGTGGAAGTTCCGCGCGGTCGGCCAGGGTTACGCCTCCGGGCTCGCGGGCATCGCCGGCGACTACGGCGTCGACGTCCTCCGCGAGACCCCGGCGCCGCCCGCCGTCCCGCCCGTCCCGCCGGCCCCGCCCGCCCAGGTGAGCACGGCGAAGGCGGAACCGCCGGTGCCGTCCCCGGCGTCCGCACCTCTTGCCGGTGCCGTACCGCAGAACCCCACGGCCGCCGCACCTCTTGCCACACCTCAGCAATCCTCAGGGAGTTCCTCCGTGACGTGCTTCTTCGACCCGAACCATGGCCCCGGCACGGCAGCCGTGCTGTGGTCCCCGCAGTGGGGTGTGCCCCGGCAGATCCAGACGTGCAACGGCTGCGCCCAGCGGGTGCAGACCACGCCGCCGCCGTACTACACCGCTCCCCAGCCGCAGGCGGGCTACCCCCAGGCCGGTTACCCGCAGCCGGTCCAGCAGCAGGGCTACCCGCAGCCCGTCCAGCAGGGTTACCCGCAGCAGCAGGGCTATCCCCAGCAGGGCAACCAGCAGCAGGGCGGCCGCCGCTTCGGCACGGGTGCCCTCCTCGGCGCCGGTGCGGCCGGCCTCGTCGGCGGCGCCCTCCTCAACGAGGCGATGAGCGACGACGAGCCGGACGTGATCGTCAACAATTACTACGAGGGCGACGAGGACTACTGACCCCGGCGTGGTGAACGACGAAGGGGCCGCCCCCACCAGGACAGGTGGCGGGGCGGCCCCTTCGGGCTTGTGAGTCTGGGCTGTGAGTTCCTTACGACCGGGCGACGGCGGCCAGGGAGCGGCGCTCCAGGAGCGCCCGGCGCGTCGCGTAGAGCGTGATCGATGCCGCGGCCAGCATCGCGATCAGGCCCAGGACCACCGCGCCGTCCCAGCCGCCGAGGTGGAAGGCGACGGCGCCCAGCGTGCCGCCGACCGAACTGCCCAGGTAGTACGCCGTCTGGTAGAGCGCCGACGCCTGCGCGCGGCCCGTCTTCGCCGTACGGCTGACCGAGGACGACGCCACCGCGTGGCCCGCGAAGAAGCCCGCCGTGATCAGCACCAGACCGGCCAGGACCACGATCAGCGACTGCGAGAGCGTCAGCAGCAGGCCCGCCGACGTCGTGCCCAGCGCCAGATACAGCGCCCCGCGCCGCCCCAGCCGTCCCACCAGCTTCCCGGCCGCGGCCGACGAGACCGTACCGACCAGATAGACCAGGAAGATCGAGCCGACGACACCCTGCGGCAGGGAGAACGGCGCCTCGGCCAGCCGGTAGCCGATGACGGTGTAGACCGCGCCGAAGACGGTCATGAAGAGCGCGCCGATCGCGTACAGCCGCCGCAGCAGCGGATCCGCGAGGTGGCCGCCGACCGTGCGGGCCAGCGCGCGCGGCGAGACCGCGGCCGGGGTGAAGTGCCGTCCCTTGGGGAGCAGCAGCCGGAAGGCCACCGCGCACAGCACCGCCAGGACGCCCACCGCGCCCAGCCCGGCCCGCCAGCCCCACGCCTGGGCGACCCAGCCGGCGAGGATGCGGCCGGACATGCCGCCGAGGCTGTTGCCCGCCACGAACAGGCCGATCGCACCGACCAGCGCCTTGGGCCGCACCTCCTCGGCGAGATACGCCATGGCGGAGGCGGGCAGGCCCGCGAGCGCGGCACCCTGCACGACGCGGAGCGCGACCAGCCAGCCGAGGTCGGGGGCGAAGGGCACCAGCACGGCCACGAGCGCGGCCACACACAGCGAGGCGGTCATCATCGCCCGCCGCCCGTAGCGCTCGGACAGCGCGCTCAACGGGACGACGGCGACGGCGAGTCCACCGGTCGCGGCCGATACGGTCCAGCTCGCCTGATCCGGCGTCACACCGAGGTCGTCGGAGATCGCGGGGAGCAGGGCCTGCGTGGAATAGAGGAGGGCGAAGGTGGCGACACCCGCGGCGAAGAGCGCGAGGCTCGTCCTGCGGTAGCCGGGCCCGCCGGGCACCAGCTTGTTGTCATCGGCCGTGTTGTCGACGGCTGAGGGAGGAACGGGGGACGACAGTGCGGAGGCACCCGATCGCACGGCGACGACGGATGCCCCGGTATCGGCAGGAGGCATGTACCGACCGTATGCACGCGGCGCTCATGCGTCCAATGCACAAATTCGCGATAATCGTTCCCATGCAGCATGACCGCAGGCCAGGGGCTTCTCTGTCACCAACCGGCAATGAAAGCGTGACGCGGATTTTTGACAACCCGGTAACGCCCGACACCCCCGAGATCAAGGCGGACTCCTGGGCCGCGACCCTCACGCCGCGCCTCGCGCAGTTCGTGGCCGTCGCCCGGCACGAGCACGTGACCCGCGCCGCGCACCAGCTGGAGATGCCGCAGTCCACCCTCAGCCGCTCGATGGCGCGCGTCGAACAGGACCTGGGCGTCGCGCTGTTCGCCCGGCACGGCCGCACGCTCTCCCTCACCGCCGCGGGCCGCACGTTCCTCGCCTCCGTGGAACGGGCCCTCGCGGAGGTCGAGCGCGCCGCCGAGTCCGTACGGGCGGACGCCGACCCCACCGCCGGGAAGGTCGCCTTCGGCTTCCTGCACACCCTCGGCTCCGAGACCGTACCGGAGCTGATCCGGGCCTTCCGCGCCGACCATCCGCGCGTGCGCTTCCAGCTCGTGCAGAACTACGGCGAGGCCATGCTGGAACGGCTCCGCTTCGGCGACCTCGACCTCTGCCTCACCTCACCGCTGCCCGACGCGCCCGACCTCGTCGCCCGCCGCCTCGACGAGCAGAAGCTCCGCCTCGTCGTCCCGGACGACCACCCGCTCGCCGGCCGCAAGCGGGTCCGCCTCGCCGAGGCGGCCGCCGAACTCTTCGTCACCCTCGAACCCGGTTACGGGCTGCGCCGGATCACCGACGCGGTCTGCGCGGAGGCCGGCTTCACCCCGAAGATCGCCTTCGAGGGTGAGGACCCGGAGACGCTGCGCGGGCTGGTCGCGGCGGGTCTGGGCGTCGGCCTGCTGCCACCGCCCGCGGTCGCGCGGCCGGGTGTCGTGGAGCTGACCGTCACCGCGCCGCGCGCCGTCCGCGAGATCGGGGTGGCCTGGCTCGACGGCCACCCCGACACGCCACCGGTCGCCGCGTTCAAGCGCTTCCTGCTCTCCCGCCGGGGGCAGTTGCTGCCGCGGTGACGGGGCTTGACCGTGGACCCCGGCCCGTCGGCGCCTGCGGCGGGCTTTGTTCCCCTACCCCGCCCCTTCCCGGCTGCATCTGATGTGCGGCTCCGCCGCGTGGGGGGCTTCGCCCCAGACCCCCGAAGCGCGCTTCGCGCGCTGTCCTCAAACGCCGGACGGGCTGAATGTGCTGGCTACGGTCCGCACCATCCAGCCCGTCCGGCGTTTGAGGACGCGCACGCTGGGGGCACCTCCCAGCGGTAGCTGGGGGAGCTCCCGCCGCAGGCGGCAACGGCGGGACAGCCGGGGGAAGCAAGCGCCGCAGGCACACCGCACGCACCCGGCAACGGTCAATACCCCAATGACGCCCCGAAGCCGGAGGCGAGCGGCATGCGCAGGCCCAGCGGCGGCGGAGCCGCCAGCGCGTCGGCCACCGGTCGCGCGTAGTGCCGCCCGAAGAGCGACCCGAGCACGAAGTCGACGGTCAGGGCGAGCACTTCGGACCGGTGCTGGTGCAGCGCGTGCCCGTCGGAGTGCACCTCGAAGCGGCACACGTGCCGGTTGACCTTCTTCGCCCGCTCGGCGAGCCGGAAGGACAGATCGGGGTCGGTGCGCTCATCGTTGGTGCCGTGCACCAGCAGCACCCGCCGCCCCGCGAGCTGCCGCACCGGATCTGGGTCGAGCACGGATTCCGGCGCGGGCAGCCAGGGGGCCAGCGCCAGTACGGAGGTGACGGCCGGGTGCCCCGCGGCGAGCAGCGCGGCCCGGCCGCCCATGTCCGTGCCCACCAGGCACACCGGTACGTCGCCGTACCGCCGTACGACCTCGTCCGCGGCCCACTCCGCGTCCCGCACGGGATCGGCCGCGGCGCCGTTCCAGCCGCGGCGGCGGTAGCGGACGACATGGACGACCAGGCCCTCCGCCGCTCCCGAACGGGCCAGGGCGCGGGCCGGGGCCCGCTGCGCGGCGAGCGAAAGGGCCGAGGGCCGGCGGGTCCCGGTGGGGTGCCCGCCGGGCAGCAACAGGGCGACGCCGTGCACGGAATGCTCCGCGCCGAGCGGCTTTCCGAGCCGGGCCGGACCCGCTCCCGGCCCCCGGGGATCCCGCTGGGGCAACGCTTGCTCAGGCATGGCAGAAACGATGGCAGAACGCCGCGCGGTGTCCACCCCGCCGATGGGTCACCGTTCCGTATCGTTCGCCGACATCTACGCGCGTAGGGGCTAGAGTGCCGAAATGACGACCGAGACCACCTCCCAACCCACCCCCGAGCAGATCCGCCGCGCGCCCAAGGTGCTGCTGCACGATCACCTCGACGGCGGACTGCGCCCCGGCACCGTCGTCGACCTCGCCCGCGCCACGGGCTACGACGGCCTGCCCGAGACCGACCCGGACAAGCTGGGCGTCTGGTTCCGCGAGGCCGCCGACTCCGGCTCGCTGGAGCGCTATCTGGAGACCTTCGCGCACACCTGCGCCGTGATGCAGACCCGCGAGGCCCTGGTCCGGGTCGCCGCCGAGTGCGCCGAGGACCTGGCCGAGGACGGCGTCGTCTACGCCGAGGTGCGCTACGCCCCCGAGCAGCACCTGGAGGGCGGTCTCACCCTCGAAGAGGTCGTCGAGGCCGTCAACGAGGGCTTCCGCGAAGGCGAGCGCCGGGCGCGCGCGAACGGCCACCGCATCCGGGTGGGCGCGCTGCTCACCGCGATGCGCCACGCGGCCCGCGCCCTGGAGATCGCCGAACTCGCCAACCGCTACCGCGACTCGGGCGTGGCCGGTTTCGACATCGCGGGCGCGGAGGCCGGTTTCCCTCCCACCCGTCACCTGGACGCGTTCGAGTACCTCAAGCGCGAGAACAACCACTTCACCATTCACGCCGGTGAGGCGTTCGGCCTGCCGTCCATCTGGCAGGCGCTCCAGTGGTGCGGCGCGGACCGGCTCGGGCACGGCGTCCGGATCATCGACGACATCGAGATCGCCGAGGACGGCACGGTCAAGCTCGGCCGGCTGGCGTCCTATGTGCGGGACAAGCGCATTCCGCTGGAGCTGTGCCCCACCTCCAATCTCCAGACCGGTGCGGCCACTTCTTATGAAGAGCACCCCATCAGCCTGCTGCGCAAGCTGCACTTCCGGGCCACGGTGAATACCGATAATCGGCTGATGAGCGGCACCAGCATGAGCCGTGAATTCGAGCACCTGGTCAAGACTTTCGGCTACACGCTGGACGACATGCAGTGGTTCTCCGTCAACGCGATGAAGTCCGCGTTCATCCCATTCGATGAACGTCTCGCGATGATCAACGACGTCATCAAGCCCGGATACGCCGAGCTCAAGTCGGAGTGGCTCTTCCGGCAGACCGTGACGGGCACCGCCTGACCAGCAATTCTCTTTCCCGTCGCAACCGACGGTGAATCCACGGGTAATAGCGTGAAAACGGCCGGGACTCCAGGGTCCCGGCCGTGTCATTCATTGCGGCTTCCCGGCTCTCGTGACTAGGTTGCAGTGCCGCTGCAAAATTCCCCCGTCGCGAGGACAGAATTCAGATGAAGCAGGGAACCATCAAGACGCTCGGTGTTGCCGCGCTCGGTGTCGCCTTCGCCGCCACGGCGGTGGGCAACGCGGCCGCGTTCGGCACCTCGGGCGCCGTGGAATCGGTCACCGGCACCGCCCAGACCACGATGGGCGGGCTGCCCATCCAGCAGGCCGCGAAGCTCGCACCGGCCGGCGGCCCCGTGGTCTCCGCCGCGGACCGCGCGATCCAGGGCGGCATCCTGAAGGCGCCCTCCCAGGCCGTCGACAAGGCCGTGGCACCCAACCTCCCGAAGACGCCCGAACTGCCGGTGACGCCGAAGTCCGACAACAGCCCGGGCGTGAGCGGTGCGGGCGGCGCGGCCACGAGCGGCAAGATGCACAGCACCGGCAACAAGGGCCTGCTCGGCGGCCTGCCGACGCTGCCCACCAACGGCCTGCCCCTGCCGAGCATCGGCGGCTGAGCCCCGGCACACCACGGCGGGCCGCGCACCCTTCGCACCGGGGTGCGCGGCCCGCCGCCGCGTCAACGCGGCGACGCGAGCATCACCAGGACGTGGCGGTCCGGCCGTGGCCCTGCTCGGACGGCAGCAGCACCCACAGCGCGAGATAGAGCAGGAACTGCGGCCCCGGCAGCAGGCACGAGGCCAGGAAGATGACGCGCATCGTGGTGCGGGACGTACCGAAGCGCTCGGCCAGGCCCGCGCAGACGCCGGCGATCATCCTGTGGTCACGGGGACGGACCAGGGGAGCGGACATGATGGCGACTCCTCGTCGTCGGTCCGGCGGCGTCGGGGACGCGCCGTGCGGGAACGTTTCCCGGTGCCTACGACGCTACGGGCGCGAGCCGGGGCAAAGCATCGCTCTACGGGGCGATCCCGACCCTGGGGATCGTCGGGGTCCGCCCCTGAGGGGCCTCCTTCCGGGGGAGGGCCCCGGGGCGGCGCGTGTCACTCCTGCGACGGAGCCGGGCCCGCACCGCGGGGACCACGGCGAGATGCGCGACGGCGACGCCCGTCACGTTCAGCAGCAGCGCGTCCACGTCCAGCACCTGGCCCACCACACCGCTCTGCACCACCTGGAGGGCCAGCGAGAGCATCGCGCTGGTGAAGACCGTGCGGGTCAGCGAGCCCAGCGGCGACGCGGCGACCCTGCCTCTCGCCCACGGCAGCAGCACCCCGAGCGGCGCCAGCGGCAGCATCCCCGCCCCGATCGCCCGCGTCGCCTCCCAGGGACTCAGGGCGAGATCGGCACGGATCGTAGCCAGCGGCTCCAGCGGCGCGGCCGTCACCCAGGGCGCCGTCAGCGGACGCAGGGCCAGCCAGCCGACAGCCAGCAGATGGGCGACGAGCAGCACACACCCCGCGGCGCGGTAGCGGTATCGGAGGGCGGGCGTACCGCCGTAACCATGACCCTGCACGCCCCACAGGACGCCGGGTGTGCGCCGTCCGGTTCCGCCCGTGACGACGGAGAGTGGCGGATGCCCGCGGGACCGTAGAGCCGGCGGATCAGGAGACGGCTCTGCCGCCGATGTCCGCGGTGTCTGGATGCGTCCGCATCTCCTCGGTGCAGGTGTAGCTCAGCGGCCCGGCGCCGCCCGGACCGCCCAGGAGCACCGCCGACTTGCCGTCCGCCGCGGGCGTGCCCACGAACGAGCACACCAGCTGCGCGAGGGCGACCTGCGGCAGCTCGCCCGGCTCACGGCTCAGCCGCAGGGTGCCCGCCGGGTCGCCCGGCCGCGCCCCGGTGACGGTCAGCCGCTGCGGGACCGCGGTGATCAGCCCGGCGTCGGCCTCCTCCCCGGCCGGCACCTTGCGCAGCTCGTCCACGAGCGCGGCGGCGACGATCGCCGCGTCGTCGGGCTTGTCGGGCAGCGGGACCCGGCGGCTGACCGGCACCAGCTGCGAGGCGCACTCCAGCTGCACGGTCACGGTGGTCAGGCCGGCGGCGGCGCTCGGGTCGGGGCGGCTGACGCACGACGCCCGGGACGGCGCCCCGCCCGCGTCCACCGGCACGGCCGTGCCGCGGATCCCGCACGCGGACAGCGCGGGGAGGGAGCCGAGCAGCGTCAGCGCCAGGGCGGCGGTTCTGATCCTCACGTTCGGGGTCTTCACTTTCCGTTCTCCTCCGCCCGGTCCCGGCCCCGCTCGTCCGTGAGCAGGGAGGCGCCGCCGGCCTCCGCCGGGGCCTCGCCCAGGGGGAGGGTCAGGGTGAAGACCGCGCCGCCTTCGGGGGAGTTGGCGGCGGTGATCCCGCCGCCGTGGATGTGGGCGTTCTCCAGGGCGATCGACAGGCCGAGGCCACTGCCCTCGGAGCGCGGCCGGGAGGCGCTCGCCTTGTAGAACCGGTCGAAGACGTGCGGTAGGACGTCCTCGGGGATGCCGGGGCCGTGGTCGCGCACGTCGATCCGCAGCGAACCGTCCTCCGTGCGCACCGACACCCGCACCGGCGACCCGCCGTGCTTGAGCGCGTTGCCGATGAGGTTGGCCAGGATGACGTCGAGCCGCCGCGGGTCGAGCCGGGCCATCATCCCGCGCTCGGCGTCCAGCTCGACGGCGTCCAGCCAGGCACGGGCGTCGATGCAGGCGGTGACCTGATCGGCGACGTCCACGTCGTCGAGGACCAGCCGGGCCGTGCCCGCGTCGAAGCGGGTGACCTCCATGAGGTTCTCCACCAGGTCGTTCAGCCGGCGGGTCTCGCTCACCACCAGCTGCACCGCGGGCGCGATCATGGGGTCGAGGTTGTCCGCCTCGTCCTCCAGCACCTCCGTCACCGCGGTGATCGCCGTGAGCGGGGTGCGCAGCTCGTGCGACATGTCGGCGACGAAGCGGCGGCTGGAGGCCTCCCGGGCGCTCAGCTCCTCGACCCGCTTCTGGAGCGACTCCGCGGTCCGGTTGAACGTCCGCGAGAGATCGGCCAGCTCGTCCGTGCCCGACACCTGGAGGCGCGTGTCCAGCTTCCCCTCGCCGAGCCGCCGGGCCGCGTCACCGAGCCGCTGCACGGGCCGCAGCACCGTGGACGCGGCGGCCTGGGCGAGCAGGGCGGAGCCGATGAGGGCGAGGGCGGTGGCGATGCCCAGCGACCAGGCCAGCGAATTGAGGTCCTGGCGCTCGTTCTCCAGCGACTTCAGCAGATAGCCCGTGGGGCCACCGCCGATCACCTTGGCGCCACCGATCAGATACGGCTTGCCGCTGAGCGTGATCCGCTGCCAGTAGAGGTGGTACGCGTAGCGGTTGGAGTCGTCGACCCGGCGCTCGCGGTCCACCGCCGTGCGCAGCGACTCCGGCACGACCTTGAGGGTGAACAGGTCGGGCCTGGACGGCGCGACGCAGTCACCGCCGCCGGACGTGCCGATCAGCAGCACCTCGTACTTCTGCGAGGTCGAGGCCATCCGGTCGGCGGCGGCCTGGAGCTCCTGGCAGGTCGGCGTCAGCGGCAGCGAACCGGTGTTGTCCTGCAAGGACTTGCGGAAGTCGTCGAGCGCGGCGTCCTGGGTGCGGGTGAGGACCGCGTCCCGGTTCAGCCAATAGGCGATGGCGGACGCGGAGACCGCGGCGACCAGCGCCACCAGCGCGAAGACCAGCATCAGCCGCAGCCGCAGGCTGATCCACCGCATGCTCAGCTTCAGCGCGTTCCTGGCCGGCCGCCGACCCCGCTCCCGACCGGGCTCTTGTGTCACGGTGTGCTCTCTGTGCTGTCGCGGTGGAACCGGGCGATCACTGCGGGGTGTCCAGGCGATAACCGACGCCCCGGACCGTACGGATCAGAGTCGGCGACGACGGGACGTCCTCGACCTTGGCGCGCAGCCGCTGCACACAGGCGTCCACCAGCCGCGAGTCGCCCAGATAGTCGTGCTCCCACACCAGGCGCAGCAGCTGCTGCCGCGACAGCGCCTGCCCCGGCCTGCGGCTGAGCTCCAGCAGCAGCCGCAGCTCGGTCGGGGTCAGCTGGAGGTCCTCGCCGTTCTTGGTGACGGTCATCGCCGCACGGTCGATGACCAGCGAACCGAACGACGCCGAGTCGTTCGACTCCCGCTCGCCACGGCGCAGCACCGCGCGGATCCGGGCGTCCAGCACCCGGCCCTGCACGGGCTTGACGACATAGTCGTCCGCCCCGGACTCCAGGCCGACCACGACGTCGATGTCGTCGTTGCGCGCGGTCAGCAGGATGATCGGCAGCTGGTCGGTGCGGCGGATCCGCCGGCACACCTCGAAACCGTCGATACCCGGCAGCATGACGTCCAGCACGATCAGGTCCGGCCGCTGCTCACGCAGCAGTTTCAGGCCGTCCTCACCCGTCGCCGCGGTCACCACACGGTGACCCTGGCGGGACAGGGAGAATTCGAGAGCCGTGCGGATGGCGTCGTCGTCCTCGATCAGCAACAGGAAAGGCACGGTGGCCATTCTGGCCTACGTCCGGCCGTCGTTCGACCGACGCCGTCGCGCAGGGGGCTCCCCGGCCTGTTGCAGGGCTGTGACAGTCGGCGGACAGCGTCATGAAACTGGCCCGCCAGGCTTGGGGACACCGGGCGGCACGACGGCCCGGGAACGTAACGGACCGAGCTGGCTCCACCGACGGGGGGCGCGAGATGAACACACTGCACAGCACCACGACCAGCGCAGTCATTCGCACGCGCCTGCACGACGCCGGGCGGGGCCCGGAGAAGTCCGGTGCCGTGGGCGGGCGGGGGTGCGCCCGCGGCACCGGACGTGTTCGGCCGCCGTACATGGTGGCGATCGACGCGGTCACGTACGGGGAGGCCACGGGGGCCTCGGGGGAGAACAAGGGCGCGGCCCGGACGGAGCGGGAGGACGCCGAAGCGGCGTTCACCGCCTACGTCCAGGAGCGCCGGGCCTCCCTGTACGCGACCGCCTACCACCTGACCGGCGACCGGCACGAGGCGGAGGACCTGCTCCAGAGCGCGCTGTTCTCCACGTACCGCGCCTGGGACCGGATCACCGACAAGGCGGCCGTCGGCGGCTACCTCCGCCGCACGATGACCAATCTGCACATCAGCGCCTGGCGCCGCCGCAAGCTGAACGAGTACCCGACGGAGGAGCTGCCGGAGACGGCCGGTGAGACCGACGCGATGCGCGGCACCGAACTGCGCGCCGTCCTCTGGCAGGCACTGGCCCGGCTGCCCGAACTCCAGCGCACGATGCTCGTCCTGCGCTACTACGAGGGCCGTACGGACCCCGAGATCGCGGAGATCCTCGGCATCAGCGTCGGCACGGTCAAGAGCAGCATCTGGCGCTCCCTGCGCCGCCTGCGCGAGGACGAGGTCATCGGCTCCGGCCGGGGCGTCGCGGAGTCCTTCGGCGAGCTGGTGGCCTGAGCGGAGGAACAACAGGACCAAGGGGCCCCGGGGGGACGGGGAAACGCTCGGGGGAGCGCACGGGGCCACGGGGGAGGAGCGGGCGGACAGCCGGGGGGTATGTCCGCCCGCTCCGCTGTTCCCGGGGATGTCCTTGGGCACTGTTCCCGGAACGGGCCGCCGCGTCAGACGCGGACGCCCTCCCGGCGGCCCGCGGCCGCGGCGGCGATCCGGCCCATCGCGGCGTCCTTGCCGCAGGCGTACGCGCCCAGCGCCGTCTGGCGGGCCACGATGCCGCGCTCCGCGCGCATCAGCCGCAGGCCGCGGCGGACGAGGTACGCCGCGGGCTTGCGGCCCTCGCGCAGATCGCGCAGCAGCCGGCGGCGGAACGTCGTCGCCGGGCGGCCGCGCAGGCACAGCGCGTCGGCGAGCACCCCGAGTTCGCGGCAGCGGTCGATGATGTCGGCGGCGAAGATGCCCTCCGCTATGAACAGCGGCGTGCGGCCGATGTCCAGCACGCTCTCACCGCTCCGCGCGCTGCCGGCGATGTCGTACAGCGGCACGCTCGTGCGTGCCGTGCGGCACAGCTCCGCTATCGCGGTCACGGCCGCGTCGGCGTCCCACGACAGGGGCGAGTCCCAGTCGGTGCCCGAGCCGTCGGGGAGCAGCGGCAGTGTCGGGTCGTGCCCCTCCTTGTAGAAGTCGTCGAGGTTGAGGACCGGCAGCCCGGTGCGGGCCGCGAGGGACGACTTTCCGGAACCGGACGGGCCGGTCAGCAGGATGACGCGCGCGGGGGTCAGGTGGGGAGTCACGGGACACCAGTGTGAGGCATTGGGCCGCATGGGGGATCCCCCCGGGTCGCGGGATGCGCACAGTGTCACGACTTCGCTACGGTGCGTTGTCGTTCCATCCTGTACCTCACGACCCGGCAGGTGCCCATGGCCTCGCACGCACGACACGCACGCTCCTCCCGCCCCTCCCACTCGCGCGGTCTGGTGCGCGTCGGGCTGACCGTCTCGGCGGGTGCGGCCATCGTCGCGGGCGGCGCGGGGGCGGCCAATGCCATGCCCGCCACGGGCCCGCGGGCCGAGCTGGGGGTGACGTCCATCGACGCGGCGACAGCGGGCGCGGACACGGCGCTCGGCACGTCCTCGGAGGGCGCGCTGCGCTCCCTGGAGGCGCTGAAGCTCAACCCGCTGGCGGGCACGGGCAGCGACCCGTTCGCCAACGCCGTGGGCACGCAGGTCGCCGACTTCCAGCCGATGAGCACGTCCGCCCTCACCGAGCCCCTGACCAACGGCGGCGCGCTCCAGGACCTGGGCCTGCTGGACCAGGCGACGGGTCTGTTGCCTTCGGTCTAGCAGGGACCCGATCGCCCGAAGGGCGGGGTGGTGACCGGAATCGGTCACCACCCCGCCCCTTCGGGCGTACGGAGTCGACGCGGCGTCAGTACGACGAGCCGCCCGCGCCCAGCGACCCCGTGGGGTGCCAGACCGTGCGCGTCTCCAGGAACGCCGTCATCCGGTCGAGGCCCGGCGCGGCGGCCCAGTCCACAGCCTGTGGACGAAGAACGCGCTTGAGGTTGTCCGCCGCCGCGATCTCCAGCTCCTTCGCGAGCCCGTCGTCCGCGCCCGCGAGGTCGATCGCGTTGACGTCCTGGTGCGCGGCCAGCGACGGCGTGATCTCCGCCGTACGGCCCGACAGGACGTTGACGACACCGCCGGGGACGTCGGACGTCGCCAGCACCTCGCCCAGGGACAGCGCGGGCAGCGGGGCCTTCTCG
The DNA here is from genome assembly GCF_042895325.1 of Streptomyces sp. NPDC001407. Taxonomy (NCBI): domain Bacteria; kingdom Bacillati; phylum Actinomycetota; class Actinomycetes; order Kitasatosporales; family Streptomycetaceae; genus Streptomyces; species Streptomyces sp. NPDC001407. The sequence goes on from NZ_JBIAWF010000024.1 coordinate 107,528, forward strand.
GAGGCCACGACCACGACCGTGTTGCCCGTGGCGATCGCCGGGGCGATCACCGAGACCAGGCCGAGGAACGACGACTCCTGCGGGGCGAGCACGGCGACGACGCCGGTCGGCTCCGTGGCGGAGACGTTGAAGTACGGGCCGGCGACCGGGTTGGCGGCACCGGTGATCTGGCCGATCTTGTCGGTCCAGCCCGCGTACCAGACCCAGCGGTCGATCGCGGCGTCGACGACCGCGGCGGCCTTCGCCTTGGACAGGCCCTCCGCCTCGGCCACCTCGCGGACGAACTGGTCCTTGCGGCCCTCCAGCATCTCGGCGACGCGGTAGAGGACCTGGCCGCGGTTGTACGCGGTCGCGCCGGACCAGGCACCGAACGCCTTACGGGCCGCGACGACCGCGTCCCGGGCGTCCTTGCGGGAGGACTGCGGGGCGTTGGCGAGCCAGTTGCCCTTGGAGTCGGTCACCTCGTACACCCGTCCGCTCTCGGACCGGGGGAACTTGCCCCCGACGAACAGCTTGTAGGTCTTGAAGACAGCCAGGCGATCAGACATCGAGGTAGGCCTCCAGACCATGACGGCCGCCCTCGCGGCCGAAGCCCGACTCCTTGAAACCGCCGAACGGCGAGGTCGGGTCGAACTTGTTGAACGTGTTGGCCCAGACGACACCCGCGCGCAGCTTGCTCGCGACGGCCAGCATCCGCGAGCCCTTCTCCGTCCAGATGCCGGCGGAGAGGCCGTACTGCGAGTTGTTCGCCTTGGCGACCGCCTCGGCCGGGGTGCGGAAGGACAGCACCGACAGCACCGGGCCGAAGATCTCCTCGCGGGCGATCCGGTGGGCCTGGGTGACGCCGGTGAACAGCGTCGGCGCGAACCAATAACCCGCGGACGGCAGTTCGCAGGCCGGGGCCCAGCGCTCGGCACCCTCCGCCTCGCCGCTGTCGGCCAGCTCGGTGATCCGGGCCAGCTGCTCGGCGGAGTTGATCGCGCCGATGTCGGTGTTCTTGTCCAGCGGGTCGCCCAGGCGCAGCGTCGACAGGCGGCGCTTGAGGGAGTCCAGCAGCTCGTCCTGGACCGACTCCTGGACCAGCAGTCGGGAGCCCGCGCAGCAGACCTGGCCCTGGTTGAAGAAGATGCCCTGGACGATGCCCTCGACGGCCTGGTCGATGGGGGCGTCGTCGAAGACGATGTTGGCGCCCTTTCCGCCCAGCTCCAGCGTGAGCTTCTTGTCCGACCCGGCGACCGTACGGGCGATGGCCTTGCCGACCGCCGTGGAGCCGGTGAACGCGACCTTGTTCACGTCCTCGTGCGCCACCAGCGCGGCGCCCGTGGTGCCGTCACCGGTGACGATGTTGACGACGCCCTTCGGCAGCCCGGCCTGACGGCAGATGTCCGCGAAGAACAGCGCCGACAGCGGGGTCGTCTCGGCCGGCTTCAGGACGACGGTGTTGCCCGTCGCCAGCGCCGGAGCGATCTTCCACGCCAGCATCAGCAGCGGGAAGTTCCACGGGATGACCTGGCCCGCGACGCCCAGCGGGCGGGGGTTCGCGCCGTAGCCCGCGTGGTCGAGCTTGTCGGCCCAGCCCGCGTAGTAGAAGAAGTGCGCGGCGACCAGCGGGAGGTCCGCGTCGCGGGTCTCCTTGATCGGCTTGCCGTTGTCCAGGGTCTCCAGGACGGCCAGCTCGCGCGAGCGCTCCTGGATGATCCGGGCGATGCGGAAGAGATACTTCGCGCGCTCCGAGCCGGGCAGCGCCGACCACTTCTCGAACGCCTTGCGGGCCGCCTTCACCGCGCGGTCCACGTCCTCCGCGGAACCCTGCGCGACCTCGGACAGCACCTCCTCGGAGGAGGGGCTGACCGTCTTGAAGACCTTGCCGCCGGTGGCCTCGGTGAACTCACCGTCGATGAACAGGCCGTACGACGGGGCGATGTCGACGACCGCCCGCGACTCGAGGGCCGGTGCGTAAGTGAAAGACATGATCAGTCCACCGTGACGTAGTCGGGACCGGAGTAGCGCCCGGTGCTCAGCTTCTGCCGCTGCATCAGCAGGTCGTTCAGCAGGCTGGAGGCACCGAAGCGGAACCAGGTGTTGTCCAGCCACTCCTCGCCCACGGTCTCGTTGACCAGGACCAGGAACTTGATCGCGTCCTTGGTGGTGCGGATGCCACCGGCCGGCTTCACGCCGACCTGGACGCCCGTCTGCGCCCGGAAGTCGCGCACGGCCTCCAGCATCAGCAGGGTGTTCGCCGGGGTCGCGTTCACCGCGACCTTGCCGGTCGACGTCTTGATGAAGTCGGCACCGGCCAGCATCCCGATCCAGGACGCGCGGCGGATGTTGTCGTACGTCGACAGCTCACCGGTCTCGAAGATGACCTTGAGACGGGCCTTGTCGCCGCACTCCGCCCGGACGGCGCGGATCTCCTCGAAGACGTCCATGTACCGCCCCGCGAGGAACGCCCCGCGGTCGATCACCATGTCGATCTCGTCCGCCCCGGCCGCGATGGCGTCCCGGGTGTCGGCCAGCTTCACCGGCAGCGCGGCGCGGCCGGCGGGGAACGCGGTGGCGACGGACGCGACCTTGACGTCCGTGCCCTTCAGGGCGGCCTTGGCGGTCGCCACCATGTCCGGATAGACGCAGACCGCGGCGGTCGTGGGCGTCGTACGGTCGGTCGGGTCGGGGTGGACGGCCTTGGCGGCGAGCGCCCGGACCTTGCCCGGGGTGTCTGCGCCTTCCAGCGTCGTCAGGTCGATCATCGAGATCGCCAGGTCGATGGCGTAAGCCTTCGCCGTCGTCTTGATCGAGCGGGTGCCGAGCGAGGCGGCGCGGGCCTCCAGCCCGACCGCGTCGACGCCCGGGAGGCCGTGCAGGAAGCGGCGCAGCGTGCTGTCGGAGGCGGTCACGTCCGCCAGGTCCTTCAGCCGCCCCGCGGCGTCGTTGCCGTGTGCGGGAACTGTGGTGGGCATGGTCACCAGATGAGCATATCTACGCGCGTAGCGCGTGTCACCCCCCTGTGGCGGATCCGGTCCGTCGGCCTCTGGCCGCCCTCTTCCGGGGTGCGTGCTTCCGTGGGGCGTGGTGCACAATCGCCGCATGACGAGCCCGGACGACTCCTCCGCCCCGCAGACCCCGTACGCCGACCGGTGTTACCGCTCGCCCGCCGGGATCGCCGGGGGCGTGCTGCTGCTCCTCCTCGCCGCCTGGCTGGGCGGCGACGCCGTCTTCCGCGGCTCCGGGCGCACGCCCTGGTTCGCCCTCGCCGGCCTGCTCTGCGTCGTACCCCTGATCATCGCCTTCACGCTGCGGCCCGCGGTGTGGGCGAGCGAGAAGCGGCTGCTGGTGCGGAACCCGTTCCGGACGATCACCGTGCCGTGGGGGTGCGTCGAGGATGTGCGGGCCGGGTACTCGAGCGAGCTCTTCGCCGGGGGTGCGAAGTATCAGCTCTGGTCCATTCCGGTGTCGCTGCGCAAGCGGAAGGCTGCGGCGCGGCGGGGGGCTGGTGGGTCTGCGGTCGGTGAGGCGGGCGTTGCGGGGGCTTCGGCTTGGGCTTCGGCTTCCGCGCCGGCTTCCGCGCCGGCGGATCAGGCGATCGGGGAGATCCGGGAGTTGGCGGGGCGCCATGCGGGGGTTGAGGGCGTGGTGTCGGTGCGGTGGGCTTATGAGGTGTTGGGGGTTGTGGGGGTGGGGGTTGTGCTTTTGGTTGTGCTTTTGATTTTGGGCTGAGGGTGGTTGGGGGTCGCCGTTGTGGGGTGCGGGTTGTTTGTGCCTGAGGTGGGGTGGCCTCAATCGCCGGCCGGGCTGGGGTTGTGGCGGGTGCGCTTTCCGCTGGGTGCGGGTCCGATGTCTTGTGCGGGTTGTGTGCGCCTGCGGCGGGCGGCCTCAAACGCCGGCCGGGCTTGGGTGTGTGGTGGGTGCCGGGGGTGGCGCCTCCGGGCTGGGAACCTGGAACGCGGTGCGGGCACCCTTACGCGTATTGGGTGCCCTGAAGTCGCACCGCGTTCCAGAACCCCACCCTCCGGCCCCACCCCCTCCCGCCGGAGGGCAAGTGCGGGTTGTGGGGCGCGCCATTTTGCCCGGCTGGGGCGCTCATTCAGCCCGGGTGCGCTGTGCTTTTCTTTAGCCCGTCCGGCATTTGAGGACCAACGCGGCGAAGCCGTGTTGCGGGGTCTGGGGTGGAGCCCCAGGTTTCGGGGCGCGCAATTTAGCCCGTTGGGGGCACCTCTGGGGGCACCCCCGGACGGAGTCTGGGGGAGGTAGCTGGGGGAGTTTGAGGACGCGGCCGCAGGTCGCCCCCGCTGCTGGGGGCACCTCTGGGGGAGGCAACGGGCCCGCAGGTTCGGGGTCTGGGGCAGCGCCCCAGTTTCGGGGGTCTGGGGGCTTGCCCCCAGTTTCGGGAAGGGGCGGGGTAGGGGAAGGAAGCCCCGCAGGCGCCAACCCTCCCGCGGCCAGGAGTCTGGGGCGGAGCCCCCCGCGCGGCGGAGCCGCAAATGAGATGCAGCCGGGGAGTGGCGGGGTAGGGGAAGAAAGCGCCGCAGGCGCCCACCGGACCGCGGCCAGGGGCTGGGGCAGTGCCCCCCAGCGGCGGAGCCGCAGATCAGACGCAGCCGGGAACAAGCCCGCCGCACGCGGACCGCCCGCCGCCGGGCCCGCGTGGGGGCCCGGCGGCGGGGAGGGTCAGATGCCCGCTGCCTGCGACAGGTCCTTCTTGATCGCGGTCAGGACATCCGTCGCCCGCGCCCGGGCGTCCGTGAGGGCGATCGCCGAGGCCACCGGGACGACGACCTCCAGGTAGCACTTGATCTTCGGTTCCGTGCCCGAGGGGCGGACGATGACGCGCGCGCCGGAGACGGTTCCGGAGGCGTCACCGGCGAGGTGGTAGCGCAGGCCGTCCGTCGGCGGGAGGGACTCGGAGCCCTTGGCCAGGTCCTCGGCGGAGGTCACCTGGAGGCCGGCCAGCAGCGCGGGCGGCTGCTCGCGCAGGCGGCGCATCGCGTCGGAGATCAGGGAGAGGTCCTCGACGCGCACGGAGAGCTGGTCCGTGGCGTGCAGGCCGTGCTCGACCGCGAGGTCGTCCAGCAGGTCGGTGAGCGTACGGCCGGTCTCCTTGAGCTCGGCGGCCAGCTCGGCGACGAGCAGGGCGGCGGTGATGCCGTCCTTGTCGCGTACGCCCTCGGGGTCGACGCAGTAGCCCAGCGCCTCCTCGTACGCGTACCGCAGACCGTCCACGCGGGCCAGCCACTTGAAGCCGGTGAGGGTCTCCTCGTAGGCGGTGCCGGGGGCGGCGGCCGCGATGCGGGAGAGGAGGGACGAGGAGACGATCGTGGTTGCGAAGGTGCCCTGGGCCTTCTTGTGCACGAGGTGCGTGGCCAGCAGCGCGCCCACCTCGTCGCCGCGCAGCATGCGCCAGCCCTCGGCGGACTCGGGGTCCGGCACGGCGACGGCGCAGCGGTCGGCGTCGGGGTCGTTGGCGATGACGATGTCCGGCTGGGCCTCGCGGGCCGTCGCGAACGCCAGGTCCATCGCGCCCGGCTCCTCCGGGTTCGGGAAGGAGACGGTCGGGAAGTCCGGGTCGGGCTCGGCCTGCTCGGCGACGACCGTCGGCGCGGGGAACCCGGCGCGCTCGAAGGCGGCGGTCAGGACGGTGCGGCCGACGCCGTGCATGGGCGTGTAGACGACGCGCACGTCGCGGGCGGAGCCGTTGGTCAGGACCGCGTCGGTACGCTCCAGGTAGGCCTGCACGATCGTGTCGCGGAGGGTCTCCCAGCCGGCCGAGGGGCGGGGCACGTCGTCGAGGCTCGCGACCGCGGCGATCTCGGCGGCGATCTCCGCGTCGGCCGGGGGCACGATCTGGGAACCGTCGCCGAGATAGACCTTGTAGCCGTTGTCGCGCGGCGGGTTGTGGCTGGCGGTCACCTCGACGCCCGCGACCGCGCCCAGGTGGCGGATCGCGAAGGCGAGTACGGGGGTGGGCAGCGGACGCGGCAGCAGCGCGGCCTTCAGGCCCGCGCCGACCATCACGGCGGCGGTGTCCAGGGCGAAGTCGGCGCTCTTGTGACGGGCGTCGTAGCCGATGACGACGGTGCCGCCGACGTGGCCCTGCTTCTTGAGGTACGCGGCGAGACCGGCGGCCGCGCGGATCACGACGGCGCGGTTCATGCGCATGGGACCGGCGCCCAGCTCACCGCGGAGACCCGCCGTACCGAACTGGAGGGTGCCGCCGAAGCGGACGCTCAGCTCGGCGGTGTCCCCGGCGTCGAGGAGCCGGGCGAGCTCGTCACGGGTGTCGGGGTCGGGGTCCTCGGCCAGCCACGACTTGGCTCGCGCGATGAGGTCTCGCTCCACGGTTTCTCCTCCGGAGTGGTCGAGTGTCTGGGGCGGTTCCGCTGCGCTCTGCCGGGCGGCGCAGGTCTGTCGCCGGGTGTTGCATCGTTGCCCTGACGCAGGGCTCGTAAATCACATGGGTACGTGGTGGTGGCACGGGTCACGCGTCTGCGGCTCCGCCGCGTGGGGCTCCGCCCCGGCCCCCTGGCTGCGGGTCGGTGGGCGCCTGCGGCGGGCTTTGTTCCCCTACCCCGCCCCTTCCCGAAACTGGGGCGTTGCCCCAGACCCCGACGTGCGGGTCGGTTGGCCGCCTGCGGCCGCGTCCTCAAACTCCCCCAGCTACCTCCCCCAGACTCCGTCCGGGGGTGCCCCCAGAGGTGCCCCCAACGGGCTGAGTGCGTACCCCACGGCCCGCACTTGCTCTCCGGTGGGAGGGGGTGGGGTCGGAGGGTGGGGTTCTGGAACGCGGTGCGTGTATCAGGGCACTCAATGCGCGTAAGGGTTCCCGCACCGCGTTCCAGGTTCCCAGCCCGGAGGCGCCACCCCCGGCACCCACCACAACCCAGCCCGGCCGGCGTTTGAGGCCGCCCGCCGCAGGCGGAACGGACCCGCACCCAGAATCGCCCCCGCACCCAGCGGGAGACGTTCCCAGCCCGGAGGCGCCACCCCCGGCACCCACCACCACCCAAGCCCGGCCGACGATTGAGGCCGCCCGCCGCAGGCGGAACGGACCCGCACCCAGAATCGCCCCCGCATCCAGCGGGAGACGTTCCCAGCCCGGAGGCACCACCCCCGGCACCCACCACAACCCAGCCCGGCCGGCGTTTGAGGCCGCTCCGCCGCTGGGGGGCACCCCCGGACGGAGTCTGGGGGAGGCAACGAACCTCAGCGGGCCGGAACTACAGCCGGTCCAGAACGGAAGCCAGCAGCGCACCCATCGCCGTAGCCGAGTCGCGACCCGCCTGGAGGACCTCTTCGTGGTTCAGCGGCTCACCCGTCATGCCCGCGGCCAGGTTCGTGACCAGGGAGATGCCGAGGACCTCGGCGCCGGCCTCGCGGGCGGCGATGGCCTCGAGGGTGGTGGACATGCCGACCAGGTCCGCACCGAGGGTGCGGATCATCTTGATCTCCGCGGGAGTCTCGTAGTGCGGGCCGGGGAACTGCACGTAGACGCCCTCTTCGAGGGTCGGGTCGACCTCCTGGCAGAGGGCGCGCAGCCGCGAGGAGTAGAGGTCGGTGAGGTCGACGAAGTTCGCGCCGACGATCGGCGAGGTCGCCGTGAGGTTGATGTGGTCGCTGATCAGCACCGGCTGACCGGGGCGCATGCCCTCGCGCAGACCACCGCAGCCGTTGGTCAGGACGATGGTCTTGGCACCGGCGGCGACGGCGGTGCGGACACCGTGCACGACGCTGGCGACGCCACGGCCCTCGTAGTAGTGCGTGCGGCCGAGGAAGACCAGGACGCGCTTGTCGTTGACCTTGTACGAGCGGATGGTGCCCGCGTGGCCGGCGACGGCGGGCGGCGGGAAGCCGGGGAGCTCGGTGACCGGGAACTCGATCTCGGGGGTGCCGAGAGCTTCGGTGGCGGGTACCCAGCCGGAGCCCATGACCAGGGCGACGTCGTGGGTCTCGGCGCCCGTCAGCTCGCGCAGACGGGAGGCGGCGGCGTCGGCCGCGGCGTACGGGTCGGCCTGGATGTCCGGAGTAACTGATGCGTTCACGCGGACGAGGGTAGCCGCTATTCGCCTACGCGCGTAGATGTGGCTGGTGACGGTGTTCCGATTGTTGCTTTGTGTCTTATGACGAGACGGATTCGTCATAAGAATCGGCAACCCCTCGGCAGAGCCCCGGTAGAGCCTCAGCAGAGCCCCAGCAAGGCCCGGCAGAGCCTCAGCAGGGCCGCTTGCGGAGCTCCATCACATAGTCGTGCGGTGCCCCGGCGGACTCGGCCGCGTCGGCGATCTCACCGAGGTAGCGCGCGGAGGGCAGCCCGCCCTCGTAGCCGTTGAGGACGTACACCCAGGCCGGCTCCTCACCGTCCAGAGTGTGCACGCGGACTCTCATCCGGCGGTAGATGTCGAGGCCGACACCCTCCCAACGGTCCATCGAGTCCTCGTCCATCGGAGCGATGTCGTAGAGGGCGACGAAGACCTGGGAGCGCGGCGCCTCGACGAGGGTCGCGAGCGCCCCCTCCCAGCCGAGCTGCTCGCCGCCGAAGGTCAGTCGCCAGTCGGCGAGCCAGCCCGTGCCGCGCAGGGGCGAGTGGGGTGCGCGGCGGGACATCAGCCGCGCGTCGAGGTTGCCGGCGTACGCGGCGTAGAGCGACATGGCTCCGAGAGTACGGGAGTGAGGCGGAACGGCATTTGGGGTGGCAGTCTCGAAGGGAGGTTCGTCCGGAACCTCCTGCCGGTCCTCGCACGGATGCCCGTAGGGATGTACGCAGGGATTTGCGTACGGATCCGACGGGGGAGGCCCCGGGAGAAGTCGCTTCGACGGGTGCGGGACAATGGAGTACGTGACTCGGATCGTGATCATCGGTGGCGGACCCGGCGGCTATGAGGCGGCGCTCGTCGCCGCGCAGCTCGGCGCGGAGGTGACCGTCGTCGACTGCGACGGTCTGGGCGGGGCGTCGGTGCTCACCGACTGCGTGCCCTCGAAGACCCTTATTGCGACGGCCGAGGTGATGACGACCTTCGACTCCTCGTACGAGGAGCTGGGGATCATCGTCGCCGACGACACGCCGCCCCTGGAGCAGACGGCCCGGGTCGTGGGGGTGGATCTGGGCAAGGTCAACCGCCGGGTGAAGCGGCTCGCCCTGGCGCAGTCGCACGACATCACCGCTTCGGTCACCCGGGCGGGTGCGCGCGTGCTGCGCGGCCGCGGCCGGCTGGAGCCGAACCAGGCCCCGGACGGCTCGCGCAAGGTCGTCGTGTGGGCCGTGGACGGCACCGAGGAGACCCTGGTCGCGGACGCCGTGCTGATCGCCACGGGCGCGCACCCGCGCGAGATCCCGGACGCGCTCCCGGACGGCGAGCGGATCCTGAACTGGACGCAGGTCTACGACCTGGACGAGCTCCCCGAGGAGCTCATCGTGGTCGGTTCCGGCGTCACCGGCGCGGAGTTCGCGGGCGCCTATCAGGCGCTGGGCTCCAAGGTCACGCTGGTGTCGTCGCGCGACCGCGTGCTGCCGGGCGAGGACCCGGACGCGGCCGCGGTGCTGGAGGACGTCTTCCGGCGGCGCGGGATGAACGTGATGGCCCGCTCGCGCGCGCAGTCCGCGAAGCGCGTGGGCGACCGTGTCGAGGTGACGCTGGCCGATGGCCGGGTCATCACCGGCACGCACTGCCTGATGGCCGTCGGCTCGATCCCCAACACGGCCGGGATCGGCCTGGAGGAGTCCGGCGTCCGGCTCAAGGACTCCGGCCACATCTGGACGGACCGGGTCTCGCGCACGAGCGCGCCGGGCGTCTACGCGGCCGGTGACTGCACCGGCGTGCTGGCGCTCGCGTCGGTGGCGGCGATGCAGGGCCGCATCGCGATGTACCACTTCCTGGGCGACGCGGTGGCGCCGCTCAATCTCAAGGCTGTATCCGCGAACGTATTTACGGATCCGGAGATCGCGACCGTCGGTTATACGCAGGCCGATGTCGACAGCGGCAAGATTGACGCCCGCATGGTGAAGCTGCCGCTGCTGCGGAATCCGCGGGCGAAGATGCAGGGAATTCGCGATGGTTTCGTGAAGATGTTCTGCCGTCCGGGTACGGGCATCGTGGTCGGCGGAGTGGTGGTCGCGCCGCGTGCGAGCGAGCTGATTCACCCGATTTCGATCGCGGTCGACAACAACCTGACCGTGGAGCAGATCGCCAACGCGTTCACCGTCTACCCCTCGCTGTCCGGCTCCCTCGCCGAGGTGGCCCGGCAGCTGCACGCGAGGAAGGCGCCGCGCGAGGGGTAGTGGAGCCAGGCGTTCCCTATACCACGCCATACGTTCCGCAGCGGACAACTTCCGTAAAATTCTGCAACCTGCTGAAAACGGATGGTCGTTGGCGTTACTGTCGGTTTCGTGTTCGCTGCAGAACGTCGTCAATTGATCCTCGAAATGGTGCGCGCCAACGGGGCGGTTTCGCTCCGTGAGCTCGCCCGCGTCGTCCAGACCTCCGAAGTGACCGTACGGCGGGACGTGCGGGCATTGGAGGCAGAAGGACTTCTCGACCGCCGGCACGGCGGTGCGGTGTTGCCGGGCGGTTTCACCAGGGAATCCGGCTTCCCGCAGAAATCCCATCTAGCGACCGCGGAGAAGACGGCCATCGCCGATCTCGCGGCGAGCTTTGTCGAAGAGGGCGAAGCGGTAGTCGTCGGTGCCGGCACGACCACGCAGGAGCTGGCCCGCCGGCTCGCGCGTGTGCCGGGCCTGACCGTGGTCACCAACTCCCTGCTCGTCGCGCAGGCACTGGCCCACGCCAACCGGGTCGAGGTCGTCATGACCGGCGGCACGCTGCGCGGCTCCAACTACGCCCTGGTGGGCAGCGGGGCCGAGCAGTCGCTGCACGGGCTGCGGGTGTCCAGAGCGTTCCTGTCCGGCAGCGGGCTGACCGCCGAGCGCGGCCTGTCCACGTCCAACATGCTCTCCGCGAGCGTGGACCGGGCGCTGGTGCAGGCGGCGGCGGAAGTGGTGGTGCTGGCGGACCACACCAAGCTGGGCACCGACACGATGTTCCAGACGGTGCCCACCGACGTGATCACGCGGCTGGTGACGGACGCGCCCCCGGGGCACGACGAACGGGCGGCCACGGAGCTCCAGGCACTCGCCGACCAGGGCGTCCACATCTCGGTCGCGGGGCCCGGCGCGGGGTCGGGCCCGGGGCCGTCCGGCGTCCCCGGCGGGGGCGAGGCCGGGCCGCCGGGCCGCCGCCGCGACGTCCCCCTGCCGGGACAGCGGCGTACGCACCCGATGGGCCCCGGACAGCCCCAGGGGCCGGTGCAGGGGGGGCCGCCGGGCCCTCAGCTGCGCAGCGCCGTCTCCCTGGGCGACCAGGCGACGGCGCGGGTGGCCGATCTGGCGCCCCGGCGGCGCTGACGCGAACGCGCCTCAGGCGCCGGACGGGGCGTCGTGCCCGCCGTCCCGTCCGGCGCTCGCGGGCGCCTTCAGGCCCGTGAGCGTGAGCATCAGCAGCCGGTCCGCCAGCTCCGGGTCGTCCGGCGACTGCTCGACGGCCAGGGAGATCGCGTTCGTCAGCTGCATCAGATCCACGATGCCGACGTCGGCCCGGACCGCCCCTGCCCCCTGCGCGCGGGCGAGCAGCTCACTGCCCGCCTCCCGCATCGGCAGGCTGCACCGCGACATCGCGGACCCCTCGTCGCTCTGCGCGGCCATCAGGGCGCGCGAGAGCCCGCGGTAGGTGCTGGCGTGCGCCACGATGGTCCGCAGCCAGTCCACGAGCGCCCGGCAGGGCTCCGGCGAGGCCAGCAGCTCCCGCGACCGGGCCAGCAGCGCGTCGACCTCACCCTGGAAGACGGCACTCATCAGGGCCGTGCGGTTGGGGAAGTGACGGTAGAGCGTCCCGATCCCGACGCCCGCCCGGCGCGCGATGTCCTCGAGCGAGGCGTCCGTCCCGTGCGCGGTGAAGGCGGTACGGGCCTCCGCGAGCAGCCGCTCGTAGTTCCGCCGGGCGTCCGCGCGCATGGGGCGTGGTGACGCTTGCGTGATCTCCGTGGTCATTGCCGCCTCCCTTGGGGGTTCCCGCGGCGTACAACAATGCCACTCGCTTCGCGGGGGCGGGGTGGGGGTGGGGCTCGCCGTTGTCCTGTGCGGGTGCGTGGCCTCCCCCAGCTACCTCCCCCAGACTCCGTCCGGGGGTGCCCCCAGAGGTGCCCCCAGCGGCGGGAGCGGCCTGCGGCCGCGTCCTCAAACGCCGGACGGGCTGAATTCAGCCCGTCCGGCATTTGAGGACAACGCGCGAAGCGTGTTGCGAGGTCTGGGGCGAAGCCCCAGTTTCGGGAAGGGGCGGGTAGGGGAACAAGCGCCGCAGGCGCAACCGGCCCGCCCCCGACGGCTGACACGCGCCCTCTGACGAGAGAGCCCGCCGCAGGCGTAACCGCGCTACGGCGGGCTGCCCCGATGGTCAGTCCTTGATCTCGCAGATGACCGCTCCGGAGGAGACCGACGCTCCGACCTCGGCGGTGATCCCCTTGACCGTCCCCGCGCGGTGCGCGTTGAGCGGCTGTTCCATCTTCATCGCTTCGAGGACCACGATCAGATCGCCCTCGGCGACCTCCTGGCCCTCCTCGACCGCGACCTTGACGATCGTGCCCTGCATCGGGGACGCGAGCGCGTCACCCGAAGCCGCCGAGCCCGACTTCTTCGCGGCCCGTCGCTTCGGCTTGGCGCCGCCCGCGGCGGCCGTGCGGGCGATGGTCATGCCCAGCGACGACGGCAGGGAGACCTCCAGCCGCTTGCCGCCGACCTCGACCACGACCGTCTCGCGGCCCGCGGTCTCCTCCTCGTCCTCGGCGACCGCGCCGGTGAACGGCGGGATCTCGTTGACGAATTCGGTTTCGATCCAGCGGGTGTGGACGTGGAAGGGGTCGGTGGTGAAGGCGGGGTCGGTGACGACGGCGCGGTG
>NZ_JBIAWF010000025.1:0-119318 GCF_042895325.1 Streptomyces sp. NPDC001407
CCTGCGGCGGGCGGCCTCAATCGCCGGCCGGGCTTGGGTGTGTGGTGGGTGCCGGGGGTGGGGCCTCCGGGCTGAGGACCTGGAACGCGGTGCGGTTGCCGTGAGGCGTGTTGATTGCCGTGAAGTCGCACCGCGTTCCAGAACCCCACCCTCCGACCCCACCCCCTCCCGCCGGTGGGCGTCATGAAGGCCCGTTCCGGGCAACCACCAGCCCGTCCGGCTTCGGGTACGCCAGTCTTGTCTTTTCGCCGGGCGCGCCATGTTTTTGTTTTTCAGCCCGTTGGGGGCACCTCTGGGGGGCACCCCCGGACGGAGTCTGGGGGAGGTAGCTGGGGGAGTTTGAGGACGCGGCCGCAGGCCGCTCCCGCCGCAGGCGGCAACGGGCGTGCAGGTCGGGGTCTGGGGCGGAGCCCCAGTTTCGGGAAGGGGCGGGGTAGGGGGAACAAGCCCGCCGCAGGCGCCAACCATCCCGCAGCCGGGGTCTGGGGCGCGAGCCCCGGTCGGGAAGGGGCGGGGTAGGGGAACAAAGCCCGCCGCAGGCGCAAGCAACCCGCACCCATGCCCCCGTGCGCCCCCCACGCATCCACCAGGCAACGTCAAGCCCAACCCCCGATGACCACCCGAAGTGACCGACGAGACACAAGGTCGAGCAAAATCGCACGGACCCACCGACCCCCCGTGGGCTATCCTGCTGCGCAGAGAGGATCCGGGCAGAGCAGCCCCCGGATCCTTTTGTGCATTCAGACGGGTGCGCAGCAAGAAAACGTAAGAAGCAGAGCCGCATACTCCCCCAGTGCGTCAGCCTGGGTGGTACCCCCTTCGCAGGGACCGAGGAGGACCGACGTCATGGGCGAGCGAAGCGCGCGCGACACCCGGAAACGTACGACGACCCCGGCAGGGGGCGGCCGATGAGCTCTCTGCTGCTCCTTACCAACGCCCTCCAGCCGTCGACGGAGGTGCTGCCCGCCCTGGGCCTGCTCCTGCACAGCGTGCGGGTGGCCCCGGCCGAGGGGCCGGCGCTGGTGGACACCCCCGGGGCCGACGTCATACTGATCGACGGCCGCCGCGATCTTCCGCACGTGCGCAGCCTCTGCCAGCTGCTGCGCTCCACCGGGCCCGGCTGCCCGCTGATCCTCGTGGTCACCGAGGGCGGGCTGGCCGCCGTCACCGCGGACTGGGGCGTCGACGACGTCCTGCTGGACACCGCGGGCCCGGCCGAGGTCGAGGCGCGGCTGCGGCTCGCGATGGGCCGCCAGCAGATCTCCATGGACGACAGCCCGATGGAGATCCGCACCGGCGACCTGTCCGTGGACGAGGCCACCTACAGCGCCAAGCTCAAGGGGCGCGTGCTGGACCTCACCTTCAAGGAGTTCGAGCTCCTGAAGTATCTCGCCCAGCACCCCGGCCGGGTCTTCACCCGGGCGCAGCTGCTCCAGGAAGTCTGGGGCTACGACTACTTCGGCGGCACCCGGACCGTGGACGTCCACGTGCGGCGGCTGCGCGCCAAGCTCGGGCCCGAGCACGAGTCCCTGATCGGCACCGTCCGGAATGTCGGGTATCGCTTCGTGCTCCCCGAGAAGCCGGAGAAGGCCGCCGACCGCCCCGAGGACCGCAAGCCCGACGAGGGGACCCCGAAGGAGTCCGGGGCCCCGGAAACCCATGGTGCTCGACCGGCCAAACACTAGGTGGACCCGCGTAGACTGCCGCGCGTGGCCAAGGTGACGCGGGACGATGTGGCGAGACTGGCGGGGACGTCGACCGCGGTGGTCAGCTATGTCATCAACAACGGTCCGAGGCCCGTGGCCCCGGCCACGCGCGAGCGTGTCCTCGCCGCGATCAAGGAGCTCGGCTACCGCCCCGACCGCGTCGCCCAGGCCATGGCCTCCCGACGGACGGACCTCATAGGCCTGATCATCCCGGACGCCCGGCAGCCGTTCTTCGCGGAGATGGCACACGCCGTCGAGCAGGCGGCCGCCGAGCGCGGCAAGATGGTCCTCGTCGGGAACTCCGACTATCTCGACGAGCGCGAAGTGCACTATCTGCGTGCCTTCCTGGGCATGCGGGTCTCCGGCCTGATCCTCATCAGCCAGGGCCCCAGCGAGCACGCCGCCGCCGAGATCGACGCCTGGGACGCCCGGGTCGTCCTGATGCACCGCCGCCCCGACGCCATCGACGACGTGGCCGTCGTGACCGACGACGTCGGCGGCGCGCAGCTCGCCACCCGGCACCTCCTGGAGCACGGCCACCCCTACGTCGCCTGCCTCGGCGGCACGGAGGAGACCCCCACAGTCGGCGACCCCGTCACCGACCACGTCGAGGGCTGGCGCCGGGCCATGCGGGAGGCCGGGAAGTCCCTGGAGGGCCGGCTCTTCCAGGCCCCCTACAACCGCTACGACGCCTACCAGGTCGCCCTGAAGCTCCTCTCCGGCCCGGACAGGCCGCCCGCGCTCCTCTGCGCCACGGACGACCAGGCCATCGGCGTCCTCCGCGCCGCGCGCGAGCTCCGCATCGACGTCCCCCGCGATCTGGCCGTGGCCGGCTTCGACGACGTCAAGGAGGCGGCCCTGACCGACCCGCCCCTGACCACCGTCGCCTCCGACCGCATCGCCATGGCCCGTGCGGCGGTGGATCTGGTTCTGGACGACGGCCTCCGGGTCGCCGGCTCCCGCCGTGAGCGCCTCAAGCAGTTTCCTTCGGCGCTGGTCGTTCGCCGCTCTTGCGGCTGCGGCGGCTGACGCTCCCATCAGGGCTGCCCCCTTCCTGGGCGCCCGGCCCGTTCGTACTCCGCCGCCACGCGGTGGGCATCGTGAAGGTGCCCTCCTCGGTGTGCTCGCTCAGCAGCACGGTTCCCCCCGTTTCTCCGGCCCGTCGTCCAGCGATTTTCCACGGTAAGGGCGACCACTGACAACGGGGCCGTGACCGACATCAGCGCAGGTGGCGGCGCATCTCGAAGTGGGCCATGAGCAATGCGGGTACGGGCCGGAAGTCCTCGCCGCGCGTGAACCCAAGGCGCTTGTAGAGCGTCACGGCGGGGTGGTTGGCGGCGCCGGTCGTGACGACGACGTTGCGATCGGGGACGATCTCGTCGAGCAGATGCGTCAGGAGCTTCGCGGCCAGGCCGCGGCGGAAGAATTCCGGGTCGACGCAGAGTCGGTCGATCTCGACGGGCTCGGTGTCGTTGCGCCAGGCGACGAAGGCGGCGAGTTTGCCGTCATGGGTCGCGCCCAGCCAGTGGAGTGGCTGGGCGCGCATTTCTTCGAGGGTCTCGCGCAGGGCGGGAATCCCGTCGAAGGCGATGAGTTGGGCTTCGACGGCGTACGCGCGGCGGCTCACGTGGTGGGCTGCGACGGCGGTCTGCTCGTCGCTCATGTCGAGGCGGCTCAGGCGGAACTCGGTCAACGAATCTCTCCCTTCAGCATGCGGATGAGAGTGCGGAGTTGGGTGGCGGTGAGGGTGAGGACGGTGCCGGGGTTGTCGCTCTCGCGGAGGAGCAGGCCGGAATCCGTGGTGGCTATGGTCAGGCAGTTTGACGAGTCACCGCTGTACGAGGACTTTTTCCAGTCGTAGGTGGACACGGGTACCTCTCAGGTGCTGCGCGCGATGCGGTGAATGAAGTCTCTGGACGGTGCCGGCTTGAGGGCGTTGCCCTCCAGGCGATCCAGCACGGTGCGGTACTTGTGGAGTTCGGCCTCCGCATCGAGGAATTCGCAGCCGTGGTGAACGTCCAGTTGCACGGTGTCCAGTTGGGGAACGGCTCCGTATACGTAGTCGATCGGCTGACCGTTCCCTGAGAACGATCCGCTGCCGAATGGAAGGACCAGCAGGGTCACGTTGTCGAGTTCGCTCATCTCAAGGAGGTGTTCGAGCTGTGCACGCGAGATGGCAGGTCCGCCGTACTGCATTCGGAGTGCCGCCTCGTGGACGACTGCCGTGTACTTGATCAACGGCTCGCGGTACAACGTCTGCTGCCGCTTCATCCGGTACGAGAGTCGGTGCTCGACCTCGTAAGCCCTCAACGGTGGCACGACGTCCTGGAACAGAGCGCGGGCGTGATCCACGGTCTGCAACAGACCAGGAATGTGGATCGTGAGGGCCACACGCAATTCCGCCGCGTGATGTTCGAGTTCGGCAAGGTCCACCAGGGTGGCGGGCAGCAGCTCGCGGTACTCGTCCCACCAGCCGCGCGTACGACCGCCGGTCATGTCGGCCAGGGCATCGACCAACGGCTGGTCCGAGCAGTTGTAGTTGCTGGCTATCGCCCGGACGCGGTCCGCGCTCACCGCGTAGCGCCCGGCCTCGATCATGCTCATCCGCGCCTGCTGGAAACCGAGGCGCGCCGCAGCCGCCGTGGAAGACAAACCCGCGCGCTCGCGGAGCTTGCGCAGCTCCGCGCCGAGGCGGCGTTGTCTGAGCGTCGGAGTGTTGGTTGGTGGCATCTGCCCCTCTGCCCGTTGCGCATCGTGCAACTCGTCACCCCCAAGGGGGAATTCGGAGCTATCTCATCGATCGACTATTAGATCTATCACAGGTTGCTCTACCTTGTGACTCAGGCCACTACCGGCCCGCCGCGAAAGCGGAAGCGCACCGCCGTGCCTGGCGGCAACCCACCGCGCGGCAATCACACCGGAACGCAACCACCTCCTCCAAGGAGCCGCCATGGCAACCGTATCCCCGGAGAACCCCTGGTCGTACACGCTCAACCTGCCGAACGACCCACGCTCCGCGTGGATCGCCCGTATCACCCTGCGCGGTGTGCTCAGCAGCCACGAGCTCAACGAACTACGCGACGACGCCGAGCTGTTGACCTCGGAGCTCGTCACCAACGCCTACCGCTACTCCGACGGCGCCGTCGAGCTGCGGATCCGTGAACTGGCCGGGAACGGCATCCGCATCAGCGTCTGGGACACGAACCCCGAAGTGCCCGCGCCGTTCGAGCAGCCCGCGCTGCGGCCGGTCGCGCCACGCCGCCTCGACACCACGTACGGACGCGGCCTGTTGATCGTCCGGCGCTGCGCGGACAACTGGGGGAGCACGTCCTTCGGGCACCGCTGGTACGGGCCGGGGTTCCGTGGCAAGTGGCTGTGGTGCGAGCTGGGGCTGGGCGCGGGGAAGGCCGGTCGGGCCAAAGCGACCCCCATTGTCAGTGGTGCGTGAGACGGTGAAGCCCAGTCCACCGACAGTGAGGAACCGCCATGGCTGCCAAGATCGCCGGTCACGTCAAATGGTTCAACGATGCCAAGGGCTTCGGCTTCATCAGCCCGGTGGACGGGAGCAAGGACGTGTTCGTCCACTTCTCGGCGATACAGACCAACGGCAACGGCTTCAAGTCGCTGGCGGAGGGCCAGGGCGTGGAGTTCGAGATCGAGGCGGGTCCGAAGGGCCCGTCGGCGGTGAACGTCATAGCCGTCTGAAAAGTGAGCGTCGCGTGGTCGTCGTGATCGTGTGCCAATTGCATGTCGGCAAGCTAGGACGATCACGGCGACGCACGCGCACGACTCTCGGCAAGTCCCCCTGACTGCACGCGTATTGGTGGCCGCCCGGCAGGGCGTTCGAGCCGTGTCGTCAGGGCTTCGGCAGCGACAGCTCGCGCATCTGCGGGTGACGCAGGTGCTGCCCGTCGCCGTGGACATGCAGGGTGAACCTCTCCGGCCCTGGCCGCCCGGCGGCGTCGTACTCGGTCAGCACGTTCTCGATCCGTTCCCACAGCCGGATCGGTCCGCCCTCGCGCACGACCCATGCGCTCCCGTCAGGGGTAAGGGTGGCGGCGGAACCGGTGACGGTGTCGACCAGGTGCACCACCTCTCCGACCGTGACCATTTGCGCGTCCGGCACAGCGCACTGGGCGAGGAACCGCAAATGGAACGCTTCCTCGGTGGCGGCCGTGATTCGCTCGGGGGCGTGCCGGGCCGCCCGTCCGGTCTCCGGCAGGCCGGCGGCCCAGTGGGCGGGATTGCCGAACGCGGGCGCCGTGTGCGTACGCGCAGCCATGAACGAGACTGTGCGACCCAGTAGTCGGCCCTCGGCGGTGCCGTCACTGTTCACGCTCAGCAGGACGCGGGCGTATCCATAGAGCCAGCCGGAGAGGGTGAGCAGGATCTTCCCGCCCGGCCGGGCCTGGGCAGGCAGGGCGGGCGGGACGGCGCGGAAGGAGCAGGCCGCCACGATCCGGTCGAAGCGTGCTTCGGGCCAGTACCCGTACAGCCCGTCCGCCACCGCGAGGGTGGGGGTGTAGCCACTGTCGTACAGCGCGTTCGCTGCCTGCTCGAGTCGGTGCGGATCGACCTCGATGGAGGTGACGGCCGCGGAGCCGAGGCGTTCGCAGGCGAGTGCGGTGGAATAGCCGGTGCCGGTGCCGATCTCCAGCACCGTGTGGCCTTCCTGCACATCTGCGTCCGCCCACATCCGCACGACCAGCGACGGCAGGGTGGACGACGAGGTGGGCGCCCCGCCGTGCTGTACGGCCGGCTGCTTCCAGTTCGGTTCGTCGCCGTCGAATTGGGTGATGAGCGTGGTGTCGGAGTACGCGGCAGCCAACCACCGGTCGTGGTCGAGCTCGGCGGTGACCGGCTCCCACACCGTCAGCCCCTGGCCGTCGCGCCCGTCGGCGGGCAGGTAGAAGCCGGGCACGAACCGGTGGCGGGGCACCGTGGAGACCGCCTTGCGCCAGCCCGGCTCATCGAGGACGCCGTCCCCGGCGAGCTTGTCGGTGAGGGCCTCGTGCAGTCGGGCCGCGTCGGTCTCCTGGCCGTCGGTTGTGCTCATGGCGTGCTCCGTTCCGCGAGGAGGCGTGCGAACGCCTCTGTGATGTCGTCGGCGTCGGGCAGCCAGCCCCATTGGCCGTTGGGATTGCACTCGATGAACGTCCAGTCCCCTGCCCCCTGACCGTCGCCGGTGAGGGCGAAGTCGAAGCAGCCGAAGACCAGGCCGAAGGCGCTGAGATAGCGGTGCAGCGCGGCCACGACGGGCAGCGGGACGGTGATGGACGTGTGGATCAGCTCGTCCCAGTTGCCACGGCGCCAGTCCAGTGCGCCGTCGGGAGCGGCAATCCGCTGAGCGAACGTGCGGCCGCCGACGATGGTCACCCGGACGTCGCCCGTCTTCGGGATCTCGGCCTGGAACAGGTGCGCGGTCACCGCGATGGACTCGTCGAAGGTCTCGGGGTCGACGCGCTGGGCCCAGATGGCGCCGGTGTGCCCGTCCTCGCTGGAGGGCAGGCCGCGGAAGGTCTTGTAGATGACCGGGCCGTGCTCGGCGGCGAAGTCCCGGGCATGTCCGGCGTCGTTGGTGACGAGGGTCGGCGGGATGGTGAGGCCGAGCCGGGCGGCCAGTTGCAGCTGGGCGGGCTTGAAGTCCGCGCGGGTGACCGCCGAGGGATGGTTGACGTAGGTGGCGCCTTGCAGATTGTTCAGGATGCCGCCGAGCCCGTGGCGGGCCTCGGCGGTGGCGAAGTCGCGCTGTTGGGCGGGCAGATGCCGGTATCGGGCGGCGTAGGGGGTGGGGCGGCGGTAGTACACCGCCGCCACCTCCCCCAGCTCCACCTCCCGGCTGCCTGTGACCAGCCTCCCGGACCAGGCCGGCCCTCCGGCCCCGCCGACGCGGGCGCCGAAGGTCAGGCCGGGGCCGAGGTCGGCCGGGTCGACGCGGGCGACCGGTACCTCACGCTCGTTCAGCGCCGCGATGACCCGGTCCGCGGTGATGTCTTCGAGCGCGGTGACGACCAGGACGGTGGAGGCCATGGATCAGTCCGACTCGTAGTCGGTGGTGTGGTCGTCCTGAGTCTGCGGCTGCGGAGTCTGCCCGTCACCGCCCCCGGACATTGACGCGGTGCCGGTCGTCTTCGACGAGCCGTGCTTGCCCATCTCGACCGGCCGGCCGACGGCGTCGGTATAGCGGGCGGTCTGCGTGGCCGCGTCCAGCTCTACCGCCGCGTACGAGGGCGGGCCGACAGGCAGTCGGTCGGTGACCAGCCCCATCGCCCACGGAACTTGGGGTACGAGGTTCGCCATGAGGTGTCCTTCCCCTTGCCGTTCGAGTAGCCGGATGGCTGCCGGGAAACAGAATCCGCCCATCAAGGCGTGTCTGACCAGTACCGCAGGGGGCGCGAGGCGCACGTAGGCACGGGATCGTGCGGCCGATCTTGCCGCAGGGTGTCCACCGCTGTCGCCGCCTGACACCATCTGGCCATGGGCAAGCACTCCCGACCCGGACCTCCGAACCAGCCGTCCCGCGCTTTCCCCCACGTCGACGCCGACGACCGGCTCGCGCCGTACGACAGGCGCCGCCGCCCGCCGCTGGACGAACGCCGCCGCCACCGACCGCTGCACGGCGGCGCCGGCCACCTCTGCCCCGGCGAGCCGCGGGCCCTGGAGGAGTGGAACGGCTTTGCGTACGAGCCCGCGGGCACAGCGGCGAATCTCGCGGCGGCGCGGAAATGGGTGAACGAATTGGTATCCGGCGAGTCCGCCGTGTGACGGGTTTACCCACGGCCCGGTTGTTCGGACGCGCTCGCGTGGAAATGCCTTGTACGAGCGGCCCGTTGCGGCAGTCGTCGCTCAGCCGAGTTTCGAGACGTGGTACTGGCGGATCCGCCAGGCGTCGTCGAGGTGCTGGGCGACCACGGAGAGGCGCACGGGCAGGTGGCCTCCGGACGCGTCGGTGAAGGTGACGGTCGCGAAGCCGCTGATGGCCTCGGCGTCGACGGTGCGGGAGTGGAGGGGCTCCACGGCGGCGGTCATGCCGGCGGGGACGTTCTCGTAGTAGGTGGTGATCTCGGCGCGGCCGACGAGCAGCCGGGGGGAGAGGCCCTGGAAAAGGGCGTCCTCGGCGAAGAGGCCGACGATGTCCTTCACCCGGTGTTCATCGAAAGCGACCCGCCACTTCTCCAGCAGGCCCGCCAATACACCAGAGCCGGTCATTCGCTCCTCATTCCTTCGTATCCAAGGTTACGTGTTTGTGCAACTAGCAGTATGTGTCGCCTCGAACCGATGCATCTTTGATTGAAAGGTGCATAATTGCGCCATGCAGGATCACGCAAGGCAGTTCTTGGGGGAATGCTGCAGCGGGTCGCACCCTGCCGACGGGGCCGATGCCCTGTGCGGCGAGGGACTGACGCGCTATCGGCAGGCCGTGGTCAAGGGATGTACACCGAAGGAGGGGGCTCCGCAGTGTCTGTTGCGGAAGGGGTTGCTGGTGACACCACCGGACGACCCGGACATTCTGGTTCCTGTCGCACCCGAGGTGGCGCTGGCTGAGCTCGTCCGCCCCATCGAGGAATCGCTGGAGCGGCAGCGGATGGACGCGCAGAGCCTCGCCGGGGCGTTCGTTCCGGTGCACGCGATCTACACCGCCGCGAAGCGGGAACACCAGGGCTGGGCGATGCCGATCCACGGGGAGCGGGTCATCAACTCCACGCTGGTGCACGCCGTCCGCTCGTGCCAGGACGAGCTGATGACTGTTCAGCCGGGGGGCGAACGGCAGGTCTACGACCTGGAAGACCTGGACCACGTACGCCGCCGGACACGGCACCGGAGCCTCTACCAGCACGCGGTGCGGACCCAGTCGGCGACCATGCGGCACATCGAGGAGATCGTGTCGGTGGGCGGCGAGGTCCGCACGCTCGACCGGCTCTTCGACCGGCTCGTCGTCATCGACCGGGCGGTGGCGTACGTACCGGGCGACGACGCCCGGCGCACCACGGCCCTGGAGATCCGGCACCCCGCCATCGTCTCCTTCCTCGTCCAGGTCTTCGAGGAGGCGTGGGAGCGGGCCACTCCCGTGGTCGCGGCGGCTCCGCGGACTCTGGAGCCGGTCGTCACGGATGAGACGCAGCGGGCGATCATGCGGATGTTGGTGGCCGGTTACACGGACGATGCGATTGCCCGGCGGTTGGGGATCAGTCGGCGGACTGTGGCTGGGCGGGTGAGTCGGATCTCGGCGTCGCTTCGGAGCCGTAGTCGGGCGCAGTTGGGGTATCTCATTGCGACGACGGGGATGCTGCCGATGGATGACGGGCTGTCGGAGGATGGCGGTATGGCTGAGGAGGAGCTTTCGGCTTGAGCGGGGCTTAGCTTGTGCGCGGGTGGGGGCCGTTGCGCCTGCGGCGCTCTGTTCCCCCACCCCGCCCCTTCCCGAAACCGGGGAGACCCCGGACCCCAGCGCCCTGCGGGCGCGTCCTCAAACGCCGGACGGGCTGGATGCGGCTGGTGTGGGCTCAGCCCCCGCAACACGCTTCGCGCGTTGTCCTCAAACGCCGGACGGGCTGATTTCAGGGACCGTGGTCCGAAATCTGCGGGCCGCAGGCTGCGGACTACGGTCGCCAATCCAGCCCGTCCGGCGTTTGAGGACACGCCCGCAGGGCGTTCCCGCCGCAGGCGGCAACGGACCCGCGCTCGGGGGTCTGGGGCACGCGCCCCAGTTTCGGGAAGGGGCGGGATAGGGGAACAAACCCCCCGGCCCGCACCCGAGCACGGGTCCGGGGCGGAGCCCCGGCCGCGGCGGAGCCGCGCATCAGATGCTGTGGGAAGGGGCGGGGCTGGGGAAGAAAAAACCGCCCCAGCCCCTGGTCGGGGGAGCCCAGAGACCGGGGCGGAGTCAGGCCGGCTACGCCCTGCGTCGGCGTAGCGCCGCGACGCCCAGAAGGAGAAGCACCAGCAGCGCCGACCACGCAAGCTGATCGCGGGCCTTGGCATCCAGGGCCATCAGGACCAAGAGCACCACGATGCCCGCCACGGCGACCCAGGACAGATACGGAAAGCCCCGCATCCGCACCACCAGCGCCTCCGGCGCCTCTCGTTCCAGGCGGCGGCGCAGCACCAAGTGGGCCACGGCCACCGTCAGCCACATGAAGAGCATCGCCCCGCCCATCGCCTTGGCCAGGAACGGCAGGATCCGGTCGGGCCAGCCGTAGTCGAGGGCGATGGCGCAGAAGCCGAAGGCGGCGGAGGCCGCCACCGCGAGGCGGGGTGCGCCGCGTGGCGAGGTGCGTAGCAGGGCCCGGGGGGCGTCGCCGCGGGCGGCCAGGGAGTGGGCCATGCGCGAGGCTCCGTAGAGGTTCGCGTTCATCGCCGACAGCAGGGCGATGAGGACGACGACCTCGATGAGCCGGCCCGCGCCGGGGACGCCGAGCCGGTCGAGTACGGCGACGTAGGGGCTGCGGCCGGGCTCGGCGGAGTCCCAGGGCAGCAGGGCGACGATCACCGCGATCGAGCCGAGGTAGAAGAGGCTGATGCGCCAGATGGCGCTGTTGACGGCCTTGGTGACCGAGCGGGCGGGGTCGCCGGACTCGGCCGCCGCCATGGTGATGACCTCCATGCCGCCGAAGGCGAAGACGACGGCGAGCAGTCCGGCGACGATGCTGTGCCAGCCCTGCGGGACGAAGCCGCCGTGGCCGGTGATGTTGTCCAGGCCGGGGGAGGCCACCCCGGGCAGGCCGCCGCACATCGCGGTGACGCCCAGCGCGAGGAACGCGATGATCGCGGCGACCTTGATGCCCGCGAACCAGAACTCCGCCTCGCCGAAGGACGCGACGGAGAGCATGTTCGTCGTGGTGAAGACGGCGAGGGCGACCACGGCGATGGCCCACTGCGGGACGGCGGGCAGCCACTGGTGGAGGATGCCCGCCGCGGCGATCAGCTCGATGGCGATGGCGATGACGGTCACCCACCAGTAAAGCCAACCGGCGGTGAAACCGGCCCACTTGCCCAGGGCGCGTTCGGCGTAGACGGAGAACGAGCCGCTGGCGGGCATGTTCGCCGCCAGCTCGCCGAGCATCCGCATGACCAGCAGGGCCAGGCCGGCGGCGAGCGCGTACGAGACGATGATGGCGGGCCCGGCGACGCGCAGTCCGGTGCCGGAGCCCACGAAGAGCCCGGCGCCGATGACGCCGCCGAGGGCGAGCATGGTCAGGTGCCGGGGGCGCAGGCCGTTGCCGAGCTCCCCGCCTTCCTGCCGGCCGTCCTGGCCCGCCGTACGGAGAGGCGCGGGCGGCTGGTGTCCGGCCTCGGCCGGTGCCTTGGTCGCTTGAGCGGCCATGGGAGATATCGCTCCTGGGGAGAGAAAGGCGCGGGCGGGGCCGGTCCGGCCCCGCCCACGGACATCACTGCGCGGAGACGCGCTCCAGCTTCGCGGTGTGCAGCTCGCCGGTGCGGCCGCCGTCGGGGGTGCCGTACGTCCAGTAGATGCTCACCGTCTTGGTGCGCAGGTCCATGACGTGGCTGACGGTCATGCCGGACGCCTCGACCCAGTTGACGAAGTACAGGCCCTCGCCGACCTCGCGGACGGTGAGCTTCTCCTGGCCGCTCTTGCCCGCCAGGGGTCCGGCCAGCGCGGTCCAGTTGAGGGTCGTGCCGTCCGCGGAGTAGGAGTTGCGCAGAACGGCGCCGTTGTCGAGGGTCAGCACATAGGTGTGACCGGCGAAGGCGGGCGTGGTGGCGCGGACGGACGCGGCGGGCACGGCGGCCGGGTCGGCGGGCGCGGCCTGGGCGGCGCCCGCCGCGCCGAGGGCGATCAGGGCGGCGGCCGCGACGGCCGGGACGGTGTGGCGCATGCGCATGGGGATTCCTCTTCTCAACTCATAGGGAAATACGGGTGGTTGATCAGGTTGAGCGCATCATTCCGCGTAGCGGTAGAAGCGCTCGTGGTCCAGGAGCTCGGACGGCCGTACGCCCCACGGGTCCATGGGCTCGTCGAGGCTGATGACCCGCCCGAACTGGGGATCCCCGGCGGGCACCTTCTTGCGCGGCTCGTAGCTCGCGCCGGGGTGCTTGCGCTGCCAGCGGGCCCAGACCAGGTCGATGAAGGTGTGGTGGAGCCAGAAGACCGGGTCGTTCGGCGAGGTGCCGCCGGTCATCTGGCCGCCGACCCACAGGTGGACGCGGTTGTGATTGGTCCAGCCGCGGTCGGCGCCGACGGTCCAGCCCTCCATCTTGTTGCGGAATCCGGCCGTGGTGACGGTGGAGTCCCAGGGGGCGGAGTCGTAGACCGGGTCGTCGACGGCGTGGGCCAGCTCCTGCCGGGTGGGCAGGGCGACGGGGTCGCCGGGGCGGCCGAGGTTCCGCATCAGGAACTTCTCCTCCGTCACCCCCACATTGATCGGCCAGTTGCCCGCCGCGTAGGCGAACGGGCCGGTCATGACCTGGCCGTCGGAGGCCCGGCCGGTGCCGCCCAGGAAGTCGTCCGCCCACAGCGAGGAGGTGGGCGACGGGTCGGCGGTCCAGTCCCAGTACGGCAGCGTCACGTCCGGGTCGATGGACCGCAGGTCGCGCTCGAACTCCAGCAGGAAACGGCGGTGCCAGGGGAAGAACGAGGGCGACATGTGGCCCACCCGCACGCCCGCTTCGCCGTCGGAGACGAAGAACTTGCCGTGCAGCTTGACGTATTCGTCGTAGCGGCCGCGGCGCTTGAGCTCCAGCAGGGCGGCGACGAACTTCTTCTTCTCGGCGCTGGTGAGATTCTTCTGGTTCTTGCGTGTGTACACCGGTGCTCCGGATCAGTGGTGGTGCGTCGTGGCGAGCGACAGCTGCGACGTGCCGATCTGGTCGACGGCGGCGCGGGCGACGGCGAGCGGCGTGGGGAACGACTCGTAGTGGTTCACCAGGCTCAGATAGGAGCCGTCCGCGCGGCGCATCACGTGCAGCTGGCGCCCGTCGATGCTGATCTCGATGCCGGGCCCGGAGGGCGCGGCCGCGGCGCCCGCGCGATAGGCGGCGGGCCGCGCGCCGCAGGTGGAGAGCGTCCTGCCCTGGATGCGGCGGCCTCGGTAGGTCTCCTCGAAGGAGTCCGTCACGACGTCCGGGCCGGCGTTCGCGGCGGCTGTCTCCTCGGCTTCGCCGGCCATGACGACGGGCGCGAGTGCCGCGCCGGTACCGGTGACGACGGCGGCGGTGAACGCCGTCATGAGCACATTTCTGCGGGTGACCGTGGTCATCCTGGTGTATCCCCCGTGATTCTTTTTCGGTGTGGTGCTGGTGGTTCAGGCCGGGCAGGCGCGCGCGGCCTCGACGTCCTCGGCGATGGCGCGGACGATGTCGTCGGCGCGCTCGGCCACCGAGGGCATGCCGGAGGTGAAGAACAGCGTCCCGGCGCCCAGGTCGCCGATCGCGTGCATGCGCCGGTGCACCCGGCCGTGGCCGGCGATCCGGCTGGTGGACGGCTCGATGCGCAGGCCGCCGGAGGGGTGGTACTCCGCCGCCTCCTCCTCGACGAGCGACTCGACGAAGGGGTGGGCCTCGACCGGGACCCGGTGGGAGGGCGCGCTGACCGCGTTGACCACCACGTCCGTCTCGTAGCTGTCGTCACCGACGGCGACGTGGAAGCCGTCCCCGGCCAGCGGCTTGACGTTCCACAGGCCGCCCGTCACCCGCAGCCGGCCCTCCTCGTGCAGCCCGATCAGTGTGCGGGCGTTGGCCGGAGGCATCGGGCAGCACAGGCTCATGATCGCCCGGTAGTGGTTCTCGCGGATGTACTCCTGGTCCTCCGCGCGCAGCAGCGTCCAGGCGTCGGGGCCGCTCTCCGGGATCGCGTGCTGCATGATCCGCATGCCCAGGTCCGTGGAGTCGATGTTCTCGTACTGCCGGACCAGCCGGGCGGCGGGATCCTCCTTGTCGATGGAGAACAGCTCGGCCAGCACCCCGGCCGGGCCCGCGCCGTGCGCCGCCAACTCGTCGTTCAGCAGCCCGAGAAGCTCGCTCAGCCCGATCCGGCCGTCGGGGCTCCCGGCCGCCAGCGCCCGCAGCGATGCGGGCGTGAAGTGCCGCAGTTCCGGGTGGACGGGGCGCTGCCGGACCGCCGGGAGCGCGCCGTTGCGGGACGCCATGGTGATCCGCCCCCGGTGGCCGCGGGCGGCCAGGGAGACGACGACGTCGACGGCGGCGAGACCGGTGCCGAGCACGGTGACGTCGGCGGTCTCCGCGATGGCGGGCAGCGTCCGGGTCAGCGGGTACGGGTCGCCGTGGAAGCCGGGGGTGCCCGCCAGGTCGTAGTGGTCGGCCGGGCGGCCCGCGCCGACCGAGCAGATCACGTAGTCGAAGGTCTCGGTGCGGCCCCCGGCGGTGGTCAGGACGACGTCGTCCGCCCGCTGCCGGGCCCCGACGACGGCGTCCTTGACGACGGTCACCGGCCAGTCGCCCTGGGCGAGTTCGGTGCGCGCCTGCTCGGCCGTCCGCTCCAGATAGCTGCCGAAGACGTGGCGGGGCGGGAAGTGGCCGTCGGCCGCGTAGTCGCCGACGCCGTGGGAGAACCCCGTCTCGCCGAGCCAGCGCAGGAAGCTCTCCGGGTCGTCCGTGCTCGCCGACATCTCCGAGGGGATGATGTTGGCCAGCACGGAGTCGACGTCACGCTGATAGGCGCGGCCCCGCCACAGATTGTCCGAGGGCTCGAAGACGGTGACCGCCCCGGGGCCGCGCCCCGGAGTGCGGGCCAGCCGGTCCAGCAGGCAGACGGCTGCCGCTCCGCCGCCGACGATGCCGACGCGTATCCGCGGCCGGTCGCTTGCGTTCATGGTCGTGATCATCTTTCGGTTACGGGAAGGGCGTGCGAGGAGGGAAGGGGCGTCAGCCCACGGGAACGGTGACCGGGGCCTCGGTGGCCGGGGCCGCCTCGGGAGCCGTCCGGCCGCTCGCACGGCGCGCGGCGAGGAAGAGCAGGGCCAGGCCGATCAGCGACCAGACCACCAGCACCAGCAGGGGTGCGCCCGCACCCGCGCCGTGGAAGGAACCGGCCGAGCGGAAGAGCGTGGCCGCCGCGCCCGCCGGCAGGAACTGGCCGATCGTGCCCAGCGGTTGGGGCAGCATCTCGGGCGCCGAGGACATGCCGGACAGCGGATTGCCGACGACGAACATCAGCACCGCGCCCACCGCGATCCCCGGCGGGCCCACCAGCGAGCCGAAGCCGCTGATGACACCGACCATGGCCAGCTCCAACAGCGCTATGACACCGGCGTTGACGAAGTAGTCGCCGGGCAGCACACCACTGAGGTGGGTCAGCATCAGCGAGCTGAGCAGACCGGACAGCACGGCGAAGCCGACCAGTCCGAGGAGCTTGGCGCGGGCGTCGCGCACCTTCAGCACGAACAGCAGGCCCGCGATGACAGCGGTGATCAGCAGCGGCAGGAAGCCCATGGCCATGCCGGAACCGTGCTTGTCGTCGGCGTCGGCCGGGACCACGTCGGTCACGGCGACCGGCTTGCCCGTGAGCTCCTGCGCCTGCTGGGTCAGCGTCTGCGCCACGGTGGGCGAGGCTGCCGAAGCCACGTGCAGCTCAAGGCCCTTGGGCGTGGCGATGAAGGCACCGTAGGCGGCACGGTCCTTGATCTTGCCGTCCGCCGTGTCGGCGTCGGCGGCCGTGGTGATCTCGTACGCACCGGGCGCGGCCTTGCGCAGCGAGTCCGCGAGGTCCTCGCTCGACGACACCACGAGCACCGGCAGGTCACGCGGTTTGGCGTGCGAGGCGGTCCACGAGAACCAGCCGCCGATCACGAACTGCACGACCGCGACGATGATCAGAATCTTGCGCGCTTCCACGCGCGGAGCGGCTGACGCACTCATCGATTACCCCAACTCCCTTGCGTGGACGGACTATTCATCGAGCAGGTCGGGCTGTTCTGCGGTGATCTCGTCCCACATGATCTGGAAGCTGAACCGGCCGAGCTGCTCGTCGCCGAAGCCGTCCCGGGCCAGCAGCGCCTGCTCGTGGCTCATCGGCACGGGCTTGCCCGCGGAGAGGGCGAGCAGCTGCACCTGGGCGCAGCTCTCGTAGGTGAAGAACCAGTGCACGGCCTCCTCCAGCGAACCGCCGACCGTGATCAGGCCGTGGTGGCGGAGCAGCATCGCGCGCCGGTCGCCGAGCCGCTCGGCGATGTCCTTGCCGTGCTCGACCGAGATCGCCGGGCCGTCGTAGTCGCCGTAGAGGACCTGGTCCTGATAGAACGCCGCCGACTCCTGGTCGTAGGGCTCCAGCAGGCGCTCCAGGGCGCCGAGGGCACGGGCGTGCACGGTGTGGCCGTGCGCGATCGCGTTGGCCTCCGGGCGCTCATGGATCTTGGAGTGGATGGTGAAGGCGCTGGGGTTGACCTTGCCCGTGCCGTCGACGACCCGGCCTTCTGCGTCGACGCGGATCAGGTCGCGCACCCGCACCTGGTTGAAGGACAGCCCGAAGGGGTTGACCCAGAAGGTGTCGAGATCCTCCGGGTCGCGCACCGAGATGTGCCCCGAAATGCCCTCCGCGTAGCCCGCCTTGCCGAAGAGCCGCATGGCCGCCGCGAGCCGCTGCTTGCGGTGGCGGCGCTCCTCGTCCGGCGACGTGAACTCGGGGTCGGCGGGGATCGGCAGCCCGGTGTGCGTGTCGGCGAGATGGTTCGCCGAAGTGTCCGTTGACACGGGTCGAGTCTCCTGGTGAAGGTCGGTGAAAGCCCGCCGGGGCATGGTCGTGAACGCCTGCGGGGCAATCCGGAGAAGGGTGGCCCGGAGTGACGTGGGGGCTGCCGGGCCGGGAGCGGGTCACGCCTCGGGGGCGTCCGCTCCTGCTCACGCATCTTGTCCCGGCGGCGCGGCGAAAATCAGCCGCAAATGGCTCTTTCGCGCTGCACGATGCGGAGTTTCACAGATGCGCAGGGGCTCTATTGCGTGTCATACCAGGGCAAATCGCCCTGAGGGAGGTTTGGTTTCGGCATGCTCGGGCCCGGGGCGGGCGCGCGCTCGCCCCGGGCCCGGGTGTCACGCCCGCGTCGCGTGGAAGATCCCCCACACCATGAGCCCCTTGCGGCAGGCCGCCGCCACCTGGGGCAGACTCCGGCGCAGGCCGTCCAGATAGGTGGCGTTGACGGAGGCCGCGAGGGTGGGGGAGGGGGAGAGGACCTCCTCGGTGAGGCGGTCGTAGTGGGTCTGGAGGTGGTCGCTGAGATCCTCGAACGACACGTCGGCGAGCGGCAGTGTCCGCAGCTGCTCCTCGTAGAAGCCGAGCGTCGCGAACTCCTCGATGGCCAGCCGCTCCGTGAGCGGGCTCAGTTCGCCGGCCGGGGCACCGGCGGCGGACATGAAGTCGGTGAAGACCAGATGCCCGCCGGGCCTCAGGACGCGGACGGCCTCGCGCAGCGCCGTGGGCCGGTCGCCGCTGTGGCACAGGGCGTCCTGCGACCAGACGACGTCGAACGTGCCGTCGGGCGCGGGGACGTCGTGGAAGGAGCCGGTCACGACGTCGATCAGGCCGTCCAGGCCCCGCGCGATGTTGATCTCGCGGTTCCGGCGGTTCTGCACCTCGCTGATGTTGAGCGCGGTGACGCGACAGCCGTACCGCTCGGCGAGCTGCCGGGCGGCGCCGCCGTAACCGGAACCCATGTCCAGCACGGCGCGGTCCGCGCCCAGCGCGCCGGCGGCCTTGGCAGCCATCCGCTCGACGGTCCGGCGGGCCGCCACCGCTACCGCTTCGTGCGCGTCGGTGTAGATCCCTACGTGGATGTTCTCGCCACCCCACGCCTGGGCGTAGAAGCCGTCGACGTCGCTGGTGTCGTAGTACGTACGTGCCACATTGTCCTCAGCCATGGGGCATATCTAGGCAAGGCTTGAGCTGTGCAAACCCCCGGGTCAGAGACCGGGCGGAGCCACCGCCGCCCCCGGCAGCCGTACGGATGCCACCGCGCCGCCGCCCGGTGCAAACCCTTGGCGGGGCCGGCGGATCTTTGTCGGCTGCGGGCCGCCTGCGGCGGGGGCGGCCTGCGGCCGCGTCCTCAAACTCCCCCAGACTCCGTCCGGGGGTGCCCCCAACGGGCTGGATTTGCCTGATGTGGGTGCGTCCTGCACCGCCTAAAGCCCCGGCGGAGCCACCGCCGCCCCCGGGAGCCGTACGGATGCCACCGCGCCGCCGCCCGGTGCCGGGCCCAGGGACACCTCGCCGCCCGCCTGGCGGATCGTGCGGGCCACGATCGACAGGCCCAGGCCGCTGCCCGGGAGGCTGCGGGCCGACGGGGAGCGCCAGAAGCGGTCGAAGACGTGCGGGAGTTCGTCGGCGGGGATGCCGGGGCCGTGGTCGCGTACGGTCAGTTCGCCCCCGGTCAGGGTGACCTCCACCGTGCCGCCGGGCGGGCTGAACTTCACCGCGTTGTCGAGGAGGTTGACCAGCGCGCGCTCCAGGGCCGCCGGTTCGGCCCGTACGAACCAGGGGTCCATGCTCACCGCGAACCTCAGGCCCGAGCCGCGCAGCCGGGCCCGCTCCACCGCGCGCCCGACCGCCTCGTGCAGGGCGATCACCTGCACCGGGCCGCCGTCCGGCGCCGCGTCCGGGCGGGAGAGCTCCTGGAGGTCGCCGATCAGGGCCGCGAGCTCCGTCATCTGTGCCTTGACGCTGGTGAGGAGCGCCTTGCGGTCCTCCGGGGGGATCGCCCGGCCGGTCTCCTCGCTCCGCACGAGCAGGTCGATGTTGGTGCGCAGCGACGTCAGCGGCGTACGCAGCTCGTGCCCGGCGTCCGCGATCAGCTGCTGCTGGCGGTCGCGGGAGGAGGCGAGGGCCGCCGTCATCGAGTTGAAGGAGCGGGACAGCCGGGCGATCTCGTCCTCGCCGTCGACGGGGATGCGCACCGCGAGGTCTTCCGTGCGGGCGATGTGCTCGACCGTGTCGGTGAGCCGGTCCACGGGCCGCAGGCCGGCGCGGGCGATGCCCAGGCCCGCGGTGGCGGCGCCGAGGACGCCGACCCCGGCGGTGAAGGCGAGGACGAGGGCGAGCTTGTTGAGCGGCTTGTCGATGTCGCTCAGCGGCTGGGCGATGGAGACCGCGTAGACGCCGGGCACGTTGCTCGCTGAGGTGGCGACCCGCATCTCCTGGCCGTTCTTCGCCCGCCCGTCGTGCAGCACCGTGTCCTGGCCCTGCGCGACCGCCAGATCCGCCGGCGAGACCTCGACGGGCGACTTCCCCGGCGTGGTGCAGATCGCGCCCCGCGTCGTGATGATCTGGAAGGTGTACTGACTCGGGGTCGCCCGCGTCCCCGCGCCACACGTGCGCTGGAGGTCGACGACCGTCTCGTCCGTCGGCCGGACGTTGGTCAGCGTGGTGTCCCGCTGCTGTTCCAGCTGCTGCTTGAGGACCACCCAGGACACCCCCGCCACCGCCGCGACCGCGACGGCGACCGCGGCCGCCGAGAGCAGCGCGAGCCGTGAGCGCAGGGGCAGCCGCCGGAAACGACCGGTCATTCGGATCCCCCGCTGTCCGCGCGCAGGACGTAGCCGACGCCCCGCACGGTGTGCACGAGCCGTGGCTCGCCGCCCGCCTCCGTCTTGCGACGCAGGTACATCACGTACACGTCCAGGGAGTTGGAGGACGGCTCGAACTCGAAGCCCCACACCGACTTCAGGATCTGCTCCCGGGTGAGGACCTGCCGCGGATGCGTGAGGAACAGCTCAAGCAGCGTGAACTCCGTGCGGGTCAGCTCGACCGGCCGGTCGCCGCGGGTCACCTCGCGCGTGGTGAGGTCCATGTGGAGGTCGGCGAAGGCGAGCGTGTGGGAGACCGCCTCCACGGCCGCCGCCGCGTAGGAGCTGCGGCGCAGCAGGGCGCGGATCCGGGCCAGCAGCTCGTCCAGCTCGAAGGGCTTGACCAGATAGTCGTCCGCCCCGGCGTCGAGGCCGGTGACGCGGTCGCCGACGGTGTCCCGGGCGGTGAGCATCAGGATGGGCACAGTGACACCAGAGGCGCGCAGCCGGCGGGCGGCGGTCAGGCCGTCCATCCGGGGCATCAGCACGTCGAGCACGATCAGCTCCGGGTCGTAGGCCGTGACCTTCTCCAGCGCGTCGAGCCCGTCGACGGCCAGCTCCGTGCCGTACCCCTCGAAGGCCAGGCTGCGGCGCAGCGCCTCACGGACGGCGGGCTCGTCGTCCACGATCAGGATGCGGGCGGGCTGGTCGCCGTGCTCGGCGGGGCTCATCGGCTTACCTCACGGGTCTACGGGTGTGTCTCCTGTCCCTCTCAGCGTCGCACGGCGACGGTTCCCCACGTCGCGGGCCGGCGCGGGCCGGTCAGCTGCCGCCCGCCCGCAGCTTCGCCAGGTCGGCCTTGACGGTGTTGATCGGGATCGCGAAGCCGAGGCCGACGCTGCCCGCGGAGTCGCCGCCCTGGCCGCCCGAGGAAGCGGACGAGTACATCGCGGAGTTGATGCCGACGATCTCACCGCTCATGTTGATGAGCGCGCCGCCGGAGTTGCCGGGGTTGAGCGAGGCGTCCGTCTGGATGGCCTTGTACGTGGTCTTGGACGAGCCGGTGTCGCCGTTGTACTGGTTGCCGCCGAACTCGAACGGCCACTGCGGGAACCCGCCGCGCCCCTGCCGCTGCCCCTGGCCCTGGCCCTGCTCCTTGGCGACCGTGACGTCGCGGTTGAGGGCGGAGACGATGCCGCTGGTCACGGTGCCGGTGAGGCCCTCGGGGGAGCCGATCGCGACGACGTCGTCACCGACGCGGATCTTGCCGGAGTCGCCGAGGGCCGCCGCCTTGAGGCCGCTCGCGCCGTTCACCTTGATCAGGGCGAGGTCCTTGTCGGGGTCCGTGCCGACGACCTTGGCGGTCTTGCTGCTGCCGTCGCTGAAGGAGACCTTCACGCTGTCGGCACCGGCGACCACGTGGTTGTTGGTGACGATCTCGCCGCCGCTCGTGACGATCACACCGGAGCCGGTGGACTCGCCGGAGGTGGTGGACGCCTTGATCTCCACGATGCTCGGGCTGACCGCCTTGGCCACGGCGGAGACGCCACTGGTCTTGGAGGACGCGTTCTCCACGGGCGTGGAGTGGCTGCTGCTGCCGGAGCGCGAGGTGAGCTCGCCGACCAGGGCGGCCGAGCCGCCGCCGACGACGGCCGCGACGAGCGCGCAGGCGGCGAGGAGCGCGACGGGGCGGCGGGCGCGGGGGGCGGCGTGGGCGCCGGCGGGGTTGCCGGGGCCGCTCGCGTTGCCGGAGGCGTCGAAGCCGGCGTAGCCGCCGTCACCGGGACCGCCGGGGCCGCCGGGACCACCGGTGCCGCTGCCGTGGGCGGCGCTGCCGTGCGGGGCGTTGCCGTCACCGGGCCAGACGGTGACGCCGGTCGCCGTGGTGACCGGCTGCCGAGGGGCGTACGACGGCTGCGCCGGGTACGCGAAGGGCTGCTGCTCGAAGTCAGGTTCCTGTGCGCCGTTGCGGCGGTCGTTGTCCGTCATGGCTATGACTGTGCTCCGGCTATATGAAAACAGTCTGAGTGGGCTCTGAGAAGCCCGACAGAAGCGGGTATGCCCGGTGTAAGGACCGGTCAGCGACCGGATGGGTGATCTTCGGCCGCCCGGGCGGGGAGGCGGTCCCGTCGAGGGTACTGACTGGTAGGCCACGGGCGGGCCTTCTCCCCGGCCGCGGTTTCCCGGACGACGTCGCGGAGGTAGTGATCATGCAGGTGGCCGGCTGGCACGTGGAGGTCGAGTTCGACGAGGACGAGACGCGTACGCGCGCGGCGGCGCTGCTGCGGCTGCGCGACGGCACGGAGTTGAGGGGGCGGGGGCAGGCGACGCGGGATCCCCGGGATCCGGACGAGCGGCGGATCGGGGAGGAGCTCTCTGGAGGGCGGGCTCTGCTTGATATCGGGCAGCAGTTGTTGGTGAAGGCGGGGGCGGAGGTTCAGAGTCTTTGAGGACTGGGGCTCCGCCCCGGACCCCGGTCCTCAAACGCCGGACGGGCTTGATTTGGCTGATGCCGCATCAAGCCCGTCCTGCTGCTACTGCTACTTCACCACCGTGATCCGGTCCGTCTTCGGCGGGCTCAAGGGGTTCGTCTTCGAGGAGTGTGCCGTCAGGTACGCGTTGAAGACGTCGAGGTCCGACGCCCCGATGCGCGGGTTCTTGCTCTGCTTGAACGCCGGGAAGCCGTCGCCGCCGCCCGCGAGGAACGCGTTCGCCGCGACGCGGTAGGTCTTCGCCGGGTCGATCGGCTTGCCGTCGAGCTTCACCGAGGAGACGTCGACGCGGGCCGCGCCCTTCTTCGTCATGTCGAGGGTGTAGGTCAGGCCCCGGCTCACCTGGAGGATGATCGGCTCGGCCTCGTTGTTGCCGCTGACCTGCTGCTGGAGCAGGGAGAGGAGCTGGGCGCCGGTGAGGTCGGCCGTGGTCATCATGTTCGTGAAGGGCTGCACGGTGAAGGACTCGCCGTAGGTGACGACGCCGTCCCCTTCCGCGCCCGACGCCTTGTAGGCGAGGTCGGAGCGGATGCCTCCGGGGTTCATGAAGGCGATCTGGGCGCCGCCCTTGTCGGCCGGGGCCAGGGCCTCCAGCTGGGCGTCGGCGATGAGGTCACCGAGCGGCTTCTCGTAGCCCTCCGCGCCACGGCCGTTGATGTCGGCGGAGATGTAGCCCACCGGCTTGTTCGCCACCGGCGCGGCCAGCCTCCGCCAGCGGTCGACGAGGGCCGTCATGTCCGGCGCCTTCGGCTGGTCGCGGTTGACGACGTGGTTGGCCGCCCTGGGGTGCTTCACCGGGGTGCGGACGATGTCCTTCGTCCGCCGGTCGTACGTCAGCGTGGTGTCGGTGTACAGCCGCCCGAAGGACGCCGCCGAGGTGACCGTGCGGGGCGCGCCCGAGGGGTCCGGGATGGTGCAGGTGTACGCCGCGTGCGTGTGGCCGGTGACGAGGGCGTCGACCTTCGGCGTGATCTTCTTCGCGATGTCCACGATCGGGCCGGAGATCCCCGCGCCCGCGCCCGGGGTGTCGCAGTCGAAGTTGTACGCGCCGGAGGCCGGCAGGCCCCCCTCGTGGATGAGGGCGACGATCGACTTCACGCCCTGGCGGTCGAGCTCCTTGGCGTACTTGTTGATCGTCTCGACCTCGTCACCGAACTTCAGGCCCTTCACGCCCTCCGCTGTGACGACGTCCGGTGTGCCCTTGAGCGTGACGCCGATGAAGCCGATCTTCACGCCGTTGTGCTTCCACACGGTGTACGGCTTGAGGATGGGCTTGCCGGTCTTCTCGTCCGTGACGTTCGCCGCGAGGTACGGGAAGTCGGCGCCCTTGAACTTCTTGCCCTTCTCGAAGCAGCCGTCCGTCGGGTGGCAGCCGCCCTTCTGCATCCGCGTCAGCTCGGCGCGGCCCTCGTCGAACTCGTGGTTGCCCACGGAAGTGACGTCCAGCCCGAGCTTGTTCATCGCCTCGATGCTCGGCTCGTCGTGGAACAGCCCCGACATCAGCGGGCTGGCCCCGATCAGGTCACCGGCCGCCGCGGTCACGGAGTAGGGGTGGCCCTTGCGGGCCGTGCGCAGCGAGTTGGCGAGATACTCCACGCCGCCCGCCGGTATGACCTTCTTCGAGCCGTCCGGCTGCAGCTCCGTGACGGTGCCGGAGGAGCCCTGCGGGGGCTCCAGGTTGCCGTGGAAGTCGTTGAAGGAGAGCAGCTGTACGTCGACCGTACGGGAGTGGTGGGCGCTCGCCGGGCCGGCCGTGGCCAGGACACCGGCGGTGGCCGCGAGTACGGCGACGGTCGTGGTCAGCCGTCTGGAGCGGCGCTTCCGTGGCGGCGTCGCGTGCATTTGTTCCCCTTTGTGCATATGCGGTTGTTACTGGTCGCCGGAAGCTTAGAGTCAACGCGCGTAGTGCGTCAGGAGGGTTGAGGTGACGATTCCGTAGCTCCTGATGGCCGAGGTCGTAGGCTCGACCCATGAGTGACGTCGCGAACAACACAGGCGGGCAGCGGTCGGTCGAGGTAACGGAGGAGCTCGCGCCCGAGGTGGCGCGGGAGGTGCTGCGGCTGGTCGAGGAGGCCGCCGCCGTCGACGGCCAGCCCGCCGTCTCGGAACAGGGCCGCTTGCAGCTCCACGGGCGGCGCGCGGGCGTACGGCACGTACTGCTGCGCGACGAGGAGGACGAGCTCATCGGCTACGGCCAGCTGGAGGACAGCGACCCCGTGGAGGCGCCCGCCGGCGAGCTCGTCGTGCACCCCTCCCGGCGCGGCCGCGGCCACGGGCGGGCGCTCGGCAGCGCGCTCCTCACGGAGTCCGGCAAGCGGCTGCGCATCTGGGCCCACGGCGGGCACCCCGCCGCGCGGCACCTCGCACAGGTGCTGGGCCTGAGCCTCTTCCGCGAGCTCCGCCAGATGCGCCGCCCGCTGGCCGGCCTGGACCTCCCCGACCCCGTCCTCCCGGAGGGCGTGACCGTACGCACCTTCCGCCCCGGCGAGGACGACGCGGCCTGGCTCGCCCTGAACGCCGCCGCCTTCGCCCACCACCCCGAGCAGGGCTCCCTCACCCAGCGCGACCTCGACGACCGCAAGGCGGCCGACTGGTTCGACCCCGAGGGCTTCTTCCTCGCGGAACGCGGCGGAGAGATCGTCGGCTTCCACTGGACGAAGATCCACGCGGCGGAGGGCCTGGGCGAGGTCTATGTGCTGGGCGTCCGGCCCGGGGTGCAGGGGGGTGGCCTGGGCAAGTCCTTGACGACGATCGGGCTGCGGTATTTGGAGGGGCGGGGGTTGGGGACGGCGATGCTTTATGTTGACGCGGACAATTTGGCGGCTGTGGGGGTTTATGAGGGGTTGGGGTTTGGGGTGCATGAGACGGATTTGATGTACCGGACTGAGAGCTGATCTTCGTTTTTGGGTGCGGGTTGTTTGTGGCTGGGGTGGCGTGGCCTCAATCGCCGGCCGGGCTGTGGTTGTGGGTGCCGGGGGTGGGGCCTCCGGGCTGAGGACCTGGAACGCGGTGCGGGCACCGTAAGGCGTATTGAGTGCCGTGACGACGCACCGCGTTCCAGAACCCCACCCTCCGACCCCACCCCCTCCCGCCGGTGGGTGACATCGGGTTGTGGGGCGAGCGTTTCTTGCAGCCCGGATGCACCGTTCTTTTCAGCCCGTCCGGGCCGCTCATTCCAGCCCGGGTGCGCCAGCCTTTTCTTCTCGCCGGGCGCGCCCTGCTTTTGTTTTTCAGCCCGTTGGGGGCACCTCTGGGGGCACCCCCGGACGGAGTCTGGGGGAGGTAGCTGGGGGAGTTTGAGGACGCGCACGCAGTGCGCTCCCGCCGCAGGCGGCAACGGGCCCGCACATCGGGGGCTGGGGCAGCGCCCCCCGCGCGGCGGAGCCGCAGATCAGACGCAGCCGGGAAGGGGCGGGGTGGGGGAAAGAGCCCGCCGCAGGTGCCCACCGGCCTGCGGCCAGGGGGCTGGGGCAGCGCCCCCCGCGCGGCGGAGCCGCACATCAGATGCAGCGGGAAGGGGCGGGGCTGGGGAACAACGCGCCGCAGGCGCAGCCACCCCGTTTGACACGCGCCAATCCCATACCGCACCCTTTCACTAGGCAAATAGTGAAAGGGTGGACGCATGGTCGAGTTCCGCATCGACCGTCGAAGCGGCGTAGCCACCTACCTCCAGATCGTCCAGCAAGTGGAGCAAGCCCTCCGCCTCGGCCTCCTCGCGCCGGGGGACAAGCTGCCCACGGCCAAAGAGGTCGTCGCGGCCACGGCCATCAACCCCAACACCGTGCTGAAGGCGTACCGCGAGCTCACCCGCGACGGCCTGGTCGAGGCGCGGCCCGGGCTGGGGACGTTCGTACGGCGGTCGCTGGCCCGCCCGCAGGCCGGCGCCGACTCGCCGTTGCGCGCCGAACTCGCCGACTGGATGGAGCGCGCCCGCGCGGCGGGGCTCGCCCGGGAGGACGTCGCCGCGCTGGTCGGATCCGTCCTGGAGGAGCGCTTCCGGTGAATTTCACCTTCGGCCCCGGCCTGACGGCCCTGGAAGCGGTCGGGCTCGGAGTGCGGCACCGGCGCGGCTGGGCGCTGCGCGACTGTTCCTTCCGGCTGCCCGCGGGCCGTGTCTGCGCGCTCGTCGGACCCAACGGCGCGGGCAAGTCCACGCTGCTGTCCCTGGCCGCCGGGTTGCGCAGGCCCACGGAGGGCTCGCTCACCGTCCTCGGCGGCCGCCCCGGCGACGAACGGGTACGGCCCCGCGTTGCGTACCTCTCCCAGGACAAGCCGCTCTTCCCCCGCTTCACCGTCGCCGAGACCCTCCGCGTGGGCCGCGAGCTCAACCCCGCGAGCTGGGACCAGGCCACCGCCGAGGCGCTCCTGACGGACGGCGGCCCGTCCATGGGCGCCCGCGTCGGCGACCTCTCCGGCGGCCAGCGCACCCGCGTCGCCCTCGCCCTCGCCCTGGGCAAGCAGCCCGAACTGCTGCTCCTGGACGAGCCGATGGCCGACCTCGATCCCCTCTCACGCCACCGCACGACCACCGCCCTGATGACGGCCGCGGCCGAGCGATCCGTGACGGTCGTCATGGCTTCGCATGTCCTCGCCGAGCTCGACGGCATCTGCGACTACCTGCTGCTCGTGGCGGACGGCCGGGTGCGGCTGGCCGGCGAGGTCGAGGATCTGCTGGCGGCCCACGCGGTGGTTGTGGGGCGGTGCGAGGATTCCGACGCGCCGTTCGCCGCGCATACGGTGGTGGAGGCTCGGCGCACCGGCCGTCAACTCACCGCCCTCATCAGGCCGGACGGGCGTCCCGTGCGGGGCTCTTGGCGGACTGCGGAGCCGTCTCTGGAGGAACTCCTCCTGGCCCACCTTCGGGCGCCGGGGGCGCCGGCTCTCCTGACGCCGAGCGCGGAGCCGCGGGGTGCGGGCCGGGCGCTTTCCCCTGCCCCGCCCTTTCCCAACTGACCCTGCCCCGGGGCTCGGGGTGCCGCCTGCGGCGCTTTCTTCCCCAACCCCGCCCCTTCCCGGCTGCGTCTGATGTGCGGCTCCGCCGCGTGGGGGCGCTGCCCCAGACTCGTGGCTGCGGGTGGGTGGGCGCCTGCGGCGGGCTTTGTTCCCCTACCCCGCCCCTTCCCGAAACTGGGGGCAAGCCCCCAGACCCCCTGACCACGCTTCGCGCGGTGTCCTCAAGCGCCGGACGGGCTGGATGGCGCACCCTCGAAACTGGGGGCGCTGCCCCCAGACCCCGACCTGCACGCCCGTTGCCGCCTGCGGCGGGAGCGCCCTGCGGGCGCGTCCTCAACGCCGGACGGGCTAAAAGAAAAGATGGCGCACCCGGGCGTCGATGAGCGCCCCGGACGGGCTGAAAAGAACGGCGCATTCGGGCTGCAAAGAAACGCGCGCCCCACAACCCGATGTCGCCCTCCGGGGGGAGGGGGTGGGGTCGGAGGGTGGGGTTCTGGAACGCGGTGCGTGAATCAGGGCACCCAATACGCAGAACGGTGCCCGCACCGCGTTCCAGGTTCCCAGCCCGGAGGCGTCACCCCCGGCACCCACCACAACCCAGCCCGTCCGGCGCTTGAGGACACGCCCGAAGGGCGTGGACCCGCACCCGACAACGGCGAACCCCACAACCACAGCCCGGCCGGCGTTTGAGGCCGCCCGCCGCAGGCGCAACGGACCCGCACCCGGAAGCGCACCCGCACCCAGACCACCGCCACGCGCCAGCGCAACCGCACCGGCAAGTCATGTGACCGTTACCCCCAATTCAACACCGGTTGCGACTCTTGCCGAATGCAGCCCGCCGTGCAGCCCCAGCCTCACGCACCAGATCGCCGGCTACGCGCCGCCGGCGCGTTCGCGCGGAACAATGAAGACATGACCTCGTCGAGCAGCGCTCAGGCAAACGGTTTCGGCAATCCGCAGCCCTCCGTCGGCTCCATCGCGGCGCACAGGCCGTACGCGGTGGCGGCGCCGGCCTCGCCGGGGCTGGAGCCGGATCTGGACGCTTCGGATCTGGGGACGTACGGGGATCCGGCCTACGGCGACCCGGCGTACGGCGACGAGGGGCTCGACGGTGCGTACGGAGAGGAGCCGCTGCCGCACGGACGGTTCCTGGACCGGGAGCGCAGCTGGCTGGCGTTCAACGAGCGGGTGCTGGAGCTCGCGGAGGACCCGGCGACGCCGCTCCTGGAGCGGGCGAACTTCCTCGCGATCTTCGCGAGCAACCTCGACGAGTTCTTCATGGTGCGCGTGGCGGGGCTGAAGCGCCGGATCGCCACCGGCGTGGCCACCCGCTCGGCGTCCGGGCTCCAGCCCAGAGAGGTGCTGGAGCAGATCTGGACCCGCTCCCGGGAGCTCATGGCCCGGCACGCCGCCTGCTATCAGCAGGACGTCGCGCCGGAGCTCGCGGAGCGCGGCATCCACCTGATCCGCTGGCCCGAGCTGACCGAGAAGGAGCAGGGCCGCCTCTTCACCCTCTTCCGGCAGCAGATCTTCCCCGTGCTGACGCCACTGGCCGTGGACCCGGCGCACCCCTTCCCGTACATCTCCGGGCTCTCGCTCAACCTCGCCGTCGTCGTGCGCAACCCCGTGAGCGGCCACGACCACTTCGCACGTGTGAAGGTCCCGCCGCTGCTCTCACGCTTCCTGGAGGCGTCCCCGCAGCGCTACGTCCCGCTGGAGGACGTGATAGCGGCGCACCTGGAGGAGCTGTTCCCGGGCATGGAGGTGCTCGCGCACCACATGTTCCGGGTCACCCGCAACGAGGACCTGGAGGTCGAGGAGGACGACGCGGAGAACCTCCTCCAGGCGCTGGAGAAGGAGCTCATGCGGCGCCGCTTCGGCCCGCCCGTGCGGCTGGAGGTCGAGGAGACCATCGACCCGTACGTCCTCGACCTGCTGGTGCGCGAGCTGAAGATCACCGACGCCGAGGTCTACCCGCTGCCCGGGCCGCTCGACCTCACCGCGCTCTTCCGCATAGCGTCCCTGGACCGGCCCGAGCTGAAG
The DNA here is from genome assembly GCF_042895325.1 of Streptomyces sp. NPDC001407. Lineage (NCBI taxonomy): Bacteria > Bacillati > Actinomycetota > Actinomycetes > Kitasatosporales > Streptomycetaceae > Streptomyces > Streptomyces sp. NPDC001407. The sequence goes on from NZ_JBIAWF010000025.1 coordinate 29,663, forward strand.
TACCCCAAGTTCGTGGCCGGCACCCACCGGGACCTCGCCGAGGTCGAGTCCGCCTCCGCGCCGGACATCTTCGCCGCGCTGCGCGAGCGGGACGTCCTGCTGCACCACCCCTACGACTCCTTCTCCACCTCCGTGCAGGCGTTCCTGGAGCAGGCCGCAGCCGACCCGGACGTCCTCGCGATCAAGCAGACGATCTACCGCACCTCGGGCGAGTCGCCCATCGTCGACGCCCTGATAGACGCCGCGGAATCCGGCAAGCAGGTGCTCGTCCTCGTCGAGATCAAGGCCCGCTTCGACGAGCAGGCCAACATCAAGTGGGCGCGCAAGCTGGAGGAGGCGGGCTGCCACGTCGTCTACGGCCTGGTGGGCCTGAAGACGCACTGCAAGCTGTCGCTGGTGGTGCGGCAGGAGGGCGACACCCTGCGCCGCTACTCCCACGTGGGCACCGGCAACTACCACCCCAAGACCGCCCGCCTCTACGAGGACCTCGGGCTGCTCACCGCCGACCCGCAGGTCGGCGCGGACCTCTCCGACCTCTTCAACCGGCTGTCCGGCTACTCCCGGCGCGAGACGTACCGCCGGCTGCTGGTCGCCCCCCGGTCGCTGCGCGACGGGCTCATCGCCCGGATCGCCAAGGAGGTCGCGCACCACCGGGCCGGGCGCCCCGCGTACGTCCGCATCAAGGTCAACTCGATGGTCGACGAGGCCGTCATCGACGCCCTCTACCGGGCGGCGCGCGAGGGCGTGCCGGTGGACATCTGGGTGCGCGGCATCTGCGCGCTGCGGCCCGGGGTGGCCGGGCTGTCGGAGAACATCCGGGTGCGCAGCGTGCTCGGCCGGTTCCTCGAACACTCGCGGATCTTCGCGTTCGGGAACGGCGGCGACCCCGAAGTCTGGCTCGGCAGCGCCGACATGATGCACCGTAACCTCGACCGGCGTATCGAAACGCTGGTGCGGGTCACCGACCCCGCGCACCGGGCCTCGCTCGGCCGGCTGCTGGAGACCGGGATGTCCGACTCCACCGCCTCCTGGCACCTCGGCCCGGACGGCTGCTGGCGGCGGCACGCGACGGACGCCGAGGGGCAGCCGCTGCGCAACGTACAGGAGATGCTCATTGACGCCCGGAGGCGCCGGCGTGGCTCAGCGACCCCATGACCAGCCGCTTACGGTCACCGCGGCCGGGGGACGGGAAATGACGACGACACGGCGGCCGGCCGCGCCGGATCCGGCCGTCGATCCGGCGACCTCCGGAGAGGTGCTCGCGGCCTATCTGCACGGCCAGGCCGTGGAGTTCCTGCGCAGCCTGCGGCTGCACGGCGACAGCGGCGCGGACGCCGAGGACGCGACCGAGGCGGCCCGGCTGCTGCGGCGTTCCGCGCGCCGCATCGCGGGCGTCCTCGACGTCTACCGTCCGCTCACCGAGGTGGCCTGGACCGACCACCTCAGCTCCGAACTGCTGTGGCTGTCCGCGACGCTGGGCCGCGAGCACGCCTACGCGGCCCGGCTGGCCCGGCTGCGCGGGGCGCTGCACCGGCTGTCCGGGGCGACGCCCTGCGAGGAGCGGGCCTGGAGCGGGCTGACGGTCGGCGCGGCGCGGGCCGGGGCGCTGCTGGAACGGCAGTTGACGCTGGCCCGGACCCGGGCGCACTCGGCCGCGCTGCAGACGCTCGGCTCCTCGCGGTTCCACGCCGTCGCCGACGCGGCCGCCGTGCTCGCCTCCGAGGTGCCGCTCGACCCGGCCGCGCACGACCTCCCCGCCCGCGAGGCGCTGCCCCGGCTCGCGGAGCGGACCCAGCGGCGGCTGGTGGAGGCCGTCGAGCAGCTGCCGCTGTCGGTCGCCGGGCACCCGTACAACGCGGAGGCCCTCACCCACGGCCTCGCCGCCCTCCCCTCCTCCGACGCGCCACCGGCGGAGGCGCGCCAGGACGCCCCGTGGCACCAGGTGCGCAAGCTCGTACGGCTGCGGCGGTACGCGCAGGAGGTGCTGGACGAGCACGGGCAGGCCGAGGTCGAACCCACCCTCTCCGTACGCCTGCTGAACGCCGGTCAGGCACTCGACCGCCACCGCGACGCCGCCGAAGCGGCCGCCGCGGCCGCCGCCGCGGCCCGCACCCCGCGCATCGCCCCGGCCACCGCCTACGCCCTGGGCGTCCTCCACGCCGACCAGCGCCACGAGGTCGAAGCGGCGCGCTTCGCGTTCGGGCGGGTGTGGCAGCGCCTGGGGGGAGCGGCGCCGTGAGCGACGACGTCATCCGGGCGGCCGGGTGCGTGCTGTGGCGGCAGGGCCGCGGCATGGAGATCGCCCTGGTCCACCGCCCGCGCTACGACGACTGGTCGCACCCGAAGGGCAAGCTCAAACGGGGCGAGAAGGCGTCGGACTGCGCGGTGCGGGAGGTGCTGGAGGAGACGGGGATGGCGTGCGAGCTGGGGGCGGCCTTGCCGACTGTGTGCTACGAGGTGGGTGGGCGGTGCAAGGAAGTGCGGTACTGGGGGGCGCGGGCGGTCTCGGGGGTCTTCGTCCCTAACCGGGAGGTGGACGCGCTTCTGTGGTTGCCGGTGGGGGAGGCGCGGGTCCGCTTGACGCAGGAGCGGGATCGGTGGCTGGTGGATGCGTTGCTGTCCGCGTAGCGGTTGGGGTGACGGCGGTCGGTCGCGCCTGCGGCGGGCCTTTTCCCCTACCCCGCCCCTTCCCGCAGCATCTGTTGCGCGGCTCCGCCGCGGCCGGGGCTCCGCCCCGGACCCGTGCCCGGGTGCGGCTTGAGTGTGCCTGCGGCGCTTTGTTCCCCTACCCCGCCCCTTCCCGCAGCATCTGTTGCGCGGCTCCGCCGCGGCCGGGGCTCCGCCCCGGGCCCGTGCCCGGGTGCGGCTGGAGTGCGCCTGCGGCGCTTTGTTCCCCTACCCCGCCCCTTCCCGAAACCGGGGAGACCCCGGACCCCCTTGACCGCGCGAAGGGCGCTCCCGCCGCAGGCGCAGCGACCCGCGCCCCAAAACAACCCCTACCCCGGAGCCACCGCCCCCCAGCGAAGCGTGAGTTCTCCCTGGCGCCACCGCCGGGAATCATCCGTCAGCGGCCACGAACCCGCCAGAGAAGACGCCGTCCGGATCCACCGCTGCCGCGCGGAGAGCGCGGAATACGGGGCGGCCGCCGCCCAGGCCCGGTCGAAGTCCCGCAGGAAAGCGTGCACCGGCTCGCCGGGGACGTTGCGGTGGATGAGGGCCTTCGGGAGGCGTTCGGCCAGGTCGGACGGGGTGTCCAGCGAGCCGAGGCGGGCGGCGAAGGTGATCGTGCGGGGGCCCTCCGGGCCGAGGGCGACCCAGACGTGGCGGCGGCCGATCTCGTCGCAGGTGCCTTCCACTAGCAGGCCGTCCGGCGCGAGGCGGGCGCACAGGCGGGACCAGACGGCGGCGACCTCGTCCTCGTCGTACTGCCGCAGCACGTTCGCCGCCCGGATCAGCGCGGGCGCGCGGCCCGGGCCGCCGTCGAGGGGGACCTCGAAGCCGCCGTGGGCGAAGGCCAGGCCGTCGCGTTCGTACGGCTTCGCGGCGGCGACCCGCTCGGGGTCTATCTCCACGCCGACGACCTCCGCCGCCGGGCACACGGTGCGCAGCCGGGTGAGCAGTTCGACGGCGGTCCAGGGGGCCGCGCCGTAGCCGAGGTCGACGGCGACGGGGTCACCGCTGCGACGCAGGGCGGGGCCGTGGGTGTGGGCGATCCAGCGGTCCATGCGGCGCAGCCGGTTGGGGTTGGTCGTCCCCCGGGTGGCCGTCCCTATGGGGCGGCGGGCGGGGGCGGTACGGCTGGCCATGCGCTCAACTGTAGGTCAGGCGGGAATCCCCGGGTCACACTTTGGTAAAGGGGAAATGGGAGGCGACCTCCGCGACGTTGCCCCCGTGTAAACGCGCTGCATGCCCCTCAAGAAGCGGACGGAGGACTCACCCGGTGAGCCAGTACGCATCCAGGCTCGGCGCACGCCGCGGCCGCGCGCTCGGCACCTTCGCCCAGAGCCCCCTGCGCCGCATCGGCACCCCTCGCCGCCCCCGCCGCATAGCGATGCTGAGCGTCCACACGTCTCCGCTGCACCAGCCCGGCACGGGCGACGCGGGCGGCATGAACGTCTACATCGTCGAGCTCGCCAAGCGCCTGGCCGCGCTCGACATCGAGGTCGAGATCTTCACCCGGGCCACCACCGGCGCCCTCCCGCCCGCCGTGGAGCTGGCCCCGGGCGTCTTGGTGCGGCACATCGACGCGGGCCCGTACGAGGGGTTGGCCAAGGAGGAGCTGCCCGCGCAGCTGTGCGCCTTCACGCACGGTGTGATGCAGGCGTGGGCGGGCCACCGGCCGGGCCACTACGACCTGGTGCACTCGCACTACTGGCTGTCCGGCCACGTCGGCTGGCTCGCGGCGGAGCGCTGGGGCGTGCCGCTGGTGCACGCCATGCACACCATGGCGAAGGTCAAGAACGCCGCGCTCGCCGCCGGGGACACCCCCGAGCCCGCCGCGCGCGTGATCGGCGAGACGCAGATCGTCCGGGCGGCGGACCGGCTGATCGCCAATACGGACGGCGAGGCCGAGGAGCTCGTACGGCACTACGACGCCGAGCCCGGCAAGGTCGCCGTCGTGCACCCCGGGGTGAACCTCGACCGCTTCACCCCGAGCGGCGGCCGCGCGGCGGCGCGCGAGCGGCTCGGGCTGCCGGCCGATGCCCTGATCCCGCTCTTCGCGGGGCGCATCCAGCCGCTGAAGGCGCCCGACATCCTGCTGCGCGCGGTCGCCGAGCTGCTCGACCAGGACCCCGGTCTGCGTGGGCGGATGGTCGTCCCGGTGGTGGGCGGCCCCAGCGGCAGCGGCCTGGCCAAGCCGGAGGAGCTGCACAAGCTGGCCGCCCGGCTGGGCATCGCCGACGTCGTACGGTTCCGGCCGCCGGTCGGCCAGGAGCAGCTCGCGGACTGGTACCGCGCGGCGTCCGTGCTGGTCATGCCGTCCTACAGCGAGTCCTTCGGCCTGGTGGCCGCGGAGGCGCAGGCGTGCGGCACGCCGGTCGTCGCGGCGGCCGTGGGCGGACTGCCGGTGGCCGTGCGGGACGGCGTCAGCGGCTTCCTCGTCGACGGGCACGACCCCGTCGACTACGCGCGTGCGCTGCGCCGCTTCGCCGACCAGCCGTCGCTCGCGGACGCGATGGGCGCGGCCGCGGCCCGGCACGCGCGGTCCTTCGGCTGGGACACGGCGGCCGCCGCCACGGCGGACGTCTACTCCGCCGCGGTCTTGGACCGGCGGCGTCGCCTACGCTCGTCGCATGTCTGACGCGAAATCCGTCATCGAGCAGACGTTCCACGAGGCGGGCCTCGAATGGGAGAGCCCCGCCGACGGTACGTATGTGGTCAAACTCCCCGGCACGCGCAAGCTGTCGACGACCGTGTCCCTGATCGTCGGCAAGCACTCGCTGTCGGTCAACGCCTTCGTCGTACGCCGCCCCGACGAGAACCACGAGGCGGTGCACCGCTGGCTGCTGGAGCGCAACACGCGGCTGTACGGGGTGGCGTACGCGATGGACCGGCTCGGCGACATCTACCTCGTCGGGCGGCTGCCGCTCGCCGCGGTCACCCCGGACGAGATCGACCGCATCCTGGGCACGGTGCTGGAGAACGCCGACGGCAGCTTCAACACCCTGCTGGAGATGGGCTTCGCGAGCGCGATCCGCAAGGAGTACGCGTGGCGCACGTCGCGCGGGGAGTCGACGCGCAATCTGGAGGCGTTCGCCCGCCTGACCCAGGAGGACCCGGTGCGGGAGGAGCGGGGCTGAGCCCCGCGCCCTCACGCGCCCCGTCCTCACGCGCCCGACATGCTCGCTCCCTCGGGCTCGGGCGCGCTTTCCACCTGGCGGGCCGGCTCCGGGACGGAGTCCCGGGAGAGCGTGCGCGTCAGCGCCCAGTAGCCCGCACCCGCGACCGTGCCCACCACCGCGCAGCCCGCCCACAGCGCGTCCGCCCCGTAGTGGTCGAGCACCGCGCCGCCCGCCAGCGGGGCGACCAGCGCGGCGCCGGACCAGGACAGGGAGTAGACGCCCTGGTAGCGGCCGCGGCCGTGGACGGGGGAGAGGCGCACGACGAGGCCCATCTGCGTGGGGGAGTTGACGATCTCCGCCAGCGTCCAGACGCAGACGGTCAGCATGTAGGCGGCGAGTGACCCGCCGGCGAAGGCGGTGAGCCCGAATCCGTACCCGCCGAGCAGGGCGGAGATCACCAGCAGCCGGCCCGGGTCGCGGTGCTCGATGAAGCGGGTCACCGGGATCTGGAGAGCCACGATCAGGACGCCGTTGACGGCGATGGCCATGCCGTAGTCACTGGTGGAGAAGCCGTCCCGGGCCATGGCCACCGGAAGGGCCACCGAGGACTGGAGGAAGAGCAGCGCGAGCAGGAAGGACAGCCCGACCACGCACATGTAGCGCCCGTCGCGCAGCACCGTGCCCATGCTGACCGCCGGTTCCTTCTCACCGGAGGCAGCTCCGGCGGCGGCCGGGCGGGACTCGGGCAGCTTGACGAAGACGAGGATCGCGCACACCAGCGTCATGAACGCCTCGCCGAGGAAGCCGACGAGGTAGCTGTACTGCGCGATGAACCCGGCCGCGGCCGAGGAGATCGCGAAGCCGAGGTTGATGGCCCAGTAGTTGAGGGCGAAGGCCCGCACCCGGTCCTCGGGCGCCACGATGTCCGCCATCATCGCCTGCACCGCGGGCCGCGAGGCGTTGGAGGCCATGCCCACCACGAAGGCGACCGCCGCGATGGCCACCGGGCTCTGCACGAACCCCAGCACGGCCACGGACACCGCGGTCGACGTCTGGGCGATCAGCAGCGTGGGCCTGCGGCCCAGCCGGTCGGTCATCACGCCCCCGCCGATCGAGGACACGACGCTGCCGAGGCCGTGCAGCGCGGCCACCAGCCCCGCGTACGAGGCCGAATAGCCCTGGTCGACGGTGAGATAGAGGGCCAGGAAGACCGAGACGAACGCCCCGAGCCGGTTCACCAGGGTCGAGGTCCACAGCCACCAGAACTCCCGGGGCAGACCCGAGACGCTCTCTCTCGCGGCGCGCCCCAAGCTCGCTACGGACATTCCCCAACCCCCGATATGTAAGTGTCTCCTGCGAAGTCGGAAACTTACTGAGACCGGAGCCCGGGGCGCCACCGATTTGACGGCGGCCGTCAATCGTCCGTACCACGGCAGGGGCGGGCGGCACCACCCCTGCCGTCGATTACGCTCATGGGCATGGCCGACGCACCGTACAAGCTGATCCTCCTCCGCCACGGCGAGAGCGAGTGGAACGCGAAGAACCTGTTCACCGGCTGGGTGGACGTCAACCTGAACGAGAAGGGCGAGAAGGAGGCTGTCCGGGGCGGCGAGCTGCTCAAGGACGCCGGCCTGCTCCCCGATGTGGTCCACACCTCCCTCCAGAAGCGCGCCATCCGCACCGCGCAGCTCGCGCTGGAGTCCGCGGACCGCCACTGGATCCCCGTCCACCGCTCCTGGCGGCTGAACGAGCGCCACTACGGCGCCCTCCAGGGCAAGGACAAGGCCCAGACCCTGGCCGAGTTCGGCGAGGAGCAGTTCATGCTCTGGCGCCGCTCCTATGACACCCCGCCGCCCGCCCTCGAGGACGGCACCGAGTTCTCGCAGAGCGACGACCCGCGCTACGCCTCGATCCCGAGCGAGCTGCGCCCGCGCACCGAGTGCCTCAAGGACGTCGTCACGCGCATGCTGCCGTACTGGTACGACGGCATCGTCCCGGACCTGCTGGCCGGCCGCACCGTCCTGGTCGCCGCGCACGGCAACTCCCTGCGCGCCCTGGTCAAGCACCTCGACGGCATCTCCGACGCCGACATCGCGGGCCTGAACATCCCCACCGGCATCCCGCTCTCCTACGAGCTCGACGCCGACTTCCGCCCCGTCAAGCCGGGCGGCACCTACCTCGACCCGGAGGCCGCCAAGGCCGCCATCGAGGCCGTGAAGAACCAGGGCAAGAAGAAGTAACCCGTTTCGACCACGGACGCGCCGCGCCCCGCGCGCGTCCTCGAAAAGGCCCCCTGCCTGCGGTTTCGCCGCGGTCAGGGGGCCTTTTCGCGTGCTTTCGCGCGGTGACGCAGAGCGAGTTGGTCACCGAATGGAGCAAGAGAGGCACGGTGCGGATGCGGTGTGTGAGTAGCCGGGTGAGCCTCTTGTCAAGGAGGTAACACCATGGATTCAATCCGTACCGCTCTGTGCGGCGCCGCGGTCGTCGCGGCCTGCGCAGTGCCCGCCGCACCTGCCTATGCTTCGGGCAGCCTCGGCGACCTGGCTGTTCCCGCCGCGAACGCGGCCCCGGCCACCGGCCACGAGCGTGACTGCGACGAGTGCGACGACCATGACGGCTGGGGTCACGACCGTCATGACCACGACGGTCGCCACGACGGGCGTCACGACCACGACGGCCGCCACGACGGCCGGTGGGACGACGACGACTGCGACGACGACGGCCACGACGGCCGCCACGAGGGTCGCCACGACCACGACGGCCGTGACGACCACGACGGGCGTCACGACGGCCGCCACGACCACGACGGCCGCGGCGACCACGACGGCCGGCACGACGGGCGCCACGACCACGAGGGTCGCCACGACCACGACGGCCGCGACGACCACGAGGGCCGGCACGAGGGCCGTCACGACCACGAAGGCCGCCACGAGGGTCGCCACGACGAGCACCGTCCGCACGGGCACGCCCACGCGGGTGGTGGAGCCACCGCACTGATGGCCTCCTCCACGGAGTCGTCCAGCGACACTCCCGTCCTCATCCTCGCCGCGGGAGCCACCGCCGGCATAGCCGGTGGCATGTTCTGGTACCGCCGCCGGGCCGCCTCGGCCAAGCAGTGATGTGACGGGAAGAAACAGGTGACATGTCAGAACCGCGCACAGGTGGCTTCACGAAGCGCCTGCTGACAGGGGTGGCCTGGGCGTCCGTCGTGCTCGCCCTGTGCCTGGTAGGCGGCGGTGACACCGATGAGCCCGCGATCGTCAAGGCTCGCAAGACCGGTGGAGCCGCGGCCAAGAGCCACCCTCCCGCGCGCGGCCTGCCCCCGGTACACGAACCGTTGCCGGGGGCGGGCCCCAAAGGACTGGTCATCAAGCCGCTGGGGATCAAGGCCCCCGTCGAGGCCCACGGCCTCGACGCACAGGGCGGCGTCGAAGCGCCCCCCTACGAGCGGGCCAACACCGTGGCCTGGTACCAGGACGGCCCGCAGCCCGGCACCCCGGGCGTCGCCGTCCTCGTCGGCCACGTGGACACCAAACAGGCCCCGGCCGTCTTCTACGAACTGAGCAACACCAAGCCCGGCACGAAGATCGAGGTCGCCCGCTCGGACGGCTCCACCGCCGAGTTCACGGTCGAGGACGTCTCCGTCGTCCCCAACGACCACTGGGACGACGAGAAGGTCTACGGCCCGCGCTACAAGGACGACCCGGACCGCCCCGAGCTCCGGCTGCTCACGTGCGGCGGCGACTACGACCGCAACAAGCACACCTACCTGGCGAACATCGTCGTCTACGCCTATCTCACCGGCGGCACGGAACCGAAGCCACCGCCACCCCCGCCCCCGCCGCCCGCTCCCGTGCCCCCGCCGGACTCGTGAGCGTGGGACCAGGACGGAAAGAGGACGGAAAGGGGCCCCTGGCCGGAGACATCCGGCCAGGGGCCCGCTTCCGTGAGTGACGTGCGCGCGTCCGGCTAGCCGCAGCCGCCACCGCACTGGCACGATCCGCCGCTCTGGCAGCCGCACGAGCATCCGGGGCCGCACTGGCAGCCTGAGGCCGGGGTCGGAGGGGTGTGGGTCATTTCGCGGTACCTCCTCGAAGGGTGGTCTGCCTGACCCTCAGTCAAGGACGGTCCGCTTCGTCCGTCAATGCCCCTCGCGTACGTATGTCCGGGCGCACGGAGGGCGCGTCGGCGCACTTGCCGAGATCACGCGCCGTCCACTGCTCCCGTGCGCCCCTCGCCCTGGGACAGCTCGTCGGCGTGCTCACCGGTGACCAGATAGACCACCCGCTTGGCGACCGAGACCGCGTGGTCGGCGAACCGCTCGTAGTAGCGGCCCAGCAGCGTCACGTCGACGGCCGTCTCGATGCCGTGCTGCCAGCGGTCGTCCATCAGGTGCTGGAAGAGCGCGCGGTGCAGCAGGTCCATCGCGTCGTCGTCCTGCTCCAGCTGGAGCGCCAGGTCGACGTCCTTGGTGATGATCACCTCGCCCGCCTTGGCCATCAGCCGCTGCGCCAGCTGCCCCATCTCCAGGATCGTGGCGTGCAGGTCGCGCGGCACCGCCGTGTCCGGGAAGCGCAGCCGGGCCAGCTTGGCCACGTGCTGGGCGAGGTCGCCGGAGCGCTCCAGGTCGGCGCTCATGCGCAGCGACGTCACCACGATCCGCAGATCGGTGGCGACCGGCTGCTGCCGGGCCAGCAGGGCGATCGCCCGCGCCTCCAGATCCCGCTGGAGGTCGTCCACCTTGGCGTCCGCGGCGATCACGGACTCCGCCAGCTTGAGGTCCGCGTCCAGGATCGCCGTGGTGGCGCGCCCGATCGCGGAGCCGACGAGCCGGGCCATCTCGACGAGGCCCTCGCCGATCGAGTCGAGCTCCTCGTGGTACGCGTCCCGCATCCTTGACCTTCTCTCTAGCTCGGTGAAACGCCGTCCGGCGGCGCGCGGCCCGTCACGTTCCCGGACCGCTTCCGCCGACGGATCCCACGTTCCGGCCGGAACGCTACGGCCTGCGGCCTCCGGAGTGAATCGGTGCTGTCCTGAAGGTGAACTCTCGGCAACGTATGTTCGAGATGGCACTCGTTTGGCTGTGGATGCGTCCTGGGCCCCGCATAACCTTGACTCATGAACGTGAACGCGGCAGTCGCCGCAGCGGCAGCGATCGCCGGGCTGTGCACCGGGGTGATCGCCATGCTGGCGTTCCGCTGGAGCGAGCGCGACCAGGCGAGGCCCACCCGCAGCTCCCTGCACACCGACGCCGTGCTTCCGCCCGGCGTCGACACCGTGCTCTCCGTGCTGCGCTCCTCGGCCGTCGTCCTCGACGAGGCCGACACCGTGGTCAAGGCCAGCTCCGCCGCGTACGCCCTCGGGCTGGTCCGCGGCGGGAAGCTGGCCGTCGAGCCGATGCTCCAGATGGCCCGCGACACCCGCCGCGACGGCGAGATACGCCAGGTCGAGCTCGACCTGCCCCGGCGCGGCACGGGCCGCGGCGACGCCCTCGCGGTCTCGGCCAGAGTGGCGCCGCTGGGCTCCCGGCTGGTGCTGCTGCTGGTCGAGGACCTCACCGAGGCGCGCCGCATCGAGGCCGTCCGCCGGGACTTCGTCGCCAACGTCAGCCATGAGCTCAAGACGCCCGTCGGCGCGCTCTCCCTGCTGTCCGAAGCCGTCATGGACGCCGCCGAGGACCCCGAGGCGGTCAACCGCTTCGCCGGCCGGATGCAGATCGAGGCCACCCGGCTGACCAACCTCGTCCAGGAGCTCATCGACCTCTCCCGGGTGCAGAACGACGACCCGCTGGAGGACTCCGAGCCCGTCCGGGTCGACGAGCTGGTCGCCGAGGCCATCGACCGCTGCCGCCACCAGGCCGGCACCAAGCAGATCACCATGGCCGCCGGGGGCACCGCCGACCTGCACGTCTGGGGCAACCGCGGCCAGCTCGCCGCCGCGCTCGGCAACCTCGTGGAGAACGCGGTCAACTACAGCCCCGCCCGTACGCGCGTCGGCATCGCCGCCCGCCACATCACCGCACCCGGCGGCGACCTCATCGAGATCGCCGTCACCGACCAGGGCATCGGCATCTCGGAGAAGGACCGCGAGCGGATCTTCGAGCGCTTCTACCGCGTCGACCCGGCGCGCTCGCGCGCCACCGGCGGGACCGGCCTCGGCCTCGCCATCGTCAAGCACGTGGCCGCCTCGCACGGCGGGGAGGTCACGGTCTGGAGCGCCGAAGGCCAGGGCTCCACCTTCACCCTGCGGCTCCCGGAGGCGGGCTCGGTCCGCGACCGGGACCGCCGCGGCCACCGCCGCACCGACGACACCTTCATCAGCGAACACCTTCCCACTCCGGAGGTGCTTCCGTGACCCGTGTTCGGGGAACGACCCCCGTTGCCCCCACAGAGACCCGACCGGAGGTCCACCCGTGACCCGTGTGCTCGTCGTCGAGGACGAGGAATCCTTCAGCGACGCTTTGTCCTACATGCTCCGCAAGGAAGGGTTCGAGGTCGCCGTCGCCGCCACCGGGCCCGACGGGCTGGACGAGTTCGAGCGCAACGGCGCCGACCTGGTCCTGCTCGACCTGATGCTCCCCGGCCTGCCCGGCACGGAGGTCTGCCGCCAGCTGCGGGGGCGCTCCAACGTCCCGGTCATCATGGTCACCGCCAAGGACAGCGAGATCGACAAGGTCGTCGGCCTGGAAATAGGAGCCGACGACTATGTGACCAAGCCCTTCTCCTCCCGCGAGCTGGTGGCCCGCATCAGGGCCGTCCTGCGCCGCCGCGGCGAGCCCGAGGAGGTCACCCCCGCGGCCCTGGAGGCGGGCCCCGTCCGGATGGACGTCGACCGGCACGTCGTCACCGTCTCCGGCGGCAAGGTCGACCTGCCGCTGAAGGAGTTCGACCTCCTGGAGATGCTGCTGCGCAACGCCGGCCGGGTGCTCACCCGCATGCAGCTCATCGACCGGGTCTGGGGCGCGGACTACGTCGGCGACACCAAGACCCTCGACGTGCACGTCAAGCGGCTGCGCGCCAAGATCGAGCCCGACCCGGGCGCGCCGCGCTATCTGGTGACTGTCCGCGGCCTGGGCTACAAGTTCGAGCCGTGACAGGCGGGCGTGGGGGCGTCCCCACGTCGGAAGCCACGCCGTGAGCACGCCGAGGGGCCCGGAAGCGATCATCGCTTCCGGGCCCCTCGGCGTACGGATCAGTGACCGGCGTGCTGCTGGCCGCCCTGCGAGGGCTCGCCGGCGCCCGGCTTGCCCTCGGCGCCCTGCTGGGTGCCCTCGGCGCCCGGCTTGCCCGGCTGACCGGACTGGCCCGCCTGGCCCGGCTTGCCGGACTGCGCCGGGGAGGAGGACTGGCCCGGGGAGGCGGACTGCGACGGCGCGGAGGAGGGCTCCTCGGCGGGGCCCCACTCCTTGAAGAAGCTCTTCGCGGGCACGACGAAGGCGCCGATGTTCACCGCGCCGGTGTCGCTGAAGTCGAACGTCAGCTTCTGCTGCTCGCCGTCCTTGAGCGACTCGCGGCCGTTCGGCAGGACCGCCGAGGCGTTGCCCTTGCCGCCGAGGACGACGGAGCCGCCCGCGGGCACCACGAGCTGGCCGGAGCCACTCGCGGGGGTGATCTTCACGGTCGCGTTCTTGCCGGCCAGGGAGATCGCACGCAGCGTCTGGTCCTTGCGGCCGTTGTTGAAGAGCTTGCCGGTGATCACGGCCGGGCCCTTGGCGTCCAGGTCCGGCTGGGTGATCACGTTCATGTTCTGGAGCTTGATGTCGCCGACCGAGGTGGCGGCGTTGTCAGGCTTGACCTCCAGCGTCTGCGCGCTGTTGCCCGCCGCACAGGCGGAGAGCGAGGCGATCGAGAGCACGAGGGCGGAAGCGGCGAGAGCGCCGCGTCGAAGGCTGCTGCTCACGGCGGCGGCATCTCCTTGGACGAAGTAAGAGGTGTGTCAGCGCGCTCAGGTTACCGAGCCCCGTCCGGGCCCTCGCACCCGACCCGCCCCCATGGTCAACTCGGCCCCTGTCGGCGGCATGGCCGAATATCCGCCCCGAACGCCCGAGGAGCCGAGTGGCGCGTGATGCGGGGGATTATCGGCAAGGAATGCGGGAGGGTCCGGGAAGATGTCCCGGAATTGATCAAGACGCCCGTGATCAATTCCGGAATCCCGGCGCCGAAGACACTCCGGCCCCGAACGGAGTAGCGGAAGTCCGCCGACCGGACCCCGGCAAAACGGGACGTTCGACCGCTCGCGAGCCACTCCGCACGCGTGTAACGTGCCCGTTTCGCCTTGCCCGAAGAACCGCTCCGACCTGCGAATACCCGCTTCCGGAACCCTCCCGCAGCACGTTCCGGTTGCTGTTGTCAAGCCCCGAGATATGCCCTGACCTGCGGAAACGCCATTCAGAACGGGCAGTTCCCGTGTTAGACTGGATAGCCACGGAAGGGGTACCTGTCACATGACGTTCAAGGTTGGCGACACCGTGGTCTATCCCCATCACGGGGCCGCGCTGATCGAGGCCATCGAAACTCGCCAGATCAAAGGCGTGGACAAGACCTACTTGGTGCTGAAGGTCGCCCAGGGTGACCTGACGGTTCGGGTGCCGGCGGACAATGCGGAGTTCGTCGGTGTGCGCGATGTGGTCGGCCAGGATGGGCTGGACCGGGTCTTCGAGGTGCTGCGCGCACCGTATGCGGAAGAGCCGACGAACTGGTCCCGTCGCTACAAGGCAAATCTCGAGAAGCTCGCGTCCGGCGACGTGATCAAGGTCGCCGAGGTCGTGCGCGACCTGTGGCGTCGCGAGCGCGAGCGCGGCCTCTCCGCCGGTGAGAAGCGCATGCTCGCGAAGGCGCGCCAGATCCTGGTCAGCGAGCTCGCCCTCGCGGAGAACACGAACGAGGACAAGGCCGAGGCCCTGCTCGACGAGGTTCTCGCGTCCTGACGCAGCGCTCCACTCGCCATTGAGCCATGCGGTCGACGACGAGGGAGCACAGCAGCGCTGCGCGCAACGCAGCAGGTGCCGGACGAAAGAAGTGCCGCGGTGCCCGCGCGATGACGACTGTCATCCGCCGGGCGCTGCGGCATCTCTGCTCCGGCGTCGAGGTTTCACGCCGTGCTTGGCGTGCCGGGCCCGGGCAGCCGACCCGACCAGTGTCACGGAAGGGGCTGGTCGGGGCGTCGTGCCCGGCACGCTGAGGCCATACCCAATTCGGCCGAGGAAGCAAACCTGAACGCCAACGCAATGTCTGATCGAGCCCCCGCCGTCACTCCTTCGCGCACCGCCGCGGTGATCCCCGCGGCCGGCCGCGGCGTCCGCCTCGGCCCGGGTGCCCCCAAGGCCCTGCGCACGCTGAACGGCACCCCGATGCTGGTCCACGCCGTGCGCGCGATGGCCGCCTCCCGCGCCGTGAGCCTCGTCGTCGTGGTCGCCCCGCCGGACGGCGCCCCCGAGGTCCGCAATCTCCTCGACGACTATCCGCTCACCGGCCACGACCCGGCCGAGATCCTGGTCGTCCCCGGTGGCGAGACCCGGCAGGAGTCCGTCCGCCTCGGCCTGAAGGCCCTCCCCGGCGACATCGACATCGTCCTGGTCCACGACGCCGCGCGCCCCCTGGTGCCCGTCGACACCGTCGACGCCGTGATCTCCGCCGTACGCGACGGCGCCCCCGCCGTCGTACCGGCGCTGCCGTTGGCCGACACGGTCAAGCAGGTCGAGCCCCGCACGGGTGACGCGGCGGGCGAGCCCGAGCTCGTCGTCGGGACGCCCGAGCGGGCGCTGTTGCGGGCCGTGCAGACCCCGCAGGGCTTCGACCGGCGCACCCTCGACGAGGCGCACGAGCAGATCGCCACGGAGGGCGAGGGCGCCACGGACGACGCCGGGCTCGTGGAGCGGCTCGGCAGGCCCGTCGTCGTGGTGCCCGGCCACGAGGAGGCATTCAAGGTGACCCGGCCGCTGGACCTCGTCCTGGCCGAGGCCGTACTCGCCCGCAGGAGGGCCAATGATCGCTACTAGCCACTCCGCCCAGGTCGTCCCGCTCGTGGGCATCGGCACGGACGTGCACGCCTTCGAGGAGGGCCGCGAGCTGTGGTGCGCGGGCCTGCTCTGGGAGGACGCCACGCACGGCCTCGCCGGCCACTCCGACGGCGACGTCGCCGCGCACGCCGCGTGCGACGCGCTGTTCTCCGCCGCGGGCGTCGGTGACCTCGGCGAGCACTTCGGCACGGACCGCCCGGAGTGGTCCGGCGCGTCCGGCGTCACCCTGCTGGCCGAAGCGGCGCGGATCGTCCGCGCGGAGGGTTTCGAGATCGGCAATGTCTCGGTCCAGGTGATCGGCGTCCGCCCGAAGATCGGCAAGCGGCGCCAGGAGGCCCAGAAGGCCCTCTCCGAGGCGATCGGGGCCCCCGTGTCGGTCTCCGGCACCACGAGCGACGGTCTGGGGCTCACGGGCCGCGCGGAGGGCCTCGCGGCCGTCGCCACGGCGCTGGTCTTCCCCAGGATCTGACCGGCCCGGCCCTCGGGGGCATACGGTGGGCGACGCACGGTGATCGTACGGTCGCCGTGCGTGAGGCCCGCCCAGCCGTCCCGAGGGAAGGATCCGCGCCGTGTCCGCCGCACTCTCCGACGACCTGAAGAAGCTCCTCGACGACACCCCCGTCTTCGCCACCGTGGGGACCCTCCAGCCTGACGGCAGCCCCCAGCTGTCCGTGACCTGGGTCGCGCGCGACGGGGACGACCTGCTGATCTCCACGACCGTCGGCCGCCGCAAGGAGAAGAACCTGCGGCGCGACCCGCGGGTCAGCGTGATGATCAACCCGCACAACGCGCCCTACACCTACGCGGAGGTGCGGGGGACGGCCACGCTGACCACCGAGGGCGGTCAGGAGCTGATCAACACGCTGTCCCGGAAATACACCGGGAAGGATTACGCGGACTTCAACCCGGCGGCGAAGGATGACGCGGAACGCGTCGTCGTGCGGGTGAGTCCGCGCAAGGTCGTCGGCTCGATCTGACGACGCCCCGCCGTGGACGGGCGGGCCGGGAGGCCGGCCCGCCCCGGGCGGGGCGTGCGGTCAGCGGTCGGACGTGACCGGCGGTCAGACGCGATCGGACTTGGCCGCGGCGCCCACGCGGTCCGGCTCGACGGGTTCGTAGAGCCGCACCCGCTTCGGCATCGGCAGCCCCTCGCGCGTCTGCGCGACCGCCGGGGCGGGAGCGGGCGGCGCCGAATTGCGGCGCATCTCGTCCATCCCCTTCAGCAGGCCCTTGCGCAGTCTCTTGCCCAGGGGCCGCTCCACGTACTTGTGCAGCAGCCAGGCCGCGCACAGCATCACCACGACCAGGCTCGGTACGAGCACGTGCGCGGGGATGCGGTCACGCAGGGCGTAGATGACGGTCATGCCGATGTACTGGTGGATCAGGTAGACCGGATAGGTGAGCGCACCCGCCGTCGACAGCCAGCGCCACTGCACGCGGTTGAGCTTGCCCAGCGCGATCAGTGCCATCACCGCGAAGGCCACGACGATGATCAGCGAGGCCGGCCAGGTCGGGACCGTGTGGCTGGCGTTGTCCGCCACTCGCCGCGGCACGTGGTGCAGGGCGAGCAGCAGCGACATGACCACGATGCCCCAGAGCAGCGCCGTGGGCTTGTAGCGGTACATCAGATAGAAGGCGATGCCCGCGATGAAGTACGGCGCGTAGAGCGGCATCGTCCACATGTCGAGGATCTTGCTGTCCACGCTGGACGCGGTGACCGCGGCCACCGTCCAGATGCCGCAGAAGAGCACGCACTTGCGGTACGTCACGCCGGTGGCGACGACGATCGCGAAGAGCACGTAGAACTTCAGCTCGATGAAGAGCGTCCAGTAGACACCGTCGACATCCCACACCCCGACGCCCGTCTGGAGCATGGTCAGGTTGGTGAGGACCGCGTCCCAGTTCTGCACCTGGCGCACCTGCGGCCACAGGGAGACCACGGTGGCGGTCAGGAAGATCGCCACCCAGTAGGCCGGATAGATCCGCGACGCCCGGGAGACCACGAAGTCGCCCAGCGAGCGGCCCCAGGTGCTCATGCAGATGACGAAACCGCTGATCAGGAAGAAGATCTCGACACCTGTCCACCCGTAGCGGGCGAACATCTGAAGGTGCGGGAAGATCTCCCGGGTGTCGCGGCCCCAGCCGCCGCGCAGGGCGACATAGTGGAACATCACGACCATCAGGGCCGCGATGATGCGGAGCCCGTCCAGGACATAGAGCCGCGGTGCCGACTGCTGGACGGCTGCCCGGCCGCCATCGAGTTCACCTCGTCTGGCGAAACGCATGTCGTCCTCTCCCATTGGCTTAAGTCGGCTCATCCTACGCAGGCCCATTCGTACGCATGCTGACATAGGAAGCCCCCGTGCTGCCGTGACAGTTATCTCCTGTCTCTCGCGTATTTCCAAGCCCCGCCCTGACGTGATCTTCACAAGGGTCCACGGATATCCGTACAAGGCAGGTCACCCCGCCCCGATATCGGTCGCCGCCCGGCGCAAACCGCGCCTGAGCGCTCCGGCGAGCGGACGTTCCACGTATCGGTGCACCAGCCACGCGGCCTGGAGCATTCCGAGGACGAGGGCCGGGAGCAGGACGTAGCGCGGCACCAGGCCGGCGGTGTGCCGGATGACCAGCCAGCCGACGCGTTCGTGGATCAGATAGAGCGGGTAGGTGAGCGCTCCGGCCGTGGTCAGCCACCGCCGGTCCAGCCGGCCGGTCCGGCCGAGCGCCACCGCCGCGACTGCCAGGAAGAACAGGGTCAGCAGCGCCGTCGTCGGCCAGTGCGGCACGTGCCGGCCCATGTGGCCTTCCGCACGTGCCTGGGCGTCCAGGAGGGCATGCTGGGCGATCAGGAAACAGCTGCCCACGATCAGCCAGAGCACCAGATTCGGGCGGAAGCGGTACATGAGGTAGAAGGCGATACCGGCGATGAAATACCAGCAGTCCTCAGGCATAAGGATCTGATCGAGCGCGGGGTTGTGCACCGCGGTGGCGACGGCCCCCGCGAATCCCCAGATCACGCAGAATCCGACGGCCCGCCGATAGGTCAGTCCCCGCCAGGCGATCAGCGCGAAGAGCAGGTAAAAGCGCATCTCGACCCAGAGCGTCCAGTAGACGCCGTCGACCGAGTCCACCCCTAGGGGTGATTGCAGCATCGTCAGATTGACGGCGACGTCCCTCGGACGGAGGGTTTCGTCCACCGCGGGCCACAAATAGACGGCGAGGGTGACGAGGAGCACTCCGAACCAGTACGCGGGGAAGAGCCGCGTGACGCGTGACACGGCGAACTGCCCGACGCTCCTGCCCCAGCAGCTCATGCAGATCACGAAGCCGCTGATGAGGAAGAACAGCTGCACACCCAGCCAGCCGTAGGACGCGGGCAGGAAGGCCGTCGGGAAGACCACCGCCGACGGCCGGGCCCAGACCCCGCTGCCGAAGGCCACGTAGTGGTACGCCACCACCATCAGCGCCGCGAGGAGCCGCAGTCCGTCCAGCGCGGCCAGCCGCCCGCGCCGCTCGCCGCCCTCCCGTCCGCACGCCGTCTCCAGCGGCCCGGCCGGCGGGCCCGGCCGTTCGGGGTGCTCCTGTTGAACCGGCAGAGTGGAGTGCAACACCCCTCCAGGTTTCCGCGGCGTCCCACCGGGCGTCGGCACCGAGAAGTTGGCTTCGTGCCGCGGAAGTTACCACGCGAAGTTATATTTTTGGCGCAATAAGCAAATAAGGGGCAAAACGTTCCGTCCGACGAATGAACCGGCCGTTTGCCCGGGGCACTCCCCGGAGCCCACTACCCTGGTTGCGTGACCATTCGCCTGTACGACACCAGCGCCCGGCAGATCCGTGACTTCTCCCCGCTCACGCCGGGCTGCGTCTCGATCTACCTCTGTGGCGCGACCGTGCAGGCCGCTCCGCACATCGGACATATCCGCTCCGGTCTCAACTTCGACATCATGCGCCGCTGGTTCACCTACCGCGGCTATGACGTGACCTTCGTACGCAACGTCACGGACATCGACGACAAGATCATCAAGAAGTCCGCCGAGCAGGGCCGCCCCTGGTGGTCGATCGGCTATGAGAACGAGCGCGCCTTCAACAGCGGTTACGACGTGCTCGGCTGCCTGCCCCCCACGTACGAACCGCGCGCCACCGGCCATGTCACCGAGATGGTCGAGATGATGCGCGGCCTCATCGAGCGCGGCCACGCCTACGAGGCGGAGGGCAACGTCTACTTCGACGTGCGCTCCTTCCCCGGCTACCTCGAGCTCTCCAACCAGGAGCTGGACAACCTCCTCCAGCCGTCCGGCGAGGGCGAGACCGGCAAGCGCGACCCCCGCGACTTCGCGATGTGGAAGGCCGCCAAGCCCGGCGAGCCCTCCTGGGAGACCCCGTGGGGCCGCGGCCGGCCGGGCTGGCACCTGGAGTGCTCGGCCATGGCGCACAAGTACCTCGGCGCGGCGTTCGACATCCACGGCGGCGGCCTGGACCTGATCTTCCCGCACCACGAGAACGAGATCGCCCAGGCCAAGGCCTTCGGTGACGACTTCGCCGCCTACTGGGTGCACAACGCCTGGGTCACCATGAGCGGCGAGAAGATGTCGAAGTCGCTCGGCAACTCCGTCCTCGTCTCCGAGATGGTCAAGCACTGGCGCCCGATCGTCCTGCGCTACTACCTCGGCACCCCGCACTACCGCTCGATGATCGAGTACAGCGAGGAGGCCCTGCGCGAGGCGGAGGCCGCCTTCGCGCGGATCGAGGGCTTCATCCAGCGGGTGGTGGAGAAGGCCGGTCCGGTCGAGCCCGCCGCCGAGGTGCCGCCCGCCTTCGCCGAGGCGATGGACGACGACCTGGGCGTCCCCCAGGCGCTGGCGATCGTCCACACCACCGTGCGCCAGGGCAACTCCGCGCTGACCGCCGACGACAAGGAATCCGCCGTCGCCCGGCTGGCCGAGGTCCGCGCCATGCTCGGCGTGCTCGGCCTCGACCCGCTCGACGCGCAGTGGGCCGATGCCACGAGCGGCCGCGGTGACGATCTGCACGGCGTCGTCGACTCGCTGGTCAGGCTGGTGCTCGAACAGCGCCAGGCCGCCCGCGGCCGCAAGGACTACGCCACCGCCGACGCCATCCGCGACCAGCTCCAGCAGGCGGGCCTCGCCATCGAGGACACCCCCTCCGGCCCGCGCTGGTCCCTGTCGTAGCGGGCCCGCACCCGAGCGTCGCCGCCCGTCCTGAGAGACACTTTTCGTACGTACGTTTACAAGAGCCACCCCGGTGGCTCTGAGCAGTGAAGAAACAGGTGCACCCATGGCCGGCAACAGCCAGCGCAGGAACCGCCGCACGTCCAACAAGAAGGGCGCGACGGTCGGCAGCGGCGGCAAGCGGCGCCGTGCCCTGGAGGGCAAGGGTCCGACCCCGCCCGCTTCCGAGCGCAAGGGCCACAAGAAGAACCGTCTCGCCAACGCCAAGGTCCGGCACGAGTCCAAGCGCCCCGCCCCGCGCCGCGGCGGCCCCAAGGGCACCAACGAGCTCGTCGTCGGCCGTAACTCCGTCGTCGAGGCGCTGCGCGAGGGCGTCCCCGCGAACACGCTCTACGTCCAGCAGTACCTGGACAACGACGAGCGCGTCCGCGAGGCGCTCCAGCTCGCCACGGACAAGGGCCTCAACCTCATGGAGGCCCCCCGCCCCGAGCTCGACCGGATGACGAACGGCCTCAACCACCAGGGCCTCGTCCTGTCGGTGCCGCCCTACGA
Organism: Streptomyces sp. NPDC001407; assembly: GCF_042895325.1. NCBI lineage: Bacteria > Bacillati > Actinomycetota > Actinomycetes > Kitasatosporales > Streptomycetaceae > Streptomyces > Streptomyces sp. NPDC001407. Next base: position 51,205 of record NZ_JBIAWF010000025.1, read on the forward strand.
GTACGCCCACCCCGACGACCTCACCGCCGCCGCCTTCGACGACGGCGAGGACCCGCTGATCGTCGCCCTCGACGGCATCACCGACCCGCGCAACCTCGGCGCCGTCGTCCGCTCCGTCTCCGCCTTCGGCGGCCACGGCGTCGTCGTCCCCGAGCGCCGCGCGGCCGGCATGACCGCCAGCGCCTGGAAGACCTCCGCGGGCACCGCCGCCCGTACGCCGGTGGCCCGCGCCACCAACATGACGCGGCTGCTGGAGTCGTACCAGAAGGCCGGGCTCGTGGTCGTCGGCCTGGCCGCCGACGGCGACGTCGAGCTGCACGAGCTGGAGGCGCTCGGCGGCCCCGTCGTCATCGTCGTCGGCAGCGAGGGCAAGGGCCTCTCCCGCCTCGTCGGCGAGACCTGCGACTTCCGGGTGCGGATCCCGATGCCCGGTGGCGCGGAATCCCTCAACGCCGGCGTCGCGGCCGGCGTCGTCCTCTACGAGGCCTCGCGCCGCCGCGCCTGACCTCTTGTGACCGCTCTCGGTCACAAAGCGACATCGAACGCCGGAAGGGCCGGTCAAACCAGCCCTTCCGGCGTTTGTCGTCTCACGATCTTGACGGGCCTCGGACAGTTCGAACCGGTCAAGGCAGTGTCCTAATCAGAAGTCACTCGGTTAGATGAGTGTGGACACCAGAACACCCCGCACACCCACGGGGGGAAGCTCTTCCGGGTACGACGACCAGCCCGCGCTGAGTACGGTGAAAGTGCCGTCCGACCCGGCGCAGATCGTCGTCAACCATCTGAGTTTCCGCGTGCAGCTCGCCCGGCCGCCGCGCGTCGCCCGCCAGTTCGCCGGGGTCGCCGACACGGCACAGCTGCCCACCGTCAAGGGCGCGGCCAGGCGCCGCGCCCCCGTGGTGTGGAGCGGCCGGACCCAACCCGGCGACGCGGCGCCCACCGAACTCCTGCAAGCCGTAAGGGACTCCGCGGCCGGGCCCGTGGGCACCGGCACGGACGCGGGCTCCACCCAGGTGCTGCCCCGGATCCGCGTCGACGGCCCCCCGCCCACGGTCGTCGGCCCCCGCGGCTCCACCGAGCACACCGGCCCCGGCGAGCTCGTCGACGCGGTCGGCCCGCAGACCCAACTGCTCCACGGCGTACGCCCCACGGACAGCGCGTACGACGAAGACCAGTACCAATACGAGCAGTTCGACGGCGAGGACGACGACACCGGCCGCAAGCGCGGCGGCAACGACTCCCTCCGGCACGCCTACTACCCCGGCCGCCGGATGAACCTCGGCGTCGTGCTCCTGCCGCTGCGGATCTTCCTCGGCCTCATCACCATCTACGCGGGCATGGGCAAGCTCTGCGACCCCGTCTACTTCGACGGCGGCCGCCGCGGCTCCATGGTCACCTGGCTGACCGCGCTGCACCCCTGGCCCATGGCCGCGCCCCTGCGGAGCCTCGCCCTCGCCCACCCCGTGGGCGCCGGGCTCACCGTCGCCTTTCTCCAGGTCGTCGTCGGCGTCCTCACCATCTTCGGCCTCTGGCAACGCCTCGCCGCCGGCATCGGCGTCCTGCTCTCCGCGGTCCTCCTGATGACCGTCAGCTGGCGCACCGTGCCCGTCTACAACGCGCCCGACATCGTCTACCTCGCGGCCTGGAGCCCCCTGGTCATCGCCGGGGCGCCCTTCTACTCCATCGACGGCCGCCTCGCCGGGGAAGCCTGGCGGCGCCTCGGTCCCCGCGCCGAGCTGTGGGACCTCCGCCGTCGGGTGCTCCGCCGGGGCACGGTCATGGCGACCGTCGTCATCGGCCTGTCCCTGATCATCGGTTCGACGCTGGGTGGTGCCGTGCGCTCCTCGGAGACCGTGCGCACCCCCGGCCCGAGCGACCCGCCCGTCAACAACCTCCCCGGCACGCCGCTCCCGCAGACCCCGGGCACCGGCGCGCCGACCCGGGGCGGCCACGGGTCGGCCACCCCCGGCACCCCCAAGCCCACCCCCTCGGGCAGGAAGACCGCCACGCCCTCCGCCACCGCGCCCGCCGTCCCCGGCACCGCGCGGGCCCCGGAGAGCACGGCGGGCGCCGCCGGGCACCCGGGCGCCAGCCAGGGCGCGCACTCCACGCCGCAGACGCACGAGCGGCCCGCCGCTCCCGCGGCGCCGCGCAGCCCCTCCGGCTCGTCCGCCGCGAACGGCTCCACGGGCGGCGGCACGGGCTCCTCGGGCAACTCCTCCTCCGGCGGCTCGACCGGCGGCGGAGGGGCCCTGGGCGGCCTCCTCGGCTGAGCCGCACGACGAAGCGCCCCCGCACCCCTGCAAAGGGTGCGGGGGCGCTTTCGCGCGGCCTGTCAGCCTGCGAGCTCCTTGGCGGCCTCGGTCAGGTCCTTCGCCGTGTCGATGGCCCGCCAGTACGCACCGTGCGGCAGCGGATAGCCGGCCAGCCGGCGCTCGCGCGCGAGGCGCGGGAAGGTGGTGCGCTCGTGGTCGCCGCGCTCGGGCAGCAGGGCGGTGAAGGCCGCGGAGAAGACGTAGACACCCGCGTTGATCAGATACGGCGAGGGCGGCGACTCGATGAAGTCGAGGACGTGGCCGAACTCGTCGGTCTCCACGGCTCCCCAGGGGATCCGGGGCCGGGCCAGGGCCAGGGTGGCCGTCGCGTCACGCTCGTGGTGGAAGGCGGCCATCTCGCGGAGCGAGAAGCGGGTCCAGATGTCGCCGTTGGTGGCGTACCAGGGGCGGTCGGGGTGCGGCAGCGACGCGGCCGCGAACTTGAGCCCGCCACCGCGGCCCAGGGGCTCCGGCTCCACCACGGTGGTCACCCGGAGCGGCAGTTCGGCCGACACGAGCCAGTCCTGGAGGACCTCCGCCAGATGGCCGCAGGAGACGACCGCGTCGGTGACTCCCTCGGCGGCGAGCCAGGCAAGCTGATGGCCGATGATCGGGGTCCCGGTGCCGGGGATCTCGACCATCGGCTTGGGTCGGTCGTCGGTGTACGGGCGAAGCCGCGACCCTTGGCCTCCGGCCAGGACGACGGCTTGGGTGGGGTACGCGTGCGTGCCGGTCATGCTCCGCACGATATGCCGTGGCCCGGGCGGGGGTGCGGGCGGCAGCGCGCGCGGTCGTACGGGTGGTCGTGCGGGTGGTGCGGCGGCCGGGCCCGGGGGCGGCGCTCAGTGGGCCTGGGCGACGCCGGACGCGAACGAGGTGTCGCAGACGGGCCGGGAGAACTTCTGGGCCTGCTTGGCGCCGTACTTGGCGACCGCGGCACGGCCCAGCGCACGCGCCAGCTCGGCGCAGTGCTGGGCGAGCGACGGACGGCCGTTGGTGGCGGCCTGGAGGTGCGTGAGCGCGGCGCCGGGGTTCTTCACCTGGAGCTCGGTCAACAGCTGGTCGCGCAGCACCTCGTACGGCGCGCGGGCTGCCTTGGCCTGGGTGGAGGCGGTGTCGGACGAAGCGGTCAGCACCTGCGAGTCGGCACTCGGCGCGGCCCACGGTACGCGGGTCACGGCGAGGGTCCCGGAGAGGACCAGCACGACGGGGAGGACGAGGGCGAGGGTTCTGCCGATGCGGCGGGCGGCCTGGTTCATGTCGCAGATGGTAGCGAGGGGTAATGATATGGCGACATTTAGTCACCCGGTCGAGCGAAGGATTCGAGGTTTATCGCGGGACGTGGGTTGACGTACGCGCTCGAAAAGGTGACGGGTGTCGGGCTTGGGGGTGCTGCCTACGCCTGCGCCTGCGGCGAGCTTTGTTCTGCCCCGTCCCTTCCCGGCTGGGGCGCGTGCCCCAGGCCCCCGGCTGCGGGTGCGTTGTCGCCTGCGGCGCTTTGTTCCCCTACCCCGCCCCTTCCCGAAACTGGGGCGCTGCCCCAGACCCCAACCGCGGGCCCGTTGCCTCCCCCAGCGGCCTCCCCCAGACTCCGTCCGGGGGCGCCCCCAGAGGTGCCCCCAACGGGTTGGTTGTTGCCCGGAACGGGCCTTGATGTCGCTCTCCGGTGGGAGGGGGTGGGGTCGGAGGGTGAGGTTCTGGAGCGCGGTGCGACTTCACGGCACCCAATACGCAGAACGGTGCCCGCACCGCGTTCCAGGTCCCCAGCCCGGAGGCCCCACCCCCGGCACCCACCACAAACCCAGCCCGGCCGGCGTTTGAGGCCGCCCGCCGCAGGCGCAACGCACCCGCAGACAAAAACGAACCCGCACCCACCCCCCCGCCCCACCTAGTCGCTCAGCCGCTCCCCCGAAGACGTCGAGAAGACGTGAAGCTCGCCCGCCCGCGGAACCACCCGCAGGAGAGCCCCCTTCTCCGGGACGTTGCGGCCGTTGACGCGGACCACGAGGTCCTTGCGGTCGTCGCCGACCTCCGCCGTGCCGTAGACGTAGCCGTCCGCGCCGAGTTCCTCGACGACGTTGACCGTGACGGCGAGGCCGGCGGGGGCCTCCTTGGCGGAGGAGGGGGCGGTGGAGCCGCCCTGCTCGATGACGTCGAAGTGCTCGGGCCGGACGCCGACCGTCACCGTGCGGTCGCCCCGGTCCGCGGCGGCGGAGAGCGCCTCGCGGGAGACGGGCACGACGCTGTTGCCGAACTTCACGCCGCCGTCGGTGATCGGGACCTCGACGAGGTTCATGGCGGGGGAGCCGATGAAGCCGGCGACGAAGAGGTTGGCGGGGCGGTCGTACATGTTGCGCGGCGAGTCGACCTGCTGGAGCAGGCCGTCCTTGAGCACGGCCACCCGGTCGCCCATGGTCATGGCCTCGACCTGGTCGTGGGTCACGTAGACCGTGGTGATGCCGAGGCGCCGCTGGAGCCCGGCGATCTGGGTGCGGGTCTGGACGCGCAGCTTGGCGTCGAGGTTGGACAGCGGCTCGTCCATGAGGAACACCTGCGGCTCGCGGACGATCGCGCGGCCCATGGCCACGCGCTGCCGCTGGCCGCCGGAGAGCGCCTTGGGCTTGCGGCCGAGGTACTCCGTGAGGTCCAGGATCTTCGCCGCGTCCTCGACCTTCTGCCGGATCTCCGCCTTGTTGACGCCCGCGATCTTCAGGGCGAAGCCCATGTTGTCGGCGACGGTCATGTGCGGGTAGAGCGCGTAGTTCTGGAACACCATGGCGATGTCCCGGTCCTTGGGCGGCAGGTGGGTGACGTCGCGGTCGCCGATGCGGATCGCCCCGCCGTTGACGTCCTCCAGCCCCGCGAGCATGCGCAGCGAGGTGGACTTGCCGCAGCCGGAGGGCCCGACGAGGACGAGGAACTCGCCGTCCTCGATCGCGATGTCGAGCTGGTCGACGGCGGGCTTGTCGCTCCCCGGGTAGATCCGGGTCGCCTTGTCGTACGTGACCGTAGCCATGGTTCGAGATCCCTTCACCGGCAGGAACGTGCCGGACGATCCGAGTAAAAGGAGTGGTCCAGTCCAATTGGACGGGCTGCCGGTGACGCTACCCGGGGGAAGGGCCGTTGTCAGCAGGGGAGCGGGCGAAACCTTCGCGTGCCCGCGTTCCGGCGCTCCGGGGGGCGGGGCAACTCTGTGGCTGGCCGCGGGAGGCGCTGTGTAGAGTGGGGCAGCGTTCGTGGGCGCCGCCCGCGTGCGTCGTGCCGCCTTAGCTCAGTTGGCCAGAGCGTCGCTCTTGTAAAGCGAGGGTCGTCGGTTCGAATCCGACAGGCGGCTCGTGTCAGCGCTGAACAGCGCGCGAATCGGCCCTCCGTGATCTTTCACGGAGGGCCGATGTCGTTCACTGTCGCGTACGGATCAGCTCCGTACCTCCTCGTTCCGCGACCAGCTCGGTGCCGTGCCCGCCTGCTCCGCCGGCTCCGCCCGCGGTGCGTCCTGGTGGCCCGGCCACCACGCCTTGTGGCCGAGGAGCGAGGTCACGGTCGGGACCAGCAGCATGGCCATGATGAAGGCCGTGAGCAGGATGCCGAAGGCGACCGCGAAGCCCATCTGCTGGAGCATGGAGTTGTCGGCCAGCATCAGGACGCCGAAGGTGCCCGCCAGGATGATCGCCGCGGAGGAGATCGTCGGTGCCGAGCGGGAGACGGCCGTGCGGATGGCCTCGCGGGCCGGGACGCCGCGGCGGACCTCCTCGCGCAGGCGGGCCACCATGAGGATGTTGTAGTCAGTGCCGATGGCGACGACGAAGAGATAGACGATGATCGGCAGCATGAACAGCAGGCCGTTCTTGTGCTGCATGTCCTGGAAGAGCCAGACGGTCGCGCCGAGCGTCGCGCCGAAGCCCAGGGCGACGGAGATCATCAGATAGAGCGGCGCCACCAGGCTGCGGAGCAGCAGCCCCAGGATGATCATGATGGCGAGGCCGGCGACGGGGAAGACGACCGTGTAGTCGTGGGTGACGGCCTTCTCGACGTCGGAGAGCACGGCCGAGGTGCCGCCGACGACGGCCTTGGTGCCCTCGGGCGCGGCGGCGTGCGCGCCGTCGCGGAGCGAGCCGCCGGCCAGCTCGATGGCCTTGTCCTCGGTGGGGCGGTACTTCAGGACGACGCTGTACTGCGCGACGCTCCGGTCGGGGCTGGTGGCGGTGAGCGCGGCGGAGCCGACGCCGTCGAGCTTCGCGAGCTTGTCGCGGTATGTGTCCAGGGCGCCCTTGTCGAGCGGGGTGCCCGCCTCGGACTGGACGTAGATCATCGCGGGGTCGGACTGGCCTGCGGAGAAGCCCCGCTGGAGGTCCTTCATCGCCTGGACGGACTCCAGCTTCTGCGGCAGCTGGCTGTCGGTGTCGAACTCGGCCTTGAAGCTGAACGTGCCGATGGCGAGCACGGCCAGGACCAGGGCGGAGGCGGCCCCGATGAGTCCCGGGCGGCGGGCGACGGCCGAGCCGAGGCCGCCCGCGATGCGGTTGCGCGGCTTCTTCTTCCACGACTTGGACGGCCAGAACGCCTTGGTGCCGAGGAGGGAGAAGACGGCCGGCACGAGGGTGAGCGCGGCCACGAGGGTCACGCCGACGGAGATCGCCAGCGACGGGCCCATCGCGCGCATCATGCCCATGGTCGAGAGCAGCAGGGCGAGGAAGGCGACGATGACGGCGCCCGCGGCGGAGGCGATGGTCTCGCCGACCCGGGCGACGGCGTTGACGAGCGCGTTCTTGGGCTGTTCGCCGGCCCGCAGTTCCTCGCGGTAGCGGAAGAGGAGGAAGAGGATGTAGTCGGTGCCGACGCCGAAGAGCACGACGATGAGGATCGCGGATATGGAGTTGTCCGCCTTGAGGCCGCCGAGGTGGGCCACGGTGCCGATGAGTCCGAGGGCGACGGAGAAGACGACGCCGATGATCAGCACGGGCAGCAGGGCGATCAGCGGGCTGCGGAAGATGACGAGCAGCAGGACGACGATCAGGAGGAGGGTCGCCGACATGATCATGGAGTCGGTGTCGCCCGAGGACTCCTTGGCGTCGAGCGCGGTGGCCGCCTGACCGGTGATGCCGACCTTCAACTGGGTGCCGCTCAACAGGGATTTGGCGTCCGAGCGGAGGTCCTTGACCGCGTCGGGGACGGTGCTGTCCTGGGAGTTGCGGTCGACGGCGACGATATTGGCGAGGGCGATCTCACCGTTGGGCGAGACGGCCTCGGGGCTGGTCGCCACCTTGGCTATGCCCTTGTGGTGCTTGGCGTCCAGGCCCTGGGTGATCCGGGCGACGGCGTCCTTGTCGCTCTGGGTGAGCTTGCCGCCGTCGGTCCGCTGGAACACGGCGATCGCGGAGGGCTGTTGGGTCTGCGGGAATGCCTTCTCCTGAAGTTTCCCGGCCTGTACGGACTCGTAATGCGAAGGGAGGAATTCCGTTTCATCGGTTGTCGACTTCAAACCGGGGGCGAGCATGGCGAGTGCCACTGCCGCGATGATCCAGCCCGCTATGGTCAGCCAGGGGCGGTGGACGGCGAACCGTCCGATCCGTCGGAACATGGTGCTCCTTCAACGTGTGGTCCAGCGCTGCCCGGCGGAAGAACGACAACGGAATGAGTTCAGTTCGGGCGTCAACACGCTAGGGCTGCGGGATTCCCCTCCACAACGAAATCAGGGGGAAATCGGTCCTGGGTCGGGGTGCTTCTCCTCCGGGCGGATGAGGGGCCCTCACCCGTGAGGTAGAGAAATCGCTGCCGACCGCCTCCGTCCGGATTACGCTGCCTTCATGAGCGATGCCGCCGATCCCGCCCCCGCCGGGGCGACCGAGGGGTCCAAGGTCCTGGCCGCCCGCATGGAGCGCGCCGCCGTCTCGGCCGCCGAGGCGGGGCTGGCCGGTCTGCTGGTCACGCCCGGCCCCGACCTCGCCTGGCTGACGGGCTACCGCCCGCACACCACGGAGCGGCTCACCGCGCTGCTGCTGGCGCCCGGCCGCCGGCCGCAGCTGCTGGTCCCGGCGCTGGAGGCGCCGGACGCCGAACGGGCGGCGGGCGCCCACGCGTTGACGATCACGGGCTGGACGGACGGCCAGGATCCGTATGCCGCGCTGGCCCCGCTGCTGGACCCGCGCGGCCGCTACGGCGTCTCGGACAGCGCCTGGGCGCTGCACCTGCTGGCCTTCCAGCGGGCCTGCCCGGGTGTGGCCTTCGGGGCGTTCACGGAGCTGCTGCCGATGCTGCGCGCGGTCAAGGACGCGTACGAGGTGGAGCGGCTCGCGGCGGCCGGTGCGGCGGCGGACGCGACGTACGAGGACATCGTGCGGCTGCGCTTCGCGGGGCGGCGCGAGCGGGACGTGGCGGCGGATCTGGCGCGGCTGCTGCGTGAACACGGCCACAGCCAGGTGGACTTCACGGTGGTCGGCGCGGGCGCCCACAGCGCCAATCCGCACCACGACGCGGGCGACAAGGTCATCGAGGACGGTGACATGGTCGTCATGGACTTCGGCGGCCTCATGGACGGCTACGGCTCCGACACCACCCGTACGGTCCACGTGGGCGAGCCGACCGCCGAGGAGCGCAAGGTGCACGACGTGGTGCGCGAGGCGCAGCAGGCGGCATTCGAGGCCGTGCGGCCGGGGGTGGCCTGCCAGGAGATCGACCGGGTGGCCCGCAAGGTCATCCGGGCCGCCGGATACGGCGAATACTTCATCCACCGCACCGGCCACGGCATCGGTGTGACCACCCACGAACCGCCTTATATGGTCGAGGGCGAACACCTCCCGTTGCGCCCCGGAATGTGTTTCTCCATCGAACCGGGCATTTATCTGCCGGGCCGCTTCGGCGTCCGTGTCGAGGACATTGTGACCTGCACGGAGTCGGCGGGCCGCCGGCTGAACAACACCGCGCGGGAACTGCTGGTGGTGCGGTGAGGGGGGCGGGGCGCGAAGTGCGGCTCTCCCCGGCGGAGTTGCACCACAGCTTCCGATAACCCTCGGTGCGTGCCCGTGGGTATTCACCGAGGGCTCGTTCGGCGCGTGCCGGTGTGCGTCGGTGCGTGTCGGTGCGAAGGGAATTCGGGCGGTCAGGCCGGGGGTTCGCCCGGTTCGCAGGCTCGCATGTGGTGGCGTTCCTCGGCTTCCGTCCGGGCTGGATCCGGTGGGGGCGCGGTGTGTTTGGGGGCGCCCGTGGTGACGAGGAGGCTGCTCGTCGCGGCGGCGAGGAGCATGATGGCCGAGGCCCAGCCGATGGCGACGTTGAAGCCGTGGACCACGCCCGTCTTCACGACGGCGTCCCGGGCGGCCGGGGTGAGCTGTCCGCCCGCCTCGGCGGTGGCGGTCCTCAGGTGGGCCGCGACGTATGTGGCGCTGGTGGAGGTCGCGATGGTGTTGAGGAGCGCCGTACCGATCGAACCGCCCACCTGCTGGGCGGTGTTGACCGTCGCGGAGGTGACGCCGGAGTCCCGCGGAGCCACCCCCGATGTCGCGGTGGCCATCACCGGCATGAAGATCAGGCCCATGCCGAGGCCCACCAGGATCTCCGCCGGCAGGACGTGCGAGACGTACGCGGGCTCCACCGGCAGGAAGGTCAGCAGGAAGAGCCCGGCGGCGGCCAGCAGCGCGCCCGGTGCCATCAGGGCCCGCGGCGGCACGTGCGTCATCAGCCGTGCGGAGATCTGCGTGGAGCCGGTGACGATCGCGGCGGTCATCGGCAGGAAGGCCAGGCCCGTCTTGACCGGGGAGTAGCCGCACACGACCTGGAGGTAGTACGTCATGAACAGGAACATCCCGAACATGGCGATGACCGCGAGCGCCATCGTCAGCACCGACCCCGCGCGGTTGCGGTCGCGCAGTATGCGCAAGGGGAGCAGGGGGCTCGGGGCCCGCTTCTGCCACCAGGTGAACAGGCTCAGCAGCGCGGCGCCGCCGAGCAGCAGGCCCAGCACGCGCGCGTCGCCCCAGCCGCGCGGCTCGGCCTCGCTGCACCCGTAGACGATCGCCACGAGGCCCCCGCAGCCCAGCAGCACGCCCGGGATGTCCAGCCGCGGCCTGCCCTCGCCGCGGCGGCGGTCGTCGTGGAGGAACGCTCCGGCGCCGAGGAAGGTGATGATCGCGATCGGGGTGTTCACATACAGGCACCAGCGCCAGTTGAGGTATTCGGTCAGCAGGCCGCCGGCGATCAGGCCGATCGCCGAGCCGCCGGCCGCGATCGCGCCGTAGATGCCGAACGCCTTGCTGCGCTCGCGCACATCGGTGAACGTGGTGGTGAGCAGGGACAGCGCGGACGGTGCCAGCAGCGCGCCGAACGCGCCCTGGAGCGCCCGGGACATGAAGAGCATCCCCGAGGTCTGCGCGGCGCCGCCGAGCGCGGACGCGGCGGCGAAGCCGACGAGCCCGGTCATGAAGGTGAGCTTGCGTCCGACGAGGTCGGCGATCTTGCCGCCGAGCAGCAGCAGGCCGCCGAACGCGAGGGTGTAGGCCGTGATGACCCACTGCCGGTTGCCGTCGGACATGTGGAGGGCGCGCTGCGCGGACGGCAGGGCGATGTTCACGATGGTGGCGTCGAGGACGACCATGAGCTGCGCTGTGCCGATGACGACCAGACCCCACCAACGACGGGGGTCGGGTGCGGTCCGAGCGGCGGATGGGGGAGGTATAGGGCCCGTATTCATGGAGCTCATCGGAACCTGCTCTCGCGTCCGATTCGGTGCGTATGCGGTTGTGCGCGGCGCGTATACCCATGCGCTCACGCGCGCCATCCAGACTAGGCCCGACGGGGGACCTCCGCCTGCTGGAAGGCGGCTTGATTTCGCCCCTCGGCGCCGGACTGAAGCGCTCCGGGGCACGGCATCAGGCCCATGAGGCGGATGAGGGAAGAGGGGCTCAGGGGACGAGTACGACCTTGCCCACCGTCGCGCGCGTCTCCAGCGCCCGGTGCGCCGCCGCGGCCTCCGCCAGCGGGAAGCGCGTGACGACCGGAGCCACCCGCCCGGCGGCCGCGTGCGCCAGCGCCTCGGCCTGCGTGCGTCGCATCCCGGCAGGTCCGCCGAGGCGCTTCAGCATCGGTTCCCCCAGCACACAGCGCGACGTGATGGACCGCGCGGCGAGCTCCTCGGGGGTGAACGCGGCCACGGGCCCCGGGCTCTCCGGGACCGCTGTCCAGCCGTGGTTCAGATGCCGGCCGCCCCGCCCCAGCAGGCCGACCGCGGCGCGAGCGGCGTCCCCGCCGACCCCGTCGAGGACGACGGTCGCGGCTCGGCCCCCGAGCGCCGTACGGGCCTTTTCCGGCCATGCCGGGTCCGTGTAGTCGAGGGCGACGTCGGCCCCCAGCTCGCGTACGCGCTCCACCTTCGCGGGGCCCCCGGCGAGGCCGACGACCGTGGCGCCCGCGCGCTTCGCGTGCTGCACCAGCAGCGTGCCGATGCCGCCCGCGGCGGCCAGGACCACGACCACGTCCTCGCCCGTCACTTCCGCGAGGGCGAGGACGCCGAGGGCGGTGCGGCCGGTGCCGACCATGGCCACGGCGTGCTCGTCGGCCAGCCCCTCGGGGATGTCGTGCAGCGTGTCCGCGGCGGCGAGCGTGAGCTGCGCGTAGCCACCCGGCACCTGGCCCAGGTGGGTGACGACGCGGCGCCCGAGCAGCGCGGACGCCACGCCCTCGCCGAGCGCCTCGACCGTGCCGGCGATCTCGTGCCCGAGGATCACGGGCAGCTCCGGCGGCTTGTGCGGCCCCTTCGCCCGGCCCTGCCGCAGGGTCGTGTCGACGAGGTGGACCCCCGCCGCCGCGACCGCGATCCGCACCTGGCCGGGGCCCGGCACGGGGTCGTCGGTGCGCTCGTACGTGAGGTTCTCGGCGGGGCCGAAGGCGTGCAGCCGGATCGCGTGCATGGGGTGCTCCTCCTCGGGCAGGGCGCCGGTGATGAGGCCGAACACCCAGGTCAGGGGCGTTGTCAGTGCCGTGTGCCACCGTGGACGCATGACGGTGGACGACAGGGCACAGGGCAGGGCGAGGCCGCGGAAGACGGCCCCGGTCATCAGACTTCCAGAGGTGCGGCTGCCACCGCTGCGGCCGTACGAGGGACCCGGGCTGGAGCCGGACGGGGATTACGACGGGCTGGACTTCACCGAGGCGGACCTCGCGGGCCAGAGGGCGCGGGGCAGCAGCTTCATGGACTGCCGGATGCGGCGCTGCGTGCTGGACGAGGCCCGGCTGAGCCGGGCGCGGTTCACGGACTGCGTGCTGGACGGCATCCGGGGCGTGGGCACGGATCTCGCGGAGGCCACGCTGCGCGACGTGGAGGTGTGTGACGCCCGCCTCGGCGGGACGCAGCTGCACGGCGCGGTCCTGGAGCGGGTCCTGGTGCGCGGCGGCAAGATCGACTATCTGAATCTGCGCGCGGCGACGCTGAAGGACGTCACCTTCGAGGGCTGTGTGCTCTCCGAGGCGGACTTCGGCGGCGCCGTCCTGGAGCGGGTCGTCTTCCGCGACTGCGCGCTGCGGCGCGTCGACTTCTCGGTCGCCCGGATGAAGGACGTCGACTTGCGGGCGGCCGGCGAGCTGGACATCGCCCGGGGCGTCGACCGGCTCTCGGGCGCGGTCATCAGCCCGTCCCAACTGATTGATCTGGCCCCCGCGTTCGCCGCGCAGATAGGCGTCCGGGTGGAGGCGCCGGTCGACTGATCCGGGCGCCGGGCGCCGGGCTCTGTGGCGGGGTGACCCGGGCGGCGGCCGGGGCTCAGGGGCGGCGGGTCACAGGCGGGGGAAGCGGGCCTGGAGGTCCCAGATCACGGGGTTGTCGGCGAGGCCCTCGTGCATGTCCGACAGGTCCGCGATCAGGTCGTGCAGGAAGTCGCGGGCCTCGCGCCGCAGCGCCCGGTGGTTGAAGTTGAGCGGGGGCTCGTCGGCCGGCATCCAGTCGGCCTCGACCTCCACCCAGCCGAAGCGCCGGGTGAAGAGCATCCGGTCGGTCGACTCGGTGAAGTCCAGCTCGGCGTACTGCGGGACCGACGAGCGGTTGCCCCGGGGGTCCTGGTCGACCTGTTCGAGGATGTCGCACAGCGCCCAGGCGAAGTCCAGGACCGGCACCCATCCCCAGGCTGTGGACAGCTCGCGGTCGGTCTTCACGTCCGCGAGGTAGACGTCGCCGCAGAAGAGGTCGTGCCGGAGCGTCCGCACGTCCGCGGTGCGGTAGTCCGTCTGCGGTGGGTCGGGGAAGCGGCGCGAAAGCGAGTAGCCGAGGTCGATCACGCTTCGATGGTGTCACGGCCGGGAGGTGTACGCGTAAACGTGACGTCCCGGGCCCGCGCGCACCGGACCGCGCCCCCGCCTTCCTGGGCGGTGGGAGCGCGGTCCGGTGCGGGTCACGGGAGGGGGAGGGGGTTCACCAGGGGCGGATCACTTGACGTTGATCGCGGTCCAGGTGGCGGCGACCGCCTTGTACTCCGCGCTGGTGGCGCCGTAGAGGTCCGCGGTGGCCTTCAGGGTGCCCGCGCGGGCGGCCTTGTAGTTGGTGGTGGAGGTGAAGTACGTGGTCAGGGCCTTGTACCAGATCTTGGTGGCCTTGTCCCGGCCGATGCCCGCCAGCTTCGACTTGTCGTAGGTGGGGCTGTTGTAGGTCACGCCGTTGACCGTCTTCGTGCCGCTGCCCTCGGACAGCAGGTAGAAGAAGTGGTTGGCGGGGCCCGAGGAGTAGTGGACGTCGTTGTTGCCGAGGCTGGAGGACCAGTAGTCCTTCGACTTGCCGTCCTTGCTCGGCTTGTCCATGTAGCGCAGCGGGGTGCCGTCGCCGTTGATGTTGATGGCCTCGCCGATGAGGTAGTCGCCCTTGTCGGTGCCGTTGTTGGCGTAGAACTCGGCGGCCGTGCCGAAGATGTCCGAGGTCGCCTCGTTGAGGCCGCCGGACTCGCCGCTGTACTCCAGGCCGGCCGTCGCCGAGGTGACGCCGTGGCTCATCTCGTGGGCGGCGACGTCGAGCGAGGTCAGGGGGTGGTTGTTGCCCTCACCGTCGCCGTAGGTCATGCAGAAGCACTCGTCGTCCCAGAAGGCGTTGACGTAGTTGTCGCCGTAGTGGACGCGGGAGTACGCGCCCTTGCCGTCGTTCTTGATGCCTGTGCGGCCGAGGACGTTCTTGTAGAAGTCCCAGGTGACGGCCGCGCCGTAGTGCGCGTCGACGCCGGCGGTCTGGCGGCCGCCGCCCCAGGTGTCGGAGGAGTTGGTGTAGAGCGAACCGGTGCCGGACGTCCCCTGGTTGAGGTCGTACGTCTTGTGACCGCCGCGCGAGCCGTCGGTGAGCTCGTAGCCCGACCCGCCCTTCGTGGTGGTCAGCGGGACCGTGCCGCTGTAGGTGCTGGTGCCCGTGCCCGTCTCGATGGCCTCGCGCTGGAAGAGCTTCTTGCCCGTCGACGCGTCGGTGACGACGTGCAGCTTGCTCGGCGTGCCGTCCTTCTGGACGCCCGTCACCACGGTCTCGTAGGCCAGGACCGGCTTGCCGCTCGCCGCCCAGACGACCTTGCGCGGGGCCTGGCTGTCGGTCTTGGCGTTCTTCTGGTCCGCGGAGGCGCTCAGCGCGCTCTTCTTCGCGGCGGAGGGGGCGAGCGAGGGCGCCGTCGTGGGCACGGATATGTCGGCGTCCGTCGCCTTGTCGACGCTGCGCGAGCCGCCCTTGGTCTCGTGCACGACCAGGTCGCCGCCGAGCACCGGCAGACCCTCGTACGTCCGCTCGTAGCGGGTGTGCACCGTGCCGTCGGCGTCCTTGATGACGTCGCGGACGACCAGCTTCTCCTTGCTGCCGAGACCGATCTTCGCGGCGGTGCTTCCTGCCTCCGTCTGCGCGCTCTTGATCGCGGCCGACCGCTGCCCCGCCGAGAGCGCGAGCGCCTGCGCGCCGTTCTCGCGGTCGGTCTTGGCGGTCGCCGAGCCGCTCTGCACTCCGACGACGACCATGGCGGCCGAGGCGACGAGGGCGGCGGCACGCAGGGTGTTCTTGCGGGAGGTGGAGGTGATGCTTCTCAACTCTGTCTCCTATGAGGGGGGTTAGGGCAGCCGGGTGTACGACTGCCCCTTGTTGCACATGTGGTGCAGGAGCGAATTGAGAAGAGACTGCCACTGATGAGGCGTCATTGACAGGGGCGCAACAAGGATTTGATCTCCCGTTCTCCGAAAGGCGGTTGTTTGGTTCCGCTATGCGGTGAACTGGGTGCGGGTTTGTTACGCGCCCGGCGGGCGGCGGACCGGCGGCTTCCGCAAGAGGGCATGCGAAAGCCGCCCCGGGTGGTGGGTGCCCGGGGCGGCTTGCGATGAAAGGGGGGCGGGGTGAGAGGCGCTCTACGGCGGAGCGCGCTCAGTCAGCCCGGCCCGGCGCACGCCGCGGCCGCAACGCCGCCGTGGCGGGCATTGCGACCGTATACGAACGGTGAACGCGCGGACTATCGCTGCTCGTCCGTCGGCGGCTGGTTGCCGATCTGCTCGTTGAGCTTCTGCTGGGCCGTGTCGACCTGGCTCTGATACTTGTTGCCCGTCTTCGCGTCAAAGGCGTCACCGGCCTTCTCGACGCCTTGCCGGGCTGTGTCCTCATGGCCCTTGAGCAGGCCCTTGAGCTTGTCAAGCATGGACATGACCGTCCTCCTCACGGAACGCTGACGCACCCAGCATCGCCGCATTCCGCCCGGCCCGCATCCTCGGCGGCTCCCCGCCGGGCGGCGCGCGGGGGCCTTGGGGTGGCGCGCGGGGGTGGGGGCGCGCCGTTCGCTCAGCGGTGAGCCGTCAGCCGTTCTTCCTGATCGAGAGCTGGTCGAGGTGGACGTCGCACGAATTGCCCTGCTCGCAGGAGAGCTTGATGGAGTTCGCGCCCTTCTTGAGCTGGATCAGGGACCAGGTGCTCTTCCAGCCGTTCTCCCAGTCCTTCGTGCCGCCGAAGTTCCTCATGTTGATGGGGCGGGACTCGGGAGCGCCGTTGGTGGTGATGGTGAGGTTGGCGTCCGTGCCGGGGACTCCGTAGCGGGCGTCGAGGCGGTATTCGCCGTCCGCGTCGACGTTCACCTGCCACTCGACGGCCGCGCCGACCTTGTTCATACCGGTTATATAGAGGCCACCGTCGGCCTGTGCGCCCTTCACCGTCTTCTCGGTGGTGGCGCCGCCCGAGAGGTTGAGGGTCGCCGCGTCACGCTGCTGGAGACCCGCCGCCGAGGAATTGCTCGGCTCGTCCTTCTTCGGTTCCTTCGGCTTCGCGCTGTTCTGCTGGTCCGGCTTGTTGTCGCCGTCGGCGTTCGTCTTCGCGTCGCCGGTGCCGCTGTTGGTGATCATTGCCGCGCCGATGCCGCCCGCCACGACCACGACGACGGCTATGGCGGCGACGAGCAGGCCGCGGCGCTTCGGGCGCTGGGGGCCGCCGCCGTGGCCGCCGGGCGGGGGGCCCGGCTGGCGGGGGGTGCCGCCCGGGAGGGTCTCGGGGGCCGCGTAGTGCGGGGCGGGCTGCTGCGGGGGCTGCTGGCCGCCGTACGTCTGGTTCTGCTGCCCGTACTGCCGGGAGCCCACCGTGCGGACCTGGTGGTAGGACGTGCGGGGGACGCCGGGCCGGGGCGCGGCGGGGCCACCCTCCGGGCTCCCGTCACCACCCTCCGAGCGGTACAGGTGCGCGAACGGGTCGTCGCCCTCCGGCGTTGCCGAACCGTTATTACCGGCCGTCATCCCCTGTCACTCCCAACCTGGTGCCCACCGGCGCTCACGTGCGCGAGCGCCCCGGAACGCCGCTGCCGAGCCGGGGCGGCCCGGGCATCCTCGCGGTCCGGATGGCCAATTTTCACGATCGATTCACGTCGGCGGCAGTGGCCGCATTCGGCGCAGCCTACCCGGTAATCATGGGCCCACGCCGTGGTACGGACCTCAGCCTGCCCGCCGCCCCGCCTTGGCGCGTGACCGTTTTTCGACGTACATCCGCTGATCCGCGGAGCGGAGCACCTCGTCGGCCGACATTCCGCAGCCCGCCCAGCCGATCCCGAAGCTCGCGCCGACGCGTACGGCGCGGCCGTCGACCCTTATCGGCGGGATGATCGCGTTGCGCAGCCGGACCGCCAGGTCCTCGGCGTCCGCCTGGCCGAGACCGTCCGCCAGGACCACGAATTCGTCGCCGCCGAGCCGGGCCACGGTGTCGCCCTCGCGCACGCCGTCGGTCAGCCGCCGGGCGACCTCTATGAGGACGGCGTCGCCGGTGTGGTGCCCGAAGCGGTCGTTGATCGACTTGAAGCCGTCGAGGTCGCAGAAGAGCACGGCCAGGCCCTTGGTCCCGTCGTCCTCGGAGCTCTCGTCGGGCGCGACGGTGTGCACGTGCCCCGGATAGGGCGCGCCGCCGTGCTCGGCGCCGAATTCGCCGGTGGCGCTGTCGGGCTTGAAGTCGGAGGCGTAGTCGGCGGCGAAGTCCGGGGCGTAGTCCGGCCCGAGGTCGGCGCCGAAGCCGTGCCCGTACTGCTGCTGCCCGTACGCCGCGCCCTCGACCTCGTCGAAGCCGTCCAGGGGGCCGTACGGGGTCACCGCCGCCGCGTGCTCCTCGGCGCGGGCCGGGGTGCCGCACAGCCGGCTGCTGAGGCGGGCGCGCAGCTCGGCGCTGTTGGGCAGGCCGGTCAGGGAGTCGTGGCTGGCGCGGTGGGCGAGCTGGAGCTCGTGGCGCTTGCGCTCCTCGATGTCCTCGACGTGGGTGAGGAGATAGCGCGGGCCGTCGGCGGCGTCGGCCACCACGGAATTGCGCAGCGACACCCAGACATAGCTGCCGTCGCGGCGGCCGAGGCGGAGTTCGGCCCGGCCGCCCTCGGCGGAGGTGCGCAGGAGGGTGCCGATGTCCTCGGGGTGGACGAGGTCGGAGAAGGAATAGCGGCGCATCTGCGAGGCGGACCGGCCCAGCAGCCGGCACAGGGCGTCGTTCGTGCGGTGCAGCCGCCCGTGCTGATCCCCGCCCATCTCGGCGATGGCCATGCCGCTGGGCGCGTATTCGAAGGCCTGGCGGAAGCTTTCCTCACTCGCGCGCAGCGCCTGCTGTTCCCGCTCCAAGCGGACGAGTGCCCTTTGCATGTTTGCGCGCAGCCGAGCGTTACTGATCGCAATCGCGGCCTGGAACGCGTACATCTGGAGGGCCTCCCGCCCCCAGGCTCCCGGGCGGCGTCCATTGCGCGGCCGGTCGACGGATATGACGCCGAGGAGCTCGCCTCCGGCGGTGCCCGCCGTGTACATCGGGGCGAAGAGGCGGTCCATGGGGTGCCACTCGTCCGGGAAGCGCGGGGCGGGGCCTGCGGTGTGCCACTGAGGCACGTCGTCGTCGTCGAGCACCCAGCCCTCGGTGTACGGGATGAAGCGCAGCGAGCCCCACTGGTCCGCCATGGCCAGCCGGCGCTCCCAGGAGACCCGGGAGCCGACCCGCCCGGCCATCAGCGCCTCGGCGTGTGCGCTGCCCGCGACGGCGGCCACGACGAGATCCCCGTCGGGCCGCACGAGATTGACCGCCGAAAGCTCATAGCCGAGGCCGGCGATGATGCCGTCGGCGACGGTCTGCAAGGTGTCCGCGAGGCTACGTGCCGTGTTCAGATCGGCAACCACCTGATGCAATCCCCGCAAGGTCGCAAGGCGGACGTACGGCTCCGACTCGGTCTCCATCTTCGCTCTCCCCCGAGACCTCGACAGCAACTCCAGGCTTCTTGTCGTCCGTTTATCACGGCCACTGAATCACAGCGAGCTGACCACTCGGTACACAGGGTCAACAATTAGCGCCCTCTGTGACTCATGTCACAGTGTGTGATGAAGTCCCGCCCCTGGCGTTCGAGCGCGCTCTTATGCTTCGTGAACGCAAATCCGAAACCCATACGACACCCATATGGACGCCATCCGGAGGCGAATCGGATGGCTGCCGAAAGGCAATCGGCCACGCTTTGGCGCGAATCGGTCGCGGAGCGCGAGAATGCCCGGTCGGCACGGGATTCCTGCCCGGGAGGCACCACCGGGCGACCTAGGACCCGGCTGGTCCTGAAGCCCGATGCGGGGGAACGGCGCGGCGGCTAGCGTGCACAGCGTGTTGCAGACGACTTCGCCCCACGAGACCGCCATACCCCATGCTGAAGGGGTGAGCGCCGACGAGTTCCGGGCCGCCCTCGCACGCCTCGCCGCGGGCGTCGTGCTGGTGACCGCCCACGACGCCGAGGACGGGCCGCAGGGTGAGGACGTCGGGATGACGGCGACCGCGTTCCTGTCCGTCTCGCTCGAACCGCCGCTCGTGATGGTGAGCGTTCGCAACGGCTCCCGCATGGACGACCTTCTGGAACGGCAGCCGCTGTGGGCGGTGTCCGTCCTCGCCGAGAGCCAGCGGCACATCGCGGGCCGCTTCGCGATGAAGGGCCGGATCAGCGACCGGCTGCTGTTCGAGGACATCCCCTACGAGCGCGGCGTGCCGACGGGGGCTCCGCTGGTGCGGGGTGCGCTGGCGGTGCTGGAATGCCGGACCGAGCAGCGGGTCGAGGCGGGGGACCACACGCTGGTGATCGGCCGGGTGCTGACGGCGCACGCGCCGAGCACGGAGAGCGGGCCGCTGACGTACTTCAAGGGGCGCTACCGGCGGCTGGCCTGAGGTCCGGCCCCGGCTTGCGCCCTTCTGTGCGACTCAGCTCCTGCTCGGCGCGCGGCTCAGCCCCAATCGCGCCCGGAGCGGCCGCGCTTGGTGTCGCCGCGCTGCTTCTTCTCGCGCAGCCGCCGCTCGTTGATCCCGCGCGGGATCTTCGTGGGCCGCCGCGGCCGGGGCGGGGGCGCGGACGCCTCGGCGAGGAGCGCGGCCAGCCGGACGGCCGCCGCCTCGCGGTTGCGCCACTGGGAACGGTGCTCCGACGCCCGTACGGTCACCACGCCGCCGACCAGGCGGCTCGCCAGCCTGGCGAGGGCGCGCTCCTTCCACACCGGGGGCAGCGCGTCGGTGGCGGCGAGGTCGAAGCGGAGCTCGACCTGGCTGTCGCTGGTGTTGACGTGCTGGCCGCCGGGGCCCGAGGAGCGCGAGAAACGCCACATGAGCTCCGACTCCGGGAGGCAGACGGAGCCGCGGATGACGTGGGGACCGGACATGTCCCCCATGATCCCGCGCCCGGGGCGGGCCGTCACCCCGTTTTGCGTCCGGCGGCGTCCGCGGAGACGCCCCATCAGGAAACCCGTCCGGATCCCCGCCCGGAACCCCCATCAGGAAATGGCAAAGAAAGTAAAGCTGACTGGAACCCCAGGTCCCCCGGAGGGCGTTATCAAGGGTGACGGCGATCCCGCGGTCGCCATCGCAGCGTTTCCATCAGAAAGGGACCTTTCCCATGGCTGTAAGCCTGTCCAAGGGCGGCAACGTCTCCCTCACCAAGGAGGCCCCGGGCCTGACGGCCGTCACGGTCGGCCTCGGCTGGGACGTCCGCACCACCACCGGTACGGACTTCGACCTCGACGCGAGCGCGATCGCCGTGAACCCCACGGGCAAGGTCTATTCCGACGCCCACTTCGTCTTCTTCAACAACAAGTCGACGCCGGACCAGTCCATCGTCCACACCGGTGACAACACCACCGGCCAGGGCGACGGCGACGACGAGTCGATCAACGTCAACCTCGCCGCGCTCCCGGCCGACGTGGAGAAGATCGTCTTCCCCGTCTCCATCTACGACGCGGTGGCCCGCAGCCAGAACTTCGGCCAGGTCCGCAACGCGTACATCCGCATCGTCAACCAGGCCGGCGGCGCCGAGATCGCCCGCTACGACCTCAGCGAGGACGCGGCCACGGAGACGGCCATGGTCTTCGGCGAGCTCTACCGCAACGGCGCGGACTGGAAGTTCCGCGCCGTGGGCCAGGGGTATGCGTCGGGTCTTGTGGGCATTGCGCAGGACTTTGGTGTGAACGTCTGAGGCGGGCGCGTCGGGTGAGCCCGAAGAAGGCCGTCCCGTTGCCGGGGCGGCCTTCTTTGAACTGATGAGCGATTCCGCCCTCTCGAACGGGTGAACGTAGGTAGAAAGTCCAGGGGGCCCGCGTTCGCGGTTCTAGCGTTCCCCCATGGTCACTTCGCGCCACGAGGCGTCG
The DNA here is from genome assembly GCF_042895325.1 of Streptomyces sp. NPDC001407. Taxonomy (NCBI): domain Bacteria; kingdom Bacillati; phylum Actinomycetota; class Actinomycetes; order Kitasatosporales; family Streptomycetaceae; genus Streptomyces; species Streptomyces sp. NPDC001407. Next base: position 72,600 of record NZ_JBIAWF010000025.1, read on the forward strand.
CACCGCATCTTCCAGGAACGCCCGGAGCTGCTCGCGCCGGTATTCCGGCTGCTGGGCGTGCCGTTACCCGCCAAGGCCACCGTCGAGGTCCTCACGGCGGACGTCACGGAGATCAGACCGCTCGAACGGCGCGTGGACAGCGTGCTGCGCATCGAGCCGGCCGACGGCGGTGACGGTCCCGGGTTCCTCCTCGCCATCGAGGCGCAGGGGCGTCAGGACCAGGCCAAGGCGGCCAGCTGGGCGTATTACTTGTCCTATCTGAAGGCGAAGTACGGCTGTCCCGCACTGCTCCTCGTGGTCTGCCAGGACAAGGCGACCGCGGACTGGGCTTCGGGGCCGCTGCGGCTCGGCGTCGACGCCTGGACCTCGCTGTCGGTGCATCCGCTGGTCCTGGGACCCGGGAACGTCCCCGTGATCATCGACGCGGAGGAGGCCGCCCAGGACTTGACCATGGCGACGTTCTCCGCCATGACACATGGCAGCAGCCGGGACGCCACGGCCATACTGGACGCACTGGCCCTCGCCCTGGCGACGGCGGCCCCGGAGACATCGGCGTACTACGCGGAACTGCTGGAGATCGGCCTGGGGAACTCCCGGGCGGGAGAGACCTGGAGGAAACTGATGCCTATCCGTACCTACTTCCCCGGCCGCGGCACCATGATCGAGCAGGCGCTCCTCGAAGGCGAAGAGAAGGGGCGTGCCGAAGGGCGTGCCGAAGGGTGTGCCGAGGGGCTGGCCCAAGGGCGGGCCTCGGAGCGGGCGCTGATGGTGTTGCGCGTGCTGCGGAACAGGGACATCGCCGTCCCGCCGGAGATTCGGGAACGGGTGTCCGGCTGCAAGGACCTGGACACCCTGGAGCGCTGGCTGGACCGGGCCTTCATCGTGTCCGAGGCCGACGAGATCTTCTCCGGTCAGGACTGACCTCGGCTCACCGCCTCCAGGAAGTGGCGTGCCGTCTCCGCCATCGCCTCTCGTGCCGGGGTCAGGTATTTTCTCGGGTCCACCGTCGACGGGTGGGTCTTCAGGAAGGTCCGGACCGTCTCGGTGAAGGCCGTGTTCAGGGCCGTGCCCACGTTGATCTTTCTCATGCCCGCGGTGACCGCGCGGCGGAGTTCCCCGTCGGGGACGCCCGAGGAGCCGTGGAGGACGAGGGGGACGGGGACGGCGGCGGCCAGGGCGGCGATGAGGGCGTGGTCGAGGGTGGCCGTGCGGGTGGCCATCGCGTGCGTGCTGCCGACCGCCACCGCCAGGGCGTCCACGCCGGTCTCGGCCACATAGGCGGCGGCCTCCGCCGGGTCGGTGCGTACGCCGGGGGTGTGGGCGTCGCCCGCCTTGCCGCCCACGCGGCCCAGTTCCGCCTCGATCCACAGGTCGCGTTCGTGGGCCCAACGCACCGCTTCCGCGGTGGCCTTGACGTTCTCGCCGTACGGGAGCCTCGACGCGTCGTACATCACCGAGCTGAAGGGGTGGGCGTGCGCCTCGCGCAGCAGGGCGTCGTCCTCGACGTGGTCCAGGTGCAGGGCCAGGCGGGCGGTCGAGGACGCGGCGACCGCCGCCGTCGCGGCGGCGATGGGGGCGAGGTGGCCCCCGTGGTACTTCACGGCGTTCTCGGAGACCTGGAGGACGGCGGGGGAGCCGGCGGCCTCCGCGGCCGTGGCGATCGCCTCCGCGTGTTCGACCGTGATGACGTTGAAGGCGATCACGGCCTCGTGGGCGGAGACGAGATCGGCGGTGCGGGTCAGGGGCATTGCGGGCCAACTCCCTTGCTCGTGAGGGGTTCCGCGCCTGCTACAGCGGCGTCACCGAGACCTTCGGCAGCAACTCCTCGTACGCCTTCCGGTCGAACTCGCCCGCCGCCCGCGCCCGTACGGTCGCCGCCGCGAGGGCCACGGCGCGGGCCACGCGCTCCGGCCAGGGGGTGCCCTCCACCCAGCCGGCGAGGAGGGACGCGACGGCGGAGTCGCCCGCGCCGGTCGGGTTGCCGGTCAGCCGCCGCGGCGGGGTCGCGCGCCAGGTGCCCTCGGGGGTGACGGCGAGCATGCCGTCGGCGCCCAGGGTCGCGGCCACCGCGTGGGCGCCCCGGCGCCGGGCGTCGAGGGCCGCGCGCAGCGGCTCGGTGGAGCCGGTGAGGGCGGCGAGTTCGCCGGTGTTGGGCTTGACCAGGTCGGGGCGGGCGGCGATGCCCCGGCGCAGCGGCTCGCCGCTGGTGTCGAGGAGGACGGGCACGCCGAGCGCGCGGGCCTGCCGTACGAGATGGGCGTACGCGCCGACCGGGACGCCCGGCGGCAGGCTGCCGCACAGGGCGACGGCGGCGGCCTCGGGCAGGAGCCGGGCGTAGGCGTCGGTGAAGGACGCCCACTCCTCGGGCGCGATGGCGGGGCCGGGCTCGTTGAGCTGGGTCGTGTCGCCGGTTGAGGCGTCGACGACGGCGACCGTGCGGCGGGTGGGGCCGAGGACGGGTACGAGGGCGTCGGTGAGGTTCCCCGTGGCGGGGGCGCCTTCGGCGAGCAGACGGCGCACGGTCTCACCCGTCGCGCCCCCGGCGAAGCCGGTGACGACGGTGGGGTGGCCCAGCGCGGCGAGGACGCGCGCGACGTTGAGGCCCTTGCCGCCCGCCCGTTCGGTGACGTCCGTGACGCGGTGCGAGGTGTGCGGGTGCAGACGTGGAACGCGGTAGGTCAGATCGAGTGCGGTGTTGAGCGTGACCGTGAGGATCATCGGCGGCTCTCTCCCATGACCGGGGACGGCGTTTACGGCGGCGTGACGGCTGTGTGAACGGCTGCGCGAGCGATCATGCCAAAACAGCGGCGGCACGCCCAGACCTCGGACGCGCCGCCGCCGTGTGAACTCCCGTCACGGGTGCGGAGAACTACCGCACTTCGGGCTCAACCACCCATTCGCCCTTGCGCATGACACCGACCAGGTCGTAGGACGCGTCGAGGACGACGAGGTCCGCGTCCTTGCCCGGCTCCAGGGAACCGACGCGGTCGTCGACGCCCAGCAGCCGCGCCGGGTTCGCCGACAGGGCCCGTACGACATCCTCGACCGGCAGCCCGTCGACGGTCACCGCGCGCTTGAAGGCGGTGTCGAGCGTCAGCGTGGAGCCCGCGATCGAACCGGCCGTCGGGCCGTCGGCGATCCGCGCGACGCCGTCCTTGACCTCGACGCGCATCGGGCCCAGCGGATACATGCCGTCGTTCATGCCGGCCGCGCCCATCGCGTCCGTGATGAACGCGACCCGGTCCGCGCCCGCGCCGCGGAAGGCGAGTTGCAGGGCGGCGGGGTGGAGGTGGGTGCCGTCGTCGATCAGCTCGACGGTGACCCGCTCGTCCTCCAGCAGCGCCGCGATCGGGCCGGGCGCGCGGTGCAGCAGGGACGGCATCGCGTTGAAGAGGTGGGTGGCCACCGTCGCGCCCGCCTCGACGGCCTCCAGCGTGGCCTCGTACGTGGAGTCCGTGTGGCCGACCGCCGCGATGACGCCCGCGTCCGCGAGCAGCCGGACGGACTCCAGGCCGCCGGGGAGCTCCGGGGCGAGGGTCATCATGCGGGCCGTGCCGCGCGCCGCGTCGACGAGCTTGCGCACGTCCGCCGGGTCCGGGTCGCGCAGCAGCCCCGGCTGGTGCGCGCCGCAGCGGTGCGGCGAGATGAACGGGCCCTCGAAGTGGATGCCCGCCAGGTCGCCCTGCTCGGTCAGCTCCGCGAGGACGGCCGCCTGCCGGGCCAGGTCGTCGAGGTCGCCGGTGACCGTGGAGGCGAGGGTCGTGGTCGTGCCGTGCGCGCGGTGCGTACGGATGGCCGTGAGCGCCTCCTCGGCGTCGCCCGAGGAGAAGGACGCGCCACCGCCGCCGTGCACGTGCATGTCCACGAAGCCGGGAACGATCCAGTGGCCCGTGAGGTCGAGGACCGGGCCGTCGGCGGGTGCCGTCGCGGCGATGCGGCGGCCTTCGGCCACCACCCGCCCGTTCTCGGCCACGCCTGTCGGCAGGACCACGCGGGCACCGGAGAGAACCGTTCGTTCGACCATCAGGCGGATACCTCCGTGGCATCGGTGGAGAGAAGGTCCCAGGCGAGCAGGCCCGCGCCCAGGCAGCCGGCGGTGTCCCCGAGCACCGCCGGGACGATGCGGGGGAGCCGCTGGAACGTGATCCGCTCCGTGACGGCGGCGCGCAGCGGTGTGAACAACGTTTCCCCCGCCTCGGCGAGCCCGCCACCGATGATCAGCGTATGGGGGTCCAGCAGGGTGAGCCCGATGACGAGGCCGTCCGCGAGGGCGTCGACGGCCTCCTGCCACACCGCGCGGGCGCGCGGGTCACCGGCCGCGACGGCCGCGGCGCAGCCCGCGGCGTCGGCGGCCGGGTCCTCCGTGACCCGCGCCCAGGCGGCGCTCACGGCCGCCGCCGAGGCCAGCGTCTCCAGGCAGCCGGTGCCGCCGCAGCCGCACTTCGGGGCGTTTGCCCCGGAACGTACGGAGATGTGACCGATCTCGCCCGCGTATCCGTGCGAGCCTTGCTCGATCCGGCCGTCGATGCCGATCGCTCCCGCGATGCCGGTGCCGAGGGCGACGAACAGGAACCGGTCGGCGTCCCGGCCCGCGCCGACGCGGCCCTCCGCGAGGCCGCCCGTGCGGACGTCGTGCCCCAGGGCCACGGGGGTGCCGCCGCCCAGGCGCTCCGTCAGCAGGTCGCGCAGCGGCACGTCGCGCCAGCCGAGGTTCGCGGCGTAGACGGCCGTGCCGGCCTCGCCGTCCACGATCCCGGGCACGGCCACGCCGGCCGCTTCCGCCTCCCGCCCGAACTTCTCCCGCCCCGCCGCTCGCAGCTCCGCCGCGAGGTCGAGAATGCCGTCGACGACCGCGTCGGGCCCGTGATCGCGGCGGGTGGGGCGACGGGCTTCGTGCAGGATCTGGTGGTCGGGGCCGATGAGTGCGGCTTTCATGGCGGTGCCGCCGACGTCCAGGGCGATGACGTGTTTCACGTCTGTAGTGTCGCGTGTGGGGGTGGAAAGGTCTAGTCCACTGTTGGGTGGGGCGGTGGTGGGTGCGGGTGTGGTGCGCCTGCGGCGGGCTTGTTCCCCAGCCCCGCCCCTTCCCGGCTGCGTCTGAAGTGCGGCTCCGCCGCGTGGGGGCAAGCCCCCAGACCCCCGAAGCACGCTTCGCGCGTTGTCCTCAAACTCCCCCAGCGGTAGCTGGGGGAGTTTGAGGACGAGCGCCGCAGGCGCTGCGCGTCAGCTGACGGACCCGCAGGTCGGGGTCTGGGGCAGCGCCCCAGTTCGGGAAGGGGCGGGGCTGGGGAACAAAAGCCCGCCGCAGGCGAAGCCGCGTCCGCTAGCCGTTCAAGATGACACTCCGCGTCAACCCCCGCGGCTCGTCCGGGGCGAGGCCCTTCGACTCCGCCACCGCGACAGCGAGACGTTGCGCACGGATCAGGTCCGCCATCGGGTCGAGGCGAGGACCGGCCGTCACGAGCGTGCCGCCCGCTCGTGACACATCCTCCGCGAGCCCCGCGGGGACCGCGCCCAGGATCCACGCGACGCGGCCGGGGGCCGTGATCGAGATCGGGCCGTGGCGGTATTCCATCGCGGGGTACGATTCGGTCCACGCGCCCGCCGCCTCGCGCATCTTCAGGGCGGCCTCCTGCGCGAGCCCGTACGTCCAGCCCGTGCCCAGGAAGGTCCACTGCCCGGCGGAGAGCACGGACGGCGGCAGCGGCTCAAAGACCGCGGACTCCGCGTCCGCCGCCGCCTCGGCGACCGTACGGACGCCGGAGGGGAGCGGGCCGTGTGCCTCCAGGCCGGCGCGGAGGTACGCGAGGGCCGTGGTCGCGAAGCGGGTCTGGACGACGGACTCCTCGTCGGCCCAGTCGAGCGGGGCGAGAGATCCGGCCACGTCCGTCACCGGCGTCGCGGGGTCGGCGGTCAGCGCGAGCGTGCGCGTGCGGCCGCGCAGGGCCGCCAGCAGGTCGAGGACCTCCGTCGTGGTCCCGGACCTGGTGATCGCCACGACCCGGTCGTACGCGCGGGCCCGGGGGAACTCCGAGGCGGCGAAGGCGTCCGTCTCGCCCTGCCCGGCGGCCTCGCGCAGCGCCGCGTACGCCTGGGCCATGAACCAGGACGTGCCGCACCCGGTCACCGCGACCCGCTCGCCGGGCCGGGGCAGCTCCGTGGTGCCGGCCGCCGCCTCGGCGGCGCGCCGCCAGCAGCCGGGCTGGGTGACGATCTCCGCCGCCGTGCGGGAAGCGGAATGTGAGGAGGAAGGCTGCTGCATGCGCTGAGGCTCCTTGGGAGAGGTGCGGTGGGCGTCGGGAACGTGGATAGCAGCCCTGCGGCGAGGGAGGGAAGAGCGGAAGGTGGTACCGAAGCGCAACCGGAGCCGGCTGGACCGTAAGGTGGCGCGCGGGGGAGACTCACGGTCTCCAGCGAGGACAAACGAACCACGAAGGTGGGCAGCAGTAGTGCAGCGGCGGCGGTTCCTGGGTATGACGGCGGCGGGTGCCGCGACTGCGGCGTTGGCTCCCGCACTGACGGCTTGCGGGAGCGGCGGTCCCGGTTCGGGCACCAAGAAGCTGAAGCTGATCGCCGCGGACTACGGCGACAATCCGTCGAACACCTCGAAGAAGTACTGGGACGCCGTCGTCCGCGACTTCGAGGACCAGCACGGCAAGATCAAGGTCGACGTCGAGGTCCTCAGCTGGACCGAGGTCGACAAGAGGGTCGCCGACCTGGTCGCCGCGGGCAAGGCCCCCGACCTCGCGCAGATCGGCGCGTACGCCGACTTCGCCGCGGCCGGCAAGCTCTACAGCGTCGACCAGCTGCTCACGGTCCCCACCCAGGCGGAGTTCATCCCCTCGATCGAGAAGGCGGGTGAGGTGCACCGCGTGCAGTACGGCATGCCGTTCGTCTCCAGCACCCGTCTGCTCTTCTGCAACAAGGAGCACTTCGACAAGGCCGGCATCGCCAAGGCCCCCGAGACCTGGGACGAGCTCCAGTCCGCGGCGAAGAAGCTCCAGGCGAACGGCGTGAAGATACCCTTCGGCCTGCCGCTGGGCCCGGAGGAGGCCCCGGCCGAGACGATGATGTGGTTCCTCGCCGCGGGCGGCGGCTACACCGACGCCGACGGCGTCTACACCATCGCCCGCCAGGAGAACGTCAACGCGCTGACCTGGCTGCGCGACGAGCTCGTGGCCAAGAAGCTCACCGGCTCCCTCGACCCCGCCCGCACCAACCGGCAGGAAGTCTTCGACGCCTTCTGCAAGGGCGACGTCGGGATGCTCAACGGCCACCCCACGCTGATGCAGCAGGCCGACGCCAAGGGGATCAAGTACATCACCGCGCCGTTGCCCGGCGTCAAGGGCAAGTCCAAGTCGACCATGGGCGTCGCCGACTGGATGATGGCGTTCAAGCAGAACGGCAACCGCGACCAGATCGGTGCCTTCCTCGACTTCGTCTACAGCACCAAGAACGTGCTGGACTTCACCGGCCAGTACGACCTGCTGCCGGTGACCTCGTCCGCCTCCGCGAAGATGGCCGCGGACTCGGGCCGCAAGAAGCTGCGGCCCTTCCTGGAGCAGCTGGAGAGCGCCGAGTTCTATCCCGCCGACAAGACGTCCTGGGCGGCGGTCAGCAAGGCGATCAAGGAGAAGATCGGCGCCACGGTGAAGAACGGCGGCGACCCGAGCAGCGTGCTCAGCGAGATCGAGCGCGAGGCGAACTCCCTCGAGACGGCGAGCCAGGGCAACAAGTGACGGCGGCCGACGGCGATTCCGCGGGCTCCGGACCGGACGGGTCCGGGCTCTCCGGACGGGACCGGGACGTGCTGGCGCTGGAGCGCCGCACCTGGCCGGGCCCCGGCGCGAAGGAACGCGCGATCCGCGAGGACCTCGGCCTCACGCCGACCCGCTACTACCAGCTGCTCAACGCGCTGCTGGACGACCCCGCCGCGCTCGCGCACGACCCGGTGACGGTGAACCGCCTCCGGCGGCTGCGCGACGCACGGCGGGAAAGACGCTAGCCGGGCCGGTTCCAGTCGCACGTTCGAGCCCCTCGGGCGCTCCAGGACAGTAGGGTCGTCCCCATGGGCAGTCATCCGCTCCCCGAACCCCGCAGCCGCGCCGGCCGCCACGGCCTCGCCGAGCTGCTCGCCGCGCCGGACAAGAGCGTCGTCGCGCTGGACTTCGACGGCACGCTCGCGCCGATCGTCCCGGACCCCGAGCAGGCCCGCGCCCACCCCGGCGCCGTGCCCGCGCTCGCGCGCCTCGCGCCCGGACTGCGCTCCGTCGCCGTGATCACCGGACGCCCGGCGGGCGTGGCCGTGCGCTACGGCGGATTCGCCGGGGTCCAGGGGCTGGAACACCTCGTCGTCCTCGGCCACTACGGCGCCGAGCGCTGGGACGCCGTCACCGGCACCGTCAAGGCCCCCGCCCCGCACCCCGGCGTCGCGGCCGTGCAGGCGGCGCTGCCCGGGGAGCTCGACCGGTCCGGCTCCTGGCGGGGCACCTGGGTCGAGGACAAGGGCCGCGCCATCGCGGTGCACACCCGGCGCGCCGCCGACCCCCAGGCCGCGTACGACGCCCTGCGCGGCCCGCTGGAAGCGCTCGCCGCACGGCACGGACTGATCGTCGAACCCGGCCGGTTCGTCCTGGAGCTGCGCCCGCCCGGCATCGACAAGGGCGTGGCCCTCGCCGAGTACGTGCGCGAGACGGGCGCCCGCTCCGTGCTCTACGCCGGTGACGACCTCGGTGACCTCGCCGCCTTCGCCGCCGTCGAGGAGCTGCGGGCCGAAGGGCTGGCCGGCCTCCTCGTGTGCAGCGGCAGCACGGAGGTCACCGAACTCGCCGAACGGGCCGACCTCGTCGTCGACGGCCCGGCCGGCGTCGTGGAACTGCTGACGGCCCTCGCGGACCGTCTCACCACCGGCTGAACCTCACTCGTCGTCCGGGTCCTTGACCGCGGTCGGGTCCCCCTTGGCCGCCTTCTCCGGCAGCCCGAGAGTCTTCAGCGCCGTCGTCCAGTCATGGGCTATGGCCTGCTGAGCCTTGACGAGGTCCGCCTTGCCCGAACAGATCGCGTTCTTGAGCTTGGTCTCGACCACATCCTTGGGGTTGTTGGGCCCCGCGCCCTCCTTGTGGCCCGGGGAGGGCGGCTCGACCCACAGATTGCGCGGGTCGTTGGGGTCGCCGCCGAGCTGAAGGCTGATCAGGTGGTCGTACTCGTAGTCCTTCATCGAGCCCTTGTAGCCGTACGAGGCCGCGTTGGCGGTCTTCTCGCGGCTGGTGATGTTGACCGGCGGCCGGATGTCCTTGGTGTAGCCGCTGCGGCAGATCGTCGACTTCAACGTCGCCTGCGTGACCTTAGGATTCGTCGCCCCGGGCGTGCAATTGGAGTCGGGCAGTGGCTCCTTGGCCGCCGTGTACTGATAGTGGCAGCTGCCCGGTTCGGGCTGTTTCTGCACGGTGTACGAGCCCTGGGGGCCCGGGCCCACGGGTATGGCGCCGACCCCTCCCGCGGCGGCGGCCGAAGCGGAGGGGGACGCGGACGCGCTGGACTTGGCGCCCTTGGTGTCCTTGGCGTTCTCGGTGTCGGAGCTCTTGCTCCCGGAATCGGAGGAGCAGCCGGTCGTCAGGGCGGCGGCCAGAAGGGCGACGGCCGCGAGGACGGAGGCGGCTCGGGGTGTTGCTATCGGCATGGCCTCATGGTTACCCGTGCCCGGGACGGGCCAGGCGACGGCCCGAAGCACTTTGCCGAAGGCTGCCCGGTTGTTTGCCCGGGGTGTGCGCTGGGGGGTGAGCGGTGTGTTGGGTGCGGGCCGGGTGCGCCTGCGGCGGGCTTTTTCCCCTACCCGCCCCTTCCCGAACTGGGGCTCGTGCCCCAGACCCCCGGCTGCGGGTCCGTTGCCGCCTGCGGCGGAGAGCGCCCTTCGGGCGCGTCCTCAAACGCCGGACGGGCTGAATTGGCACCTGCATCAGCGAAATCCAGCCCGTCCGGCGTTTGAGGACAGCGCGCGAAGCGTGCTTCGGGGTCTGGGGCGCAGCCCCAGTTCGGGAAGGGGCGGGGCTGGGGAAAAAGCCCGCCGCCAGCGGCTACAGCGCGGACAGTTGGTCCAGGAACCAGCGGGCCGGAGGGAGCGCCACCGCCGCCTCGGCGAGCCGCTTCGTGCGGGACGCCCGTTCCGACGGGTCCATCAGGAGAGCCTCGTGCAGTGCCGAGGCCGTCGCCTCCACGTCGTACGGGTTGACCACGATCGCCTCGTCGCCGAGCTCGGCCACCGCCCCCGCCTCCCGGGAGAGGACGAGCGCGCAGCCGTGGTCGGAGACGACGGGCACCTCCTTGGCCACCAGGTTCATGCCGTCGCGGATGGGGTTGACGAGCGCGACGTCCGCGAGCCGGTAGGCGGCGAGCGAGCGGGCGAAGTCGTCCTTGACGTGCAGCGAGACCGGCTCCCAATCCACCGTGCCGAACGTGGAGTTGATGTCCCGGGCGACCCGCTCCACCTCCGCCGTGTAGTCGCGGTAGACCTTCAGGTCCTGCCGCGAGGGATACGCGAAGGCGATGTGCACCACCTTGCCCCGCCACTCCGGGCGGTCCTCCAGCAGTCGGCGGTACGCGTGCAGGCCGCGCACGATGTTCTTGGACAGCTCGGTGCGGTCGACGCGCACGATCGCCTTGCGGTCCGGACCGAGCCGCTCGCGGAGCGCCGCCATCCGCTCCTCGACATCCGGCCGGTGCGCGCGCTCCCGCAGGAAGTCCGCGTCGGCGCCGAGGCCGTGCACGCCGAGCCGGGTCGTCCGCCCCTCGAAGAGCACCGCCGTACCGCCCGTGCCGCGGACGATCTCCGCGCCCAGGACCTTCTCGCAGCAGTCGGCGAACGCGTCCGCCCACCGCTCGGTCAGGAAGGCCGCGCGGTCGCCGCCCAGGATGCCGCGCAGCACCCGCTCAGCGACGTCGTCCGGCAGTACGCGGTAGTAGTCGGGCGGGGCCCAGGGGGTGTGCGAGAAGTGGCCGATCCGCAGGTCCGGGCGGCGCTCCCGGAGCAGGCCCGGCACCAGTGCCAGGTGGTAGTCCTGCACGAGCACGGCCGCGCCCTGCGCGGCCTCCTCGGCGAGCGCGTCCGCGAAGGCCGCGTTGTACGCCTCGTACGCCGCCCACTGCCGTCGGAAGTCCGCGTCGAAGACGGGGGCCAGGGGCGTCTCGTAGAGCATGTGGTGGACGAACCACAGCACGGAATTGGCGATGCCGTTGTAGGCGGCGGTGAAAGTGTCCGGGGCGACGTCCAGCATGCGCACCCGGTGGCCGCCGGTGTCCTCGGCGTCGAGCCTGCGGCCCGCGCGCCGCGCCGCCTCGCGGTCGCCCTCGCTCATGGCCGCGCACACCCATACGGCGCCGGCGTCGCGGTCTATGGCGCTGAGCCCCGAGACGAGACCGCCACCGCCTCGGCCGGCCGTCAGCTCGCCGTCGACCAGCTTGTACGAGACCGGGCCGCGGTTGGAGGCGACGACGATCTGGGCGGCGTGCGTGTGCGGTTGCATGTGCTCAACGACCATGTGGCCAGCCTTGCCTGACTGCCGGCCGTTCAAACGTTTGTCCTTGGCGGGGGTGGGTGCGGGTCGGCTGCGCCTGCGGCGGGCTTTGTTCCCCTACCCCGCCCCTTCCCGCAGCGTCTGTTGCGCGGCTCCGCCGCGGCCGGGGCTCCGCCCCGGACCCGTGCCTGGGTGCGGCCGGGATTGTTTCCCCAGTCCCGCCCCTTCCCGGCTGCATCTAATTTGCGGCTCCGCCGCGTGGGGGGCGCTGCCCCAGACCCCGGGCTGCGGGTCCGCTGCCTCCCCCAGCTGCCTCCCCCGGACGGAGTCTGGGGGAGGCAGCTGGGGGAGTTTGAGGACACCGCGCGGAGCGCGGTCAGGGGGGGCGGGGTCTCCCCGGTTTCGGGAAGGGGCGGGGCTGGGGAACAAAGCGCCGCAGGCGCCCCCACGCGGCGGAGCCGCAGATCGGACGCAGCCGGGAAGGGGCGGGGCTGGGGCACAAGAACCCGCTACGCGGCGTCGCGGCTCGCGTATTCCGGGATTTCTCGCATCGGGGGGCGTTCCTCCGTGTCCACCGCGTACGTCCGAGGGACGAATCCCTCGGACGTACGCTCGAACTGGGTCAAAGACGGCCGCACCAAATGGCCGCGAGCCAGCCGCAGCTGCGCCGTGCGGTAGATCGCGGCGGCCATCCGGCCCAGCGCGCGGCCGTCCTGGTGGCGGTGGACGCGGACGCCCACGTCGACCTGGGCCAGCGCGTCCAGGCCGACCGTGTGGAGCGCGTCGACCAGGAGGCCGAGTTCCACGCCGTAGCCCACGGGGAACGGCAGGCTCTCCAGGAGCGAGCGGCGGGCCGCGTACTCGCCGCCCAGGGGCTGGACGAAGCCCGCCAGCTGCGGCCAGTGCAGATTGAGCAGCGGGCGGGCCACCAGCTCGGTCACCCGGCCGCCCTGCCCGGCCACCTCGCCGAGCGGGCGGTCGTACATCGCCTTCACGAACTGCACGCCGGGTTCGGTCAGCAGCGGGCCGACGATGCCGGAGACGAAGTCCGCGGAGAAGTCGCGCAGATCGGCGTCGACGAAGCAGACGACGTCACCGCGCGTCACCAGCAGCGACCGCCACAGCACCTCGCCCTTGCCGGGCAGGGCGGGCAGCCGCGGCAGCACCGAGTCGCGGTGCACCACGCGCGCGCCGGCCGCGGCGGCGACCTCGGCCGTGCGGTCGGTGGAGCCGGAGTCGAGCACCACCAGCTCGTCCACCAGCGGCATCGCGTCCGTCATCAGCTCGCGCCGGATCGTGGCGACGATGTCGCCGACGGTCGCCTCCTCGTCCAGCGCGGGCAGCACCACGCTGACCGTGGTGCCCTTCTCCCGTTTGGCCGCGAGCAGCTGGTCGAGCGGACGGTCTCCGACGGACCAGGACCGCCGGTCCAGCCAGCGCTCCACCTCTTCCAGCACGTGAACGACTCCTCTGGTTCTGCGATGTGGTTCTGTGACGTGGTTCTGTGACGCATCTCGCGGTACGGACGGCTGTCTCGGGCCTCCGTGCCTTCGGTTACAGTCTGAACAACGCGGAACGCCGTCGTATGTCGGGGTCGCCGCGCGCACAAACGCCTGGGCAGTGCCCAGTGCCATACCGCTCATCCAGAGGGGCAGAGGGACACGGCCCGTTGAAGCCCCGGCAACCCTCCCGCCGGTCTTGCGCGTAAGCAGCGAGGCTCCCGGTGGGGAAGGTGCCAATTCCGTCTCGTGGCGAGGTTCGCCGCGAGGAAGATGAGGAGAAAGGGCCTCGCCTCCATGGCTGTGCAGTCTGTCGAAAGCTCAACCACTTCTGTCGCGCTCGGTCCCGCCGTCGCCCTCTCGTGCCGTGAGTGCGGCGAGCGGTTCGACCTCGGTCCCATCTTCGCCTGCGCCGCCTGTTTCGGCCCGCTCGAAGTCGCGTACGACCTCCCCACCGGGGACCCCGAGGCCCTGCGCCGCCGCATCGAGTCCGGTCCCGACAACATCTGGCGCTACGCCCCGTTGCTGCCCGTCCCCGCCGACGTCGCGGACCGGCCCAGCCTCAACCCCGGCTTCACCAAGCTCGTCAAGGCCGACAACCTCGCCCGCGAGCTGGGCTTCACCGGCGGGCTGTACGTCAAGGACGACTCCGGCAACCCCACGCACTCCTTCAAGGACCGCGTCGTCGCCATCGCGGTCGAGGCGGCGCGCGCCTTCGGCTTCACCACGCTCTCCTGCTCCTCGACCGGCAACCTCGCCGGCGCGGTCGGTGCCGCCGCGGCCCGCGCGGGCTTCAAGTCCTGCGTCTTCATCCCGCACGACCTGGAGGCGGGCAAGGTCGTCATGGCCGCGGTCTACGGCGGCGACCTCGTCGGCATCGAGGGCACCTACGACGACGTGAACCGCTTCTGCTCCGAGCTGATCGGCGACCCGATCGGCGAGGGCTGGGGCTTCGTCAACGTCAACCTCCGCCCGTACTACGGCGAGGGCTCCAAGACGCTCGCCTACGAGATCTGTGAGCAGCTGGGCTGGCGGCTGCCGGACCAGATCGTGGTGCCCATCGCCTCCGGCTCCCAGCTCACGAAGATCGACAAGGGGCTGAAGGAGCTGATCGCGCTGGGCCTGGTCGAGGACCGGCCGTACAAGATCTTCGGTGCCCAGGCGGCGGGCTGCTCGCCGGTCTCCCGCGCGTTCAAGGACGGCCACGACGTGGTGCGGCCGGTGAAGCCGGACACGATCGCGAAGTCCCTCGCCATCGGCAACCCCGCGGACGGGCCGTACGTGCTCGACATCGCCCGGCGGACGGGCGGCGCCGTGGAGGACGTGGACGACGCGGAGATCGTCGACGCGATCCGGCTGCTGGCCCGGACGGAGGGGATCTTCGCCGAGACCGCGGGCGGGGTGACGGTGGGCGTCACCCGCAAGCTCGTCGAGCGCGGGGTGCTCGACCCCGCGCTGACGACGGTCGTGCTCAACACCGGGGACGGGCTCAAGACGCTGGACGCCGTGGCGGCCGGGCCGTCCGCGACCATCCGGCCGTCCCTGGAGGCGTTCCGCGCCGCCGGGCTCGCCACCGGCTGACGTCCGTACCCGACCATTCACCGGAAGACCGGAAAGGCAGGACCCCCATGAGCATCTCCGTGCGCATCCCCACCATCCTCCGCACCTACACCGGAGGTGTCGCCGAAGTCCCCGCCGAGGGCGCGACGCTCGCCGAGGTGATCGGCGATCTGGAGAAGAACCACCCCGGCATCGCCGCCCGCGTCCTCGACGACGCGGGGAAGCTGCGCCGGTTCGTGAACGTCTACGTCAACGACGACGATGTGCGGTTCGAGCAGGGACTTCTGACGCCCACGCCGGACGGCTCCGGCGTCTCGATCATCCCCGCCGTCGCCGGAGGCTGAGCTTTACGCAGGCTCCTTGCGAAAGACCCCCGGAATCGCCCCGGCCACGAAGTGGACGGGGCGATTCCGTCTGTTGAGCGCGATACAGTTGGGGCGATCCCCCTCCGGCGTCAGTGCCGAACGCATATGAGAACCCGTCAAGTTGTGCGCGAACTGTGTGCGCGAATTGTCGGGTTGCTTGCGCTATGCCCGGCCCGACTTGCCCTGGATCCACCGGAGTTCGCCGTATTTCGGCAATCGGCCGCGCCGGGAATTCTCGTCCGAGTGACCTGTTGCAGACGGCATCCGTGCAGATACATTCAGCCGCGGTCGACGCGTTCCGGCGCACGCCACTGGGATTCCTCCTGCCACCGGCTGGGGAGAGTTCCAGGGGTGAGGTCTGACCCGGGTCCGCGAAGTGCGGTCCTGCGCAAGGGCCAGTAATAGGGGAGTTAGGCATGGCTCAGGGCACCGTCAAGTGGTTCAACGCGGAGAAGGGGTACGGCTTCATCGCGGTCGACGGTGGTGCGGATGTATTCGTCCACTACAGCGCGATCCAGATGGACGGCTACCGCACCCTCGAGGAGGGTCAGCGAGTGGAGTTCGAGATCTCGCAGGGCCAGAAGGGGCCGCAGGCGGACATGGTCAAGCTCGCCGTCTGATCTCGGCGCATCGACCACCGGCTCACTCAGCTCGCCGAGGGGCCCGTACCCGCGCACCGGGGTACGGGCCCTTCGTGTGCCCTCGCGCGTGTACGTGTACGTGTACGCGTGCGCGTTCCGTGTGTACCCGGTCGCGTTCTCTCCGTAGGGGTGCCGTTCGGTAGAGGCGCTTGCGCCCCCAGCTAACGCTGGGAGGTGCCCCCGGTGCCACTTACGGTGCGCTCGCCGACGGATCGCTTGCACTCTGGTGGGTCGAGTGCTAATCATTGGCGTTAGCACTCTCCCCGTGAGAGTGACAGATTTGGACCGTCGGTGAGGTCCATCAGCCGGGTGGGGCAAGGAACCATCAGGCCGGTGAGCCGTCCGTCGCGGGCGCCAGCGCGGTCCGGAGAAATCCTTCCCCCATAGCCTGAACGGCATGGGGGGACCCCCGACGTCCCGGGAGGACCACTTCACATGGCCAAGATCATCGCGTTCGACGAGGAGGCACGGCGCGGTCTCGAGCGCGGGATGAACCAGCTCGCCGACGCCGTCAAGGTCACCCTCGGCCCCAAGGGCCGCAACGTCGTCCTCGAGAAGAAGTGGGGCGCCCCCACGATCACCAACGATGGTGTTTCCATCGCCAAGGAGATCGAGCTCGAGGACCCGTACGAGAAGATCGGCGCCGAGCTGGTCAAGGAGGTCGCGAAGAAGACGGACGACGTTGCCGGTGACGGCACGACGACCGCGACCGTCCTGGCCCAGGCGCTGGTCCGCGAGGGCCTGCGCAACGTCGCCGCCGGCGCCAACCCGATGGCCCTCAAGCGCGGCATCGAGAAGGCCGTCGAGGCCGTCTCCGGTGCGCTGCTCGAGCAGGCCAAGGACGTGGAGACCAAGGAGCAGATCGCCTCCACCGCCTCCATCTCCGCCGCCGACACCCAGATCGGCGAGCTCATCGCCGAGGCGATGGACAAGGTCGGCAAGGAAGGCGTCATCACCGTCGAGGAGTCCCAGACCTTCGGTCTGGAGCTGGAGCTCACCGAGGGTATGCGCTTCGACAAGGGCTACATCTCGGCGTACTTCGCCACCGACATGGAGCGTATGGAGGCGTCCCTGGACGACCCGTACATCCTGATCGTCAACTCGAAGATCGGCTCGGTCAAGGACCTGCTGCCGCTCCTCGAGAAGGTCATGCAGTCCGGCAAGCCGCTGCTGATCATCGCCGAGGACGTCGAGGGCGAGGCCCTGTCGACCCTGGTCGTCAACAAGATCCGTGGCACCTTCAAGTCCGTCGCCGTCAAGGCCCCGGGCTTCGGTGACCGCCGCAAGGCCATGCTCGGCGACATCGCCATCCTCACCGGTGGCACCGTCATCTCCGAGGAGGTCGGCCTCAAGCTGGAGAACGCCGGTCTCGACCTGCTCGGCCGCGCCCGCAAGGTCGTCATCACCAAGGACGAGACGACCATCGTCGACGGTGCCGGTGACAGCGACCAGGTCCAGGGCCGCGTCAACCAGATCCGCGCCGAGATCGAGAACAGCGACTCGGACTACGACCGCGAGAAGCTCCAGGAGCGCCTCGCGAAGCTGGCCGGCGGCGTGGCCGTCATCAAGGCCGGTGCCGCGACCGAGGTCGAGCTCAAGGAGCGCAAGCACCGCATCGAGGACGCCGTGCGCAACGCGAAGGCGGCCGTCGAGGAGGGCATCGTCGCCGGTGGTGGCGTGGCCCTGCTCCAGGCCTCCGCGGTCTTCGAGAAGCTCGAGCTCGAGGGTGACGAGGCCACCGGCGCCAACGCCGTGCGCCTGGCCCTGGAGGCCCCGCTCAAGCAGATCGCCGTCAACGGTGGTCTCGAGGGTGGCGTCGTCGTGGAGAAGGTCCGCAACCTCACGGTCGGCCACGGCCTGAACGCCGCGACCGGCGAGTACGTCGACATGATCGCCGAGGGCATCATCGACCCGGCGAAGGTCACGCGCTCCGCCCTGCAGAACGCCGCGTCCATCGCCGCGCTGTTCCTGACCACCGAGGCCGTCATCGCCGACAAGCCGGAGAAGGCCGCCGCGGCCGCTCCGGGCGGCATGCCGGGCGGTGACATGGACTTCTGAGCTGAATCCTCCCGACGCGCCCCTCGCAGTGTTCGGCCGTAGCCGGCCTCACACGCTTCGGGACGCTGCACCGGACTCCGTCCGGTGATCGGGAGCAGCTCGAGTCTTCCGAGGGCGGTACCCCATCACCGGGGTGCCGCCCTCGGCGCGTTCAGCTCCCTGAGCGACTCCCGGCCGAAGCCGAAGAAGTACGTCGCCGCGAAGCCCGTCACGTACCCCACCAGCAGCCCCAGCGCGTAGACCGCCGCCGTCCTCCCGAGGCCGTGGTTGCCCTTCAGCAGGGGGAAGAGGGCCAGGCCGGACGGGCCGATGGCCGTGGCGCCGACCTTGACGCCCAGCTGGTTCAGCAGGCCCACGAAGCCGCCGCCGAACGCGCCGCCCACGCACGCCGTGACGAACGGCCGCCCCAGCGGCAGCGAGACGCCGTAGATCAGCGGCTCCCCGATGCCCAGCAGGCCCGCCGGGAGCGCGGAGCGGATCGTGCCGCGCACCGACAGATTGCGCCGGAGCCGGACGTAGACCGCGAGGGCCGCCCCCACCTGGCCCGCGCCCGCCATCGCCAGGATCGGCAGCAGGACCGAATAGCCCTCCTGCTGGATCAGTGTCGTGTGGATGGGGATCAGCGCCTGGTGCAGGCCCAGCATCACCAGCGGCAGGAACAGCCCGCCCAGGACGAAGCCCGCGCCCGCGCCGCCGTGGGCCAGCAGCCAGTCGGCCCACCGCCCGATGCCCGCGGCGACCTTCCCGGCCGCGTACATCAGCCCGTACAGCGTGACCAGGCCCGTCACCAGCACCGTCAGCGTCGGGGTGACGAGGACGTCCAGGGCCTGCGGCACCCGCCTGCGGCACCACTTCTCGACGCGGGTCGCCAGCAGCGCCGCGGCCAGCGCGCCGAGCACCCCGCCCTGGCCCGGCTCCAGCCGCTCCCCGAAGGCGCTGACCCGGCCGACGCCCCCGTAGACCGTGATCGCCGCGACCGCGCCGCCCAGCACCGGGGTGCCGCCGAACTCCTTCGCCGTGTTGTAGCCGACGAACACCGCGATCAGCGACATGAAGCCCGAGGCCACCGCGGTCAGCGCGGGCGAGAGGCCGGGCAGCCGGTGCAGATTGGCCAGCAGCCCGCCGAGCCCGGCGACGATGCCGCAGCCGATCAGCGCCGGGATCAGCGGCACGAAGACGGCCGCGATCCGGCGCAGGAAGAGCTTGCCGGGGGTGGCGTTGCGCTCGGCGCGCTCGGCGCGGATCGCCGCGCCCCGCTGGGCGAGGGCCTCGGCGGTGACCGGCGCGGCCGCGCAGAGCCGCGCCAGCTCGGGCGCCACCCGGGCGACGGCTCCCGGGCCCAGCACGACCTGGCGGACCCGCCCGTCCTCGACCACGCCGAGCACGGCCGGCAGCGCCCGCAGCGCCTCGCCCCGGACGAGGGCGGGGTCGTGGAGCTCCAGCCGCAGCCGGGTCATGCAGTTCTCGACGGAGGCGATGTTCCCGGCGCCGCCCAGGAGCGGGAGCAGCGCGGCGGCGATGGCGGCGGGGCTGTCGGCTGGGGCCATGGGTGAAGTCCCTTGCTCCGGGGACGCTCGTAACGGGATTCTCTCCCGCCGGTCAGCCCCCGGCGACCGCACGCAGGGCCGCGCGCAGGTGCCCGGCCGACTCCTGGAGCAGGCGCGCCGCCGTGGGGCCGTCGACCCCGCCGAGCACGACGAGGATCGCGTTCTTCACCTCGCCGCCGGTCTCCGCCAGCGCCGCCTCCGTCTCCGCGTCGGACGCGCCGGTGGCCAGGGCGACGATGTGCCGGGAGCGGGCGCGCAGCTTGTCGTTGGAGGCGCGCACGTCGACCATGAGGTTTCCGTAGGTCTTGCCGAGCCGGATCATGGTGATGGTCGAGAGCATGTTGAGGACGAGCTTCTGCGCGGTGCCCGCCTTCAACCGGGTCGATCCGGTGAGGAGTTCGGGCCCCACGACGACCTCGATGGCGTGCTCGGCGGCCGCGCCGAGCGGCGAGCCGGCGTTGCAGGACAGCCCGACCGTGAGCGCGCCCGCCGCGCGGGCGTGCTCGACGGCGCCCAGCGCGTAGGGGGTGCGGCCGGACGCGGAGACGCCCACGACCGTGTCGGCCGGGCCGATCCCGATCGCCGTCAGGTCCCCGGCGGCCAGCTCCCGGCTGTCCTCGGCCCCTTCCACCGCGGTGACCAGCGCGGGCGTGCCGCCCGCGATCAGGCCGACGACCTGCGCGGGGTCGGTGTTGAAGGTCGGCGGGCACTCGCTGGCGTCCAGCACCCCGAGCCGGCCGGCCGTGCCCGCGCCCGCGTAGACGAGCCGCCCGCCACCGGCCATCCGGGCCGCGATCGCGTCGATGGCGGCCGCTATGCCGGGGAGCCGGGCCGCGACGGCGGTGGCGACGGTGGCGTCCTCACCGTTCATGATCTTCGCGATGTCGAGCGTGGGCAGCCGGTCGATGTCCGCGAGCTCGGGGCGGAACGCCTCGGTGGTGAGCGCGGCGAGTTCGGCGCGGAGCGCCGCGTGTGCGGGCGATTCCATGGGTGCGGCGCCTTTCCGTGTGCCGGAACGGGGGCTCAGCGGCGGGGGTCGTGGCGGTGGGCGAGGGCTTCGTAGGAGGCGGACAGGGCGGGTGCCGCCCGCTCGTACGTCCGCTGGGCGACGCCGATGAACAGGCAGTCCACCACGAGCAGTTGGCTGGTGCGGCTCGACATCGCGGCCGGGCGCAGCTCGCTCTCCCGCGCGGTGGAGGTGGTGAGGACGTGGTCGGCGTACTGCGCGATCTCCCCGTCCGGGCGGCCGGTGATCGCGATCGTCGTCGCGCCGTGCTCGAAGGCGACCCGCAGCGGCTCGATCACATCGGTGGTCCGGCCCGAATGGGTGATGGCGATGGCGACGTCACCGGCCCGCAGCTGCACGGCGTTGGTGACGGCCAGGTGGGGGTCGGCGGGCGCGTGCGCGATCAGGCCGATGCGCAGCAGCTTCTGCACCAGGTCCTGGCCGACGAGGTTGGAGGCGCCGATGCCGTAGACGTCGATGCGCCGGGCGGTGGCCAGCGCGCCGACCGCCGGCTCCAGCTGCGCGGTGTCCAGCCCGGCGGCGGTGTCGGCCAGGCACTGCGCCTCCTCGTGGGCGAGCTTGGCGACCACCTCGGCCAGCGGGTCGTCCACCGCGATGTCGGCCGTGACCGCCGGGGCCCGGCCCGCCGCCTGCTCGGCCGCGAGCGCGGCGAGGGCCAGGCGCAGGTCGCGGTAGCCGGGGTAGCCCAGGATGCGCGCGGTGCGGACGACGGTGGCCTCGCTGGTGCCGGTGCGCTCCGCGAGGCCGGTGACCGTGAGCGCCGCCGAGCCCGCCGGGTCGCCCGCCAGGGCCTCGGCGACGCGCTGCATGGAGCGTGTCATCGACGGCGCCAGCGTGCGGACCTTGGCGGCCAGCGCGCCGGGGGCCGGTGGTGTGGCGGCGGGTGCCGGGACGGCGGTGAAAGTTTCTTTCAGTTTGCTGCTCACCTCATGAAAGGTATTTTCGGACCGGTGAACCGTCAACCCTCCCCGTCCCGGACAATGGACCATATGGAGCTCGAACAGGCACTGCACACGGCGCGCGCCCTCGTCCTCGCCGACCTCATGGCCGGTGACGTGGCGGAGGCCGACGTCGTCTCCCTCGTCGAGGACGCGGTGGTCCACCGCCGGTGGTGGGTCGAGCAGTGGCCGGAGGGCGTGGCGTACGTCGTGGGGCTCGTCGCCCAGGACGTCCAGGACGCCCTGCTGGAGCGGCACGGCCGGTGGCCCCTGTGCCCGGTCTGCACGGACGCCGGCGACCCGCACGCCCTGGAGGTCGAGCCCGAGCTCGGCCCCGACCCGCACTGGGCCTGCGCCAAGCAGACGGTGCTGGTGGCGCGCGTGGGGTCGCTGGGGGCGGCACTGCGGTGACCCTCTACATCGACCCGCCGACCTGGCCCGGTCACGGACGCATGTGGTCCCACCTGGTCAGCGACGTGTCGTTCGACGAGCTGCACGAGTTCGCGGCGCGGCTCGGCGCCCCCGCGCGGGCGTTCGACCGTGATCACTACGACATCCCGTCGACGTCGTACGGCCGGGCCGTGCAGATGGGCGCGCGGGAGGTGGGCAGCAAGGAGCTGGTGGGGCTGCTGGTGGCTTCGGGGCTGCGCCGGCCTAAGCATTCGCCGCCGGCGGGGGGTTTGCTTTAGGCGGTGGCCGGGGCGGTTGCTTGCGCCTGCGGCGGGCTTTGTTCCCCTACCCCGCCCCGTCCCGAAACTGGGGCTGCGCCCCAGACCCCGCAATACGCTTCGCGCGTTGTCCTCAAGCGCCGGACGGGCTGGATTTGGCTGATGTGGGTGCGCAATTTCAGCCCGTTGGGGGCACCTCTGGGGGCACCCCCGGACGGAGTCTGGGGGAGGTGGCTGGGGGAGTTTGAGGACGCGCCCGAAGGGCGCTCCCGCCGTAGGCGCAACGGACCCGCACCCTTACGCCGTCAGCAGTTCCAGCTCCGTGCGCAGGTTGCGGCGGGCCGTCGGCTCCCAGCGGTCGTGCCCCAGCCGCGTGCGGAAGAGGCACGGCAGCCCCAGCAGGTGCCGCAGCACCCCCGCCCGGCCCTCGCGGAACGCCGCGTCGGGCACGAAGGCGTACTCCTCCCGGACCGCCGCGGCGTACGCCGCGTACTCCTGCGGCGCCCCCGCCAGCACCGCCAGGTCCGCGTCGCACAGCACCTCGCCGTTGCGGTCGCCCTCGGCCGGGTCGTGCGTCACCGTCAGCCGTACGAGCCGGGCGGCCTCCGCCGTCCGGTCCGCGTCCAGGCCCAGCTCCGGCAGGGCGCGCTCCGCGAGGTGCGCGCTGCGCTCCTCGTTCTCCGAGCGGTCCGGGCGGTAGACGGCGTCGTGGAACCACGCCGCGAAGCGCACCGTGTCGACGTCCTCCGCGTACGCCGCCAGCTCGTCGACCCGGTCGAGGACCGCCGCCAGGTGATCGACCGTGTGGTACCGGCGCTGCGGCTCCGACCAGCGGCGCAGCAGGTCCTCCGCGTAGGGGGCGGGGTCCGGGGCGGTGGCGCCGCCGCGGGCCCGCACGACGGTGTCCCGCCAGCGGGCGCGCAGCGCGGGGCCGGACGGGTGCTCGGGCGTGTCTGCCATAGGCCAATTGTGGAGTACCGCTTTTGACGCCGGGCGCCGGTGTGGCACTCTGTGCTACATGTCTAGACCAATTCTCGAGGTCATCGCGCTCACCCCCGAGGACGCGGTGGCGGCCCAGGCCGGAGGGGCGGACCGCCTCGAACTGGTCACCGACATGGCCGCCGACGGGCTCACCCCCTCCCTCGCGACCTTCGCCGCCGTCCGCGCGGCCGTCTCCCTCCCCGTGCGCGTCATGCTCCGCGCCGCCGACGGCTTCTCCGCCGGGAGCGCCGCCGAGCTCTCCGCCCTCTGCGACTCTGCCCGGGCGCTGGCCGCCGAGGGTGCCGACGAGTTCGTCCTCGGCTTTCTCACCGACGACGGCCGGGCCGACCTCACCGCCGTCGCCGCCCTCGCCGACGCGATCGGGCCGCGGGCCCGGTGGACCTTCCACCGTGCCATCGACCGGGCCGCCGACCGGGACGCCCTGCGCAAGCAGCTCGCCGACTTCCCCGGGCTCGACACCTACCTCACCGCCGGGGCCGCCTCCGGCGTCGACGACGGCATCGCCACGCTGCTCGCCGAGGCGGCGCGGGGGGACGAGCCGGGGTACGAACCTCGCATCCTGGTGGGCGGGGGGCTTCAGTTGAAGCATGTGCCGGTGCTTCTGGGGGCCGGCGTTTCCGGGTTCCATATCGGCGGGGCGGCTCGGCCTGGCGGGTGGGGTGCGCCGGTTTCCGCTTCGGCGGTTTCGGTGTGGCGGGAGGCGCTTGGGGGGTGACCGGTTTTTGTCTGCGGGTGTGCTGTGCTTGATGTAGGTGGCCTCAAGCGCCGGCCGGGCTGGTTTGTGGGGGTGCCGGGGGTGGGGCCTCCGGGCTGAGGACCTGGAACGCGGTGCGGGCACCGTTCTACGTATTGAGTGCTGTAAAGACGCACCGCGTTCCAGAACCTCACCCTCCGACCCCACCCCCTCCCGCCGGAGTGTGTCCTCAGCCCAATTCGGCCGGTAGCGGCTGTGCGTGAATGACCGTCAGGCCTGATACCGCTCGGGTCAGTGCCACGTAGAGGCGGCGCAGGCCCGTTCGTTCGTCCGGTTCTCCCGCGACCACGCGTTCCGGTTCGTCCAGGACCACGTAGTCGTACTCCAGGCCCTTCGCGAGTGTTGCCGGGACCAGGGTCAGGCGGGCCTCGGCGCTTGTTTCCTCGCCCGGGGCCAGGTAGGGGAGGCCGGCTTTCTCCAGTGCCGCGGCCAGGGTGGGGATGCGTGCGTCCGCTGCGATCAGGCCGGTCGAGCCTTCGTGCTTCAGGGCCTCGTGGCAGGCTTTTACCACCGTCGTGTCGAGTTCGTCTGCGGTGACGGAGCGTACGGAGAAGTCGCCCGCCGCTTCTCGTACGGATGTCGCCTCGTTGAGCTCCGGCGCGATCGCGGGCAGGAGGCGGGACGCGTACGCGATGACCTCGCGGGGGACGCGGAAGCCCTGCGTGAGCTCCTCCACGGTGGCGTCCGGCTTGCCCAGGTGGGTGAGGGCCTCCGCCCAACTGCGGGTCGCCCACGGGGTCGTGCCCTGGGCCAGGTCGCCGAGGATCGTCGCCGAGCCCGTCGTGCAGCGGCGGCCCACCGCGCGGTACTGCATGGGGGAGAGGTCCTGCGCCTCGTCCAGGACCACGTGCCCGAGCGACGGCGTGCGGGCCACGAGGTCGGCGGCCTCGTCGATCAACACCGCGTCCGCGGCCGACCACTTGGCCGACTTCACGCTCCGGGCGGGCTTGGCCATGAGGATCTCCGCCTGCTCCTCCGGCGTGAGGAGGCCCTCCGCGTGCTCGGCCAGGAACTCCG
Organism: Streptomyces sp. NPDC001407; assembly: GCF_042895325.1. Classification (NCBI taxonomy): domain Bacteria; kingdom Bacillati; phylum Actinomycetota; class Actinomycetes; order Kitasatosporales; family Streptomycetaceae; genus Streptomyces; species Streptomyces sp. NPDC001407. Next base: position 97,186 of record NZ_JBIAWF010000025.1, read on the forward strand.
CGTCGGTGAGCAGCCGGAGCACCAGCTTGGCCGGGTCCACCAGCGGCCAGACCGTCTTGACCAGCGCCTTCACCGCCGCGTTGCGGGCCACCGCGTCCTGCACGCGGTCGTCCGGTGCCTCGCCCGCGGCCTCCATGCGGACGAGCACGGCGTGGGCGATGCGCTGCGGCAGGGCGTCGCGCGCCGCTCCGTAACGGATGTCGCGGGCCAGTAGCTCGCGGACGATCTCCTCGATCTCGTACGCCGGGACCCGCCACCGGCGCGAACCACGCACGACGACCAGCGGCTCGGTGGGCATCGTCACCCCGGACCGCACAGCCCGCCGCAGCACCTCGGCCATGCGGGCGTCGCCCTTGACGCAGGCCGCGGCGGCGGTGTCCGCGCCGCGGACCTCGACGTGGGCGACGAGGTCGTCGACGGTGGCCTGCCCGACGTTCAACTCACCCAGCGCGGGCAGGACTTGCTCGATGTAGTGCAGGAAGGACCGGTTCGGGCCGACGACGAGCGTGCCGGTGCGCGCGAGGCGCTCGCGGTGGGCGTAGAGCAGATAGGCCACACGGTGCAGGCCGACGGCGGTCTTGCCGGTGCCCGGGGCACCCTGCACGCACACGGTGCCGCCGATGTCCGCGCGGACGATCTCGTCCTGCTCCGGCTGGATCGTCGCGACGATGTCCCGCATCGGGCCGACGCGCGGCCGCTCGATCTCCGTCTGGAGCAGCCGGCTCGTCCGCTCGGCGCCCGCCGTGTCGGTGAGGTCCTCGTCCTCGTACGCCGTCAACTCGCCGCCGGTGTAGCCGAACCGGCGCCGCGTGCCGACGTCCATCGGGTCCTTCTTCGACGCCCGGTAGAACGGCTGCGAGACGGGCGCGCGCCAGTCGATCACCATCGGGTCGCCGTCCGCGTCGTGGACGTGCCGGCGCCCGATGTAGAACCGCTCGCCGTCCGCGCCCTCCGCCTGTTCAGCCCCGGGCGCGTGCAGATAGTCGAGGCGGCCGAAGAAGAGCGGGGTGTGCGCGAGGTCGGCGAGCGCGGTGATGCGGTCGTCGATCTGGCGTTGCAGGACAGCCGCGTTGACCCAGTTCGCGGTCACGTCCTTGATGTCCAGGGACTCGACGTCCGCGCGCATCGCGCGCAGGGCCGCCCGGGAGGAGGAGAGGTGGGCGCGCTCGCGTTCGAGAGGGGCGTCGGCTTCGGTCACTTGCTGCGCGGGCACGGCATGGCCTCCGGGAGAGTGCTGTGGACGAGCGGGACCCGCCGGTTTCCGACCGGACGGGGCCGCTCCCGGATGCGTGCGGGAGGCGGCAGGACGGGCGATTGTAGCCAGCACGGAGGAGGCGTGCGAATGGTTTTTCGACGCGCCCCTGGCCCTTCTCAGGGTCGCCCTCACACTTCCGTAGGGGGCGGCATGAGTCTTGGGTCGTACGGCAGCGCCACGGGGTTTACACCAGCAGGGCGATGTGGCGTCGGCGGCCGGAAACCATCATGGACGACATGACCACCGCATCCGTCACCCCGGACACCACGCCCTTCTCCTTCGCCGCCGCCCTGCGCGCGATCAAGGCCTTCACCGGCGCGGCCGTCAGCGTCGTCCTCCTCGGGCAGTACGAGGACGCGCGGCGCGGTTGAACGCGGGTGCCTCGGCTCGTGGCCAGTCTGCGGGCCGTCTGCCGCCTTCGGCGGGAACGCCCTTCGGGCGTGTCCTCAAACGCCGGACGGGCTGGATTGAGCACCCACATCAGCCAGAACCAGCCAGTCCGGCGTTTGAGGACACGCCCCCAGACACGACCTGGGTTCCGCCGCCCCGTTCCTCCGCCGACCCCTTACGCCTCCTCGCCCGCGAGCAGGGAATCCGCGTCCACGATGCGGTACGCGTAGCCCTGCTCCGCCAGGAAGCGCTGGCGGTGGGCCGCGAAGTCCTGGTCGACCGTGTCACGCGCCACCACCGAATAGAACCGCGCCTCGTGGCCGTCCGCCTTCGGTCGCAGGACCCGGCCCAGGCGCTGCGCCTCCTCCTGGCGGGAGCCGAAGGTGCCCGACACCTGGATGGCGACCGTCGCCTCCGGCAGGTCGATGGAGAAGTTGGCGACCTTCGAGACCACCAGGACGCTCAGCTCGCCCTGGCGGAACGCGTCGAAGAGCTTCTCGCGCTGGGCGTTCGTCGTCTCGCCCTTGATGACCGGCGCGCCCAGGTGCTCGCCCAACTCGTCGAGCTGGTCGATGTACTGGCCGATGACCAGCGTCTGCTCACCCTGGTGCTTGGCGACCAGCGCCTCCGTGACCTTCCGCTTGGTGGCCGTGGTCGCGCAGTAGCGGTACTTCTCCTCCGTCTCGGCCGTCGCGTACGCCAGCCGCTCGCTGTCCGTCAGATTGACGCGGACCTCGACACAGTCGGCGGGCGCGATGTAGCCCTGCGCCTCGATCTCCTTCCAGGGGGCGTCGAAGCGCTTCGGGCCGATGAGCGAGAAGACGTCCGACTCGCGGCCGTCCTCGCGCACGAGCGTGGCGGTCAGGCCGAGGCGGCGGCGCGCCTGGAGGTCGGCGGTGAACTTGAAGACCGGCGCGGGCAGCAGGTGCACCTCGTCGTAGACCACCAGACCCCAGTCCCGGGAGTCGAAGAGCTCCAGGTGCGGGTAGATGCCCTTCCGCTTCGTCGTCAGGACCTGGTACGTGGCGATGGTGACCGGCCGGATCTCCTTCTTCGTGCCGCTGTACTCGCCGATCTCGTCCTCGGTCAGCGTCGTCCGCTTGACCAGCTCGTGCTTCCACTGCCGCGCGGAGACCGTGTTGGTGACCAGGATCAGCGTCGTGGCCTTCGCCTGCGCCATCGCGCCCGCGCCCACGAGCGTCTTGCCGGCGCCGCAGGGCAGCACGACCACACCGGACCCGCCGTGCCAGAAGCCCTCCACGGCCTGCTTCTGGTACGGCCGCAGGGCCCAGCCGTCCTCGCGCAGCTCGATGGGGTGCGCCTCGCCGTCGACGTAACCCGCGAGGTCCTCGGCGGGCCAGCCGAGCTTCAGCAGCGTCTGTTTGACCTGACCGCGCTCGGAGGGGTGCACGGCCACCGTGTCCGGGTCGATCCGCGCCCCCACCAGCGGCTGGATCTTCTTCGACCGCAGGATCTCCTCCAGCACCGGCCGGTCCGTGCACTCCAGGACCAGACCGTGCGTGGGGTGCTTCACCAGCTTGAGCCGCCCGTAGCGGGCCATCGTCTCGGCGATGTCGACGAGCAGGGCGTGCGGCACGGGATACCGGGAGTAGGCCACCAGGGCGTCGACGACCTGCTCGGCGTCGTGCCCGGCGGCCCGCGCGTTCCACAGCCCGAGCGGCGTGACCCGATACGTATGGATGTGCTCCGGCGCGCGCTCCAGCTCCGCGAACGGGGCGATCGCCCGACGACACGCGTCCGCCTGGTCGTGGTCCACTTCCAGCAGCAACGTCTTGTCACTCTGGACGATCAGGGGTCCGTTCAACGCTTCACCCATTTCTTCCGGCCAAACGTCCAGGGTATAGCGGTGGGGTGGGTTGCGGTCGTTTGTTGGGTGCGGGTTGTGTGCGCCTGCGGCGGGACGCCCTTCGGGCGTGGCCTCAATCGCCGGCCGGGCTTGGGTGTGTGGTGGGTGCCGGGGGTGGGGCCTCCGGGCTGAGGACCTGGAACGCGGTGCGGTTGCTGTGAGGCGTGTTGGGTGCTGTGAAGTCGCACCGCGTTCCAGAACCCCACCCTCCGACCCCACCCCCTCCCGCCGGAGGGCAGCATCAGGCTTCGGGGCACGCCATGCTTTTGTTTTCAGCCCGTTGGGGGCACCTCTGGGGGAGGTAGCTGGGGGAGTTTGAGGACGCGGCCGCAGGCCGCTCCCGCCGCAGGCGGCCAACGGGCCCGCAGGTTCGGGGTCTGGGGCGGAGCCCCAGTTTCGGGAAGGGGCGGGGTAGGGGAAGGAAGCGCCGCAGGCGCCAACCGGCCTGCGGCCAGGCGTCTGGGGCAGCGCCCCCCACGCGGCGGAGCCGCAAATTAGATGCAGCCGGGAAGGGGCGGGGTAGGGGAAAATGCCCGCCGCAGGCGCCCACCGGCCGGCACTCGGGCGTCTGGGGCAGCGCCCCCCACGCGGCGGAGCCGCAGATTGGATGCAGCCGGGAAGGGGCGGGGTAGGGGAAAATGCCCGCCCCAGGCGCCGACCCGCCCGCGGGCAGGGGGCTGGGGCAGCGCCCCCAGACGCAGCCGGGAAGGGGCGGGGTAGGGGAAGAAGCCCGCCGCAGGCGCCAACCGGCCCGTACCCCGCGGGGCCCATCAGACGCAGTCGGCGCTACGCCGGATCGTCCGCCAGTTCCGCCACGCCAGTGATCCGGTGCAAGGGATACGTGCGGATCTCGTCCGCCGTGTGGTCGTAAGCCGTCACGAAGCCGCCCTCCACCCGTACCGGCGCGATGACACGCTGGCTCGCCGAGCCCTCCGCGTTGACGTAGCCGATCCAGACCGGCGTGCCCGTGAGGACCGCGGCCTGGACCGCGGCGAGGGTGTCCGCGGAGGTCGTGCGGGGGAGGTGGCCGGGGGCCGTGTCGGGGGCGGGTTTGCGTTCGGCCGTGGCGGCCATGTCGCCCGCGCGGATGGCCCGTACCGCCGCGCCCAGGAGCGTCGCGTCGGGGGCGGGCGGGCCCTCGGGGACGGGGGCCGGGGCCGTGCGGGGAGGGGTGCGGTGGGCGTCGGCGCGGGCGATCAGCACGTCGCCCTCGGCGGACTCGGCGGCGGGCGCGTACCCCATGTCGCGCAGGCCCGCGAGGAGCGCGTCCGGTGCCGCCTGCGCGGCCAGCACCGTCGGGGCGAGGCGGCGCAGCCGCAGGTGCGCGGAGCGGCGGTCGGCGAGGATCTCGGCGAGGACGGCCTCGTCGTCGCAGCGGAGGTAGGACGAGGCGGCGCCCACCCGCAGATGGCCGTGGCGGCGGGCGACGTCGTCGACGAGATAGGCGAGGGGCTGCGGCACGGGCGTGCGCGAGTGCGCGGTGAGGAACGCCTTCAGGTCGTCGGCGGTCCGCCCGGCGTCCAGGGCCCGCCGCACGGAGGCGGGGGTGAAGCGGTAGACCGTGGCCCCGCCCTTGGACTCGATGTCGGCGAGCATGCCCAGCGTCTGGGCCAGCGGCCGGACGAGCGGGCCGGGGGCGACGGCCGTGAGGTCGGCCTGGAGCAGGATGTGGTCGAGCGGCTCGGGCAGCAGCGGGGCGAGGAGCGCGGCGGCCCGTACGCCCGCGGCGCCCAGCTCCGGATCGGTCGGCGGCCGCCATACGGCGTGGGCCTCGTCGACGGGCGGGAGCAGGGCACGGCCGTGGGCGGAGAGGGCGCCGCGGTTGACGACGCCGAGCAGTTCGGCCTCGGTCAGGGACCAGCGGGCGAGGCGGGTGCGGAGGTCCTCCTCGGCGCCGGTGGTGACGCGCGGCGGGCGCTCCCAGTGCAGCCGGGCCAGGAGGGTGTCCGGGGAGACGGAGGCGCCCGGCGGCAGGGTGGCGAGGAGCGCGAGGACGCGGTGGCGGACCTCGGGGGCCGGGCCGCGGTCGAGGTCGGGGCCGAGCGCGGCGAGCGTACGGGCCTTGGCGTCCCGGCCGCCGACGAGCCCGGCCGCGCGGGTGGCGGCGAGCCAGGCGGTGGCCAGCCGCGCCCAGCGCTGTTCGGCGGGCAGCTTGAGCCACTCGTCGTAGGCGGGCGTCGGGGCGTACCGCTCGTCGACCTCGCCGTCGGAGGCGAGCAGTCCGGCCGCGTACGCCAGCTCGACCCAGAAGGCGGCCGCCTGCTCCGTGGTGTCGAGGACGGCGGCCGTGCGCTTGAGGTCGCGGACGCTGAGGCCGCCCGCGCGCAGCACCAGCGGGCCGCCGGTCTCCCACTCCTTGAGCAGCTCCTCGACGGTGGCCAGGGCGGTGAACGCCTGGCCGGCCGCCGTCGCGTCCACCGTCCGCTCCGCGTGCTCGGTCACGGGGGCGAGCTCCGGAGCCACCGGTTCGGGCGAGCGGTGCGCGCGCCCGGCGCGCAGGTGCAGGGCGACTTCGCGGGGCAGCACCACATTGCCCGGCCCGGCGGACAGCAGCAGGCCGCGGTCGAGCAGCCAGCGCAGGTGCGGGGCGGGGTCGGCGGTGACCGTGCCGTACGGCGGGCCCCACAGCAGCTTGCCGAGGACGGCCGCCGAGTCGGCGGGCGCCTGGGCGAGCAGGGCGGCCATGCGCGTACGGTCCTCGAACAGTTCCGTCAGCGCGTCGACGGCCGTCACCGGATCGTGTGTCGCGGGCAGCCCGGCCGCCGCGATGATCTGCTGGACCCGCCCCGGGGACATGCCCGCCGTGGCCTCCGCGACGGACGGGCCGAGGCCGGTGGGGGAGGGGTGCGCGGCGCTCGGCGCGAGCAACTCGCGTGCCGTGCGCACCAGGCGCAGCCGGTCCTCGCCGCCCCAGACCAGGGCCTGGTCGCGCAGCGTCCCCAGGGCGCGCGGCAGTTCGCGGGAGACGCGGGGGTCCGCGGCCTCGTCCCCGCTCATCAGCGCGTCCAGCGTGGCGTACGGACAGGGGTCCGGGGCGACCGCGAGCGCCTCCGCGACCTGTAGGGCGAACCGGTCCAGCCGCTCCAGCGCGCGGACGACGGAGGCGCGGGTCCCGGCGCGGGTGGCCAGCTGCGTGAGGTCGCCGGGGACGGGGTTGAGCAGGTCCGGCCGGGCGACGAGGAGGGCCGCGAGGGCGTTGTCGGGCCTGCCGCGCAGCTCTTCCGCGAGGGTGCGGGGGGCGCCGGTTCTGTCGGCGGGGCGGCGCGGGGTGGTCATTCTGCTTACGGTACCGGTCCGCTGCGCTTTGCTGTCGGTCTGCGTTGGGGTGCGGGTCGCTTTTGGGTGCGGGTCCGTGTGCCTGCGGCGCTTTGTTCCCCTACCCCGCCCCTTCCCGAAACTGGGGGCAAGCCCCCAGACCCCCGCAACACGCTTCGCGCGTTGTCCTCAAACTCCCCCAGCTACCTCCCCTAGACTCCGTCCGGGGGTGCCCCCAGAGGTGCCCCAACGGGCTGAAAAACCAGCCCGTCCGGCGTTTGAGGACTAGCGCCGCAGGCGCTGCGCGTCAGCCGACGCATCCGCACATCGGGAGCCCGCCGCAGGCGGACAACAACCCGCACTCGACAACCGGCAGAACCCCGAACAACACCGCCCGCCCCGCAGGGACCCGGTACCGTCGGAGCACGAGCGGTCTTAGGGGATTCGGTGGGGATCGAGAGCGATCAGCTGGTTTTTGACTACCTGAGCCGAGTCGGCGACATCGCGCAACGCACCGCGCTGACCTCCGCCGACCGCATGCGGCTCGTGTCCCGTCTGCGTACGGAGATCGAGCGTCGCAGATCGTCCGAGGGGGCGGACACTCCCGCCGCCGTGCAGCGCATCCTCTCCGGGCTCGGCACGCCGGACGAGGCCGTGGCGGACGCGAACGGGTTCGTGACCGCCGAGAGCGGCAGGGTTCCGGCGCAGCGCCGGGAGGAGGAGCCCGCCCGGGGCGTGCCCGCCGTGGCGCCGCCGCACCTCGCGCCCGCGGAGGAGCTCGGCCCCGCCGGTGAGGTGCCGGACTGGTGGCGGGTGGACCCGGGGCCGTTCGGCAAGGGGGAGGCGGTGCACGGGTTCGTCGGCGGCATCGAGATCCCCGAGATACTGAAGCCGCCGCCCCGCGAGCCGGTGGACGGAGTGCCGGCCGAGGCCGTGGAGGCGGAGCCGGACGACGAGGCCATGGCCGAGGAGGCCGGGGAGACCCGGCGCCGCCCCAGCCTGCTGCGCCGCCCGGACGGGGAGCCCGTGAGCGTGCTGCTGCTCCTGGTGGCGCTGGTGCTGCTCGTGGGCGCGGTGCTGGGCAATTGGTTCGTGCTCGCCGCCGGATGGGCGCTGGCCTATTTCACGCGCAAGCTCTCGCACAACGAGTCGCAGTGGGCGGTCATGGGCGTCCCGGGGCTGACGCTCGGGGCCTGGGCGGTCTGGCTGTGGGGCCGTACGGAGGGCCGCTGGGGCGATTCCATCCCGGAGGGCGGCCTGGGCGCGGCGCTGTCGGACTCCTGGCCCTGGGTCGTGCGCGCGGCTGCCGTCGCCTCGGCGCTGTACGTCGTCTGGCGCTCGCGCCGCCCCGGCTGAGCCGTCAGCCGGCGGCCCGCTCCGACTCCCACGGCCGGCCCGCCACCACCAGCGGACTGCCCGTCACCGGGTCCGGGACGACGACCGACTCCAGGCCGAAGACGTCGCGTACGAGCTCGGCCGTCACGATGTCCGACGGCGGGCCCTGGGCCACGATCCGGCCCGCCCGCATCGCGATCAGGTGGTCGGCGTAGCGGGCCGCCTGGTTGAGGTCGTGGAGGACGGCGACGACGGTGCGGCCGCGCTCGTGGTTGAGGCGGCGGCAGAGGTCGAGGACCTCCACCTGGTGGGATATGTCGAGATATGTGGTGGGTTCGTCGAGGAGCAGCAGGTCCGTCTCCTGGGCGAGGGCCATCGCGATCCACACGCGCTGCCGCTGCCCGCCGGAGAGTTCGTCGACGGAGCGCTCGGCGAGGGCGGCCGTGTCCGTGCGGGTCAGTGCCTCGGTGACGGCGCGCTCGTCGTCCTCCGACCACTGCTGCCACCAGCGCTGGTGCGGCTGGCGGCCGCGGGAGACGAGGTCGGCGACGGTGATGGCCTCGGGGGCGACGGGGGTCTGCGGGAGCAGGCCGAGGGACCGCGCGATGGTGCGGGTGGGTATGCGGGAGAGTTCGGTGCCGTCGAGGAGGACGGCGCCGCGGGCCGGCTTGAGCAGGCGCCCGAGGGCGCGCAGCAGGGTCGACTTGCCGCAGGCGTTGGGGCCGACGATGACGGTGACGGCGCCGTCCGGGACGTCCACGTCGAGCCCGTCGACGACGGTGCGGTCCTCGTAGGCGAGGGTCAGGTCGCGGGCGGTGAGCCGGGCCGTGCGGTCGCCGGTCCCGGTCACGCTGGTCTCGGTCACGCTTTTCCTCCGGTGCGGCCCCTGATGATGAGCCAGATCAGATAGGGGGCGCCGACGGCGGCGGTCAGGACGCCCACGGGCAGCTGGTTCGGCTCGAAGAGCCTGCGGCCGAGCAGATCCGCGACGATCACGATGACGGCGCCGGTCAGCGCCGAGCAGAGCAGGGGGATCTGGGCCGTACGCGTCATGCGGCGGGCCAGCTGCGGGGCGAGCAGGGCGACGAAGTCGACGGGCCCGGCGGCGCCGGTGGCGATGGAGGCCAGCACGACGCCGAGGACGGCGAGGCCGAGCCGGACCCGGTTCAGCCGGACGCCGAGCGCGGTCGCGGTGTCGTCGTCCATCGAGACGGTGCGCTGCGCGCGGGCCGCCCAGCAGACGAACGGCGCGAGCAGCAGCAGCGCCCAGGCCACCGGCACGGCCTCGTCCCAGCCCCGGTCGGCGAGCGAACCGGTCATCCACACCTTGGCCTGCTGGGCGACGAGGTAGTCGCCCTTGGTCATGAAGAGGTTGGTCAGCGACCGCAGCGCGACCGCGAAGCCGATGCCGATGAGCACGAAGCGGGTGGCGTGCAGCCCGCCGCGCCAGGCGAAGAGGTAGGCGAGGGCCGCCGCGAGCAGCCCGCCGATGACGGACAGGTAGGGCAGGAAGGCGTACGAGGTGACGCCGAAGGTGAGCGCGCCGACGGTCAGCGCGCTCGCGCCCTGGGTGACGCCGATGATGTCGGGGCTGGCCAGGGGGTTGCGGGAGACGGTCTGGATGAGCGCCCCGGCCACGCCGAAGGCCGCGCCCACGAGCAGGCCCACGGTCATCCGGGGTAGCCGGAAGGTGCCGACGGTGAGCTCCTCCGGCGACGGCTGCCCGAGGACGACCTTCAGGGCCTCGGCCGGCGACACGAAGGACTGCGCCGCGCAGAGGTACGCCAGGCACGCGGCGGCCAGCAGCGCGGCCAGGGCGAGGGCGACGCCGGTGGCCCGCCGGTGGACGAGGAAGGAGGCGCGTCCGGCGCGTACGAGGGTGTGGCCGGCGGGGCGGAACAGCGTGGACGTCACGCGGCCACCGCCTTCTTGCGGCGGACGAGCGCGATCAGGAAGGGCACCCCGATGAGCGCCGTCATCACCCCGGAGGGGACCTCGCTCGGCGGGAAGACGATCCGGCCGACGGTGTCGGCGACCAGCAGCATCACGGGCCCGATGAGCGCGGCCATCGGCAGCAGCCAGCGGTGGTCGGTGCCGACGATCGCGCGGGCGATGTGCGGGACGGCGAGGCCGACGAAGGCGATCGGGCCGGCCGCCGCGACGCCCACGCCGGTGAGCACCGTGGCGCCGACGCCGCCGACGATCCGCACGGCCGCGACGTTCTGGCCGAGCCCCTTGGCGACGTCCTCGCCGAGCGCGAGGGCGTCCAGGCCGCGGGCCACGCTCAGCACCAGCACCACGCCGACCAGCAGGAACGGCCAGATCTGGCCCGCGATCCCGGTGTCCTGGCTGGGCAGCGAGCCGACCTGCCAGAAGCGGAAGCGGTCCAGGACGGCGGCGTGGGTGGTGAGGACGCCGTGCACGACGGACAGCAGCAGCGCGTTGATCGCGGCACCGGCCAGCGCCAGCTTCACGGGAGTGGCGCCGCCGCGGCCGCGCGCGGCGACGGCGTAGACGGCGACGGAGGCGAGTGCCGCGCCCGCGAAGGCCCACCACACATAGCCGGACAGCGTCTGCACCCCGGCGAAGGTCATCGCGAGGACCACGCCCAGCGAGGCGCCGTGGCTGATGCCGAGGATGCCGGGGTCGGCGATGGGGTTGCGGGTGATGCCCTGAAGAACCGTTCCGGCAATGGCGAGTGCCGCGCCCACCATCAGCCCGACGACCGTGCGGGGCAGCCGCATGTCCCGCACGACGGCTGTGGCCTTGCCGGGGGTGCCGTGCCAGAGCGCGTCGAAGACCTGGGAGGGCGCGGTGGCGCGGGCTCCGACGGCGAGGCTGAACAGCACCGCCGCCAGCAGGGCGACGACCGCGGCCGCCGTCCAGCCGACGCGGCGCCGGACCCGTGGGGACCCTGGGCTGCTGATCGGGACGGCGGCTGACATCGCTTCCACTTCGTGGCTCGTACCTGGGGAAGTTAGGCAACGCTAAGTGTACGGGTCGGGCATCGCGGCAGAATGTGGGGCATGACCTCGCACCAGCGGCACCAGGACCGGCCCTCCTTCACGGTCGGCTTCGACCTCGACCTGACCCTGATCGACTCCGCGCCGGGCATCCGCGCCGCCTACGAGTCGCTGGCCGCCACCACGGGCACGCGCATCGACGTCGACCTCGTGTGCAGCAGGCTGGGCCCGCCGCTGGAGCAGGAGCTCGCCAACTGGTTCCCCGCGGACCGCGTCGCCGAGGCCGCCGCGGACTACCGCGCGGTCTATCCCACGCTCGCGATCGCCGCGTCACCCGTCATGCCGGGCGCGCGCGAGGCGCTCGCCGCCGTCCGGGAGCTGGGCGGGCGGTCGGTCGTCGTCACCGCGAAGTACGAGCGCAACGCCCGGCTGCACCTCGACCACCTCGGGCTCGCCCCCGACGCGCTCGTCGGCGACCTCTGGGCGGAGGGCAAGGCCACGGCGCTGCGCGCGCACGGTGCGACGGTCTACGTAGGCGACCACACCGGGGACGTGCGCGGCGCGCGTACGGCGGGTGCGCTGTCCGTAGCGGTCGCGACGGGCCCTTGTGACGAGGACGAACTGCGCGCCGCCGGGGCCGATGTGCTCCTCGCCGACCTCACGGCCTTCCCCGGCTGGCTGCGCGGCTACCGCGAGGCGGCCGCGCCGTCCGGGACCGCCGCCGCGAGCGAGGCCCGCGCCTGACGGCGCTGCGCCGCGACGGAACGCAGCACTCCGGCGGCGGCGATCAGGAATCCGACCCCCATCAGCATGCAGACGAAGTACGCTGCCGGCGGCAGCGGATGGGCGCCGAGGAAGAGGGGGGCGACCGTCGCCAGGGTGGCCACCGCGCCCACGAGGAAGACGATGGCGCCGACGCGTACCAGCAGATCCCCGTCCCGGGGAGTTTCGCTACTCACCTGACCAGGGTAGATCCATAGCCGACGGCGCGGTGGCTCCTTTCGCCCCCGGCGCCGCACGGAAAAGGACGTCTTGTCACCGGGCCCGGGACCATTAGCCTTGGGGGTAGCGGGTCTTGCGACCCGCTGTAGTGCTATCAAGAGCTGTTTTTCCGTTGATTGCAGACGTTTTCCGTAATTCCGACGAGATACGAGGACGAGGACAGACGTGCCTACCGGCAAGGTCAAGTGGTTCAACAGTGAGAAGGGCTTCGGCTTTCTCTCCCGCGACGACGGCGGAGACGTCTTCGTGCACTCCTCGGTGCTCCCGGACGGGGTGGACGCCCTCAAGCCCGGACAGCGGGTGGAATTCGGTGTCGTGGCCGGCCAGCGCGGCGACCAGGCGCTCACCGTGACGCTCCTCGACCCCGCCCCGTCGGTCGCGGCCGCACAGCGCCGCAAGCCCGACGAGCTGGCGTCGATCGTGCAGGACCTCACCACGCTCCTGGAGAACGTCACCCAGCAGCTGGAGCGCGGCCGTTACCCCGACAAGGCCCATGGCGCGAAGATCGCCGGAATGCTGCGGGCGGTGGCCGACCAGCTGGACGTCTGACCACCGCTCCCGCTCGACGGAGGTGCGGGGAAAAGCCTGCCGGGCCGACCGTCAGGCGAACTCCAGTGCCTCCGGGCCGAGGGGCGGCACCAGCCCCTCGGCCGCGGCGCGGGTCAGCAGCCCGCGCACCGCGGCGTAGCCGTCCTCACCGAGGTCGGCGGTGAACTCGTTGACGTAGAGCCCGATGTGCTGGTCGACGACCGCCGGGTCCATCTCCTGGGCGTGCGCCAGCACATACGGCCGGGACGCCGCCGGGTCCTCCCAGGCCATCCGCACCGACGTCCGTGCCGCCTGCGCCAGTTCACGCAGCCGGGCCGCGCCCAGCGAGCGCTTGGCGATGATCGCGCCGAGCGGGATCGGCAGCCCCGTCGTCGACTCCCAGTGCTGGCCCATGTCGGCGAGGCAGTGCAGCCCGTACCGCTGATACGTGAACCGCGCCTCGTGGATCACCAGTCCGGCGTCGACCTTGCCCTCCTTGACGGCCGGCATGATCTCGTGGAACGGCAGGACGACGACCTCGCCGACCCCGCCCGGCACCTCCGCCGCGGCCCACAGCCGGAACAGCAGATAGGCCGTCGAGCGCTCGCTCGGCACCGCGATCGTCTTCCCGGCGAGCCCCGCGGCCTCGCCCGGCTCGCGGGTCAGCACCAGCGGGCCGCAGCCCCGGCCCAGGGCGCCGCCGCACGGCAGCAGCGCGTACTCCTCCAGGACCCAGGGCAGCTCCGCGTACGACACCTTCAGCACGTCGAACTCGCCGCGCTCGGCCATGCCGTTGGTGATGTCGATGTCGGCGAAGGTGACGTCGAGGGCCGGGGCGCCGGGGACGCGGCCGTGCGCCCAGGCGTCGAAGACGAAGGTGTCGTTGGGGCAGGGCGAATAGGCGATCTTGAGCGGTTCACTCATGGGGTCCTCCTCGCGTGCGGTGGCGGTGCTGCGGGGGCTGGCGCGGGGCGGGCCTCCGGAAGATCGTTGACGTGCGGGAGGGGCTCCGTCGCGAGGGCCCCGGGCAGCGCCGCGAACGCGCCCGCGAGGGCGGCCAGGGCATCACCGATGCGCCATGCGGCGCGGTCGCGCGGGCCGACGGGGTTGGACACCGCGCGGATCTCCAGCACCGGCACCCCGTGCGCCGCGGCGGCCTCGGCCACGCCGAAGCCCTCCATGGCCTCGATCAGCGCGCCGGGACGCAGCTTCGCCAGCGCGCGGGCGCGCTCCGCGGAACCCGTCACCGTCGACACGGTGAGCACCTCACCGCGCCGGGCGCCCGTCGCCTCGGCCACGGCCCGCACGAGCGCCTCGGGCGGCCGGTGCTCCACGGTCCCGAAGCCCAGCTCGGTCACCGGGAGGAAGCCCTCGGGCGTCTCGGCGCCCAGGTCCGCGGCGACGATCGCGTCGGAAACGACGAGGGAACCCACCGGGGCCCCCGCCGTCGCGCCCGTGAACCCGCCGCCGATGCCCGCCGAGACCACCAGGTCGTACGGGCCGCCGGAGACCGCCGCGGCCGTCAGCGCGGTCGCGGTGCCCGCGGCAGCGGCGGCGGGGCCGACTCCGGCGGCCAGCGCGTCGACGACCAGCGGGAGGGGGCCGGCCGCGGTGGCGGTGCGGTGCAGCACGAAGCCCGGCACGGCGAGCTCCACGGTTTCCACCGGGCCGCCGGCCGGGGCGGTGGCCCCCGCCGCGCCGCGGGTGACCGCGTCACGCTCCGCGGCGACGGCGGTGACGACGAGTACGCGCATCAGCGGGGCCTCCGGGCCGTCAGTCCTTGTCGAGCTCGAGCTTGACGCTCCACACGCCGTTCTTGCTGACGACCGACAGGACCGTGGACTTGTCCAGGGTGCCCATCTGCTGGTTGTAGAAGAGCTGGTCGCCCTCGAGCGAGGTGTACGTCTGCTTCGTCTGGTTCGAGCGCGGCTGGTTGCCGGCCACCACGAACCAGCTCTCGTCGGCGATCTTCGGCTCGACGCCCACCCGGATCTTCTCGCCCTGCTTCACCTTGATGCTCTTGACCGACTTGTCGGCCAGGCACTTCTGGAGGCCCGACTGGTCGAGCGTCTTGCTCTCGTCGAAGCAGGCGGCCTCGGTGGTCACCGTGGTGGAGCCGACGGACACCGTCGCCAGGGGCGTCGGCTTGTCGCAGGCGGAAAGGGCGACGAGGCCGAAGGCGACGGCGCCGACAGCGGCAGCGGCACGTCGGCGCTTGCCCTGGAAAAACGCATCGGTCATGCGCGCAGGCTATCGGGCCCGTCCACTCACGCCACGCGCGGGTGCGGCGAGCCGCGCCGGGCCGCCGTCAGCAGGCCCCGTACGGCAGTGACGACACCCAGCGCCAGGACCCCCGCGGCCACCGCCATGCCCAGGGTGCCGTTGAGCGGCAGCACGATGCCGATCGCCCCGCCCACCACCCAGGACATCTGGAGCAGCGTCTCGGAACGGGCGAACGCCGAGGTGCGCACCTCCTCCGGGACGTCCCGCTGGATCAGCGAGTCCAGCGACTGCTTGCCGAGCGCCTGCGAGATGCCCGCGACGGCCGCCACGACCGCCACGAAGAAGGCGCTGAAGAAGGCGGCCGCGGCCACCGTCGCCCCCAGGGAGAGCGTCAGCACCAGCGCGATCGTCTTCTCCGGGCCGCGCGAGCGCAGCAGCGCGCCGATCGCCGTGCCCAGGGCGTTGCCCCCGCCCGCCGCGACGCCCACGACGCCCAGGGAGAACGCCGGGCTCAGCCCCCCGATCGGGTGTACGCGCAGCAGGAAGGCCAGGAAGAAGGTGAGGAAGCCCGACAGCACGCGCATGGCGCTGTTGGCCTGGAGGGCGTGCAGCACCGAGCTGCCGACGGTGCGCAGGCCCGGCCGGGGCGCTTTGCCGTTCTTCTGCCGTCCCGGCCACCCCTGCCATCCGGTCTTCCGCCGCACGGTGCTCCGGTGCCGCTCCAGCGCGGGCCGCAGCGGGGAGCGGTGCTCGCCGGAGACCAGCTGCGCCCTCGCCTCGCCCTTCGCCGAGTCGACCTTGTGCGGCAGCGAGAACGACAGCAGCGTGCCCCCGGCGAACACGACCGACGCCCCGTACAACGGCCACGCCGGTCCCAGCTGGTGCAGCCCCGCGCCGAGCGGGGCCGCCACTCCCGTGGCCAGCAGCCCGCCGAGCGTCACCCGGGAATTGGCCTTCACCAAGGAGATGCGCGGTGGCAGCAGCCGGGGCACCACCGCCGACCGCACCACGCCGTACGCCTTCGACGCCACCAGCACGCCCAGCGCCGCCGGATAGAGCTCCAGCCCGCCGCTCGCCACCGCGCCCGACATCGTCAGCGCCAGCACCGCCCGCGTGATCATCGCGCCCGCCATCGCCGCCCGGCGGCCGTGCGGCAGCCGGTCCAGCAGCGGGCCGATCACCGGGGCCAGGAGGGTGAACGGCGCCATCGTGACCGCCAGATACAGCGCCACCCGGCCACGCGCCTGGTCCGTGGGCACCGAGAAGAACACCGTCGACGCCAGCGCCACGGTGATCAGCATGTCGCCCGCCGAGTGCACGGCGTGCAGCTCGATCAGCTTGCCCAGCCCCGACTCGCCCGCCCCGTGCGCGTGCGTGGCCCTGCGGACGCCCCGCCCCGCCCACGTGAACGGGCTGCGCAACACGCGGCCGACGCCCCGGGCCGTACGGCGGAGCGGGCCGCCTTCGGCTGACCGGATGGCTCCCACCACGCCATACTGCCCCAACTGCCACCGGGCGTGGTGCTTTCCCCCCATCCGTGGGGCGCGCCCGGCGCCCCGCCCGTCGGCCCGGCCGGGGGCTCGCCGAAGCCCGGGTATCCCCCGGGTGTCCTGGCGGGGTAGCGTGCGTAGCGCGCCACCGGTGGTCGTTCTTGGCCGCGCCCCGAGTCTCCATCCCGCAGAATGGGAGTGACTAGGTGCGCCCGAGGCCGTTCGGGCGCGGACGTCGACGCGGTCCTCCGGTCCGCTCCGTCCGCCGACCCGGCCGTTCGGCTGGCGCACTCGTGAGACGGCGTGGAAGAGAGAATCGATTCTTGTGAGTGCTGCGATGCGAAGCCGTACCCCGGACCGCCTGTGCGCCGAGGCGGTCGAACTCGCCCGTACGGCCGCTGAGGAAGCGGCGCTGCCGGGCATGGTCGGCGACCACGTCGAGGTCGCCGCCGACGGGGACCGCGTCGTCACCCACTACTTCGCCTGCCTGGACCCCGGCTACCGCGGCTGGCGCTGGGCCGTCACCGTCGCCCGCGCCTCCCGCGCCAAGGTCGTCACCCTCGACGAGACCGTCCTGCTGCCCGGCCCCGACGCCCTCCTGGCCCCCGAGTGGGTCCCCTGGAGCGAGCGGCTGCGCCCCGGTGACATGGGCCCCGGCGACCTCCTGCCCACCGAGGCCGACGACCTCCGCCTGGAGCCCGGCTGGACCGGCGAGGACGCCCCGCCGCCGAACTCCGCCCTCGCCGAGGAGATGGACCGCCTCGGCGACGCCGAGGACGCCGATGTCACCGTCGGTTCCCCCGCCGCCCAGGCCGTGCCGCCCGCCCGCGGCTCCATCGCCGCCGTCGCCGAGGAACTCGGCATGCGGCGCGCCCGCGTCCTCTCCCGCTACGGCCTCCACTCCGCGGCCGACCGCTGGGACGACACCCACGGCGCCAAGACCCCCATGGCCCAGGCCGCCCCCGCGTCCTGCGTCAGCTGCGGCTTCCTCGTGCGCCTCGGCGGCTCCCTCGGGCAGGCGTTCGGCATCTGCGCGAACGAGTTCGGGCCGGCGGACGGGCATGTCGTGTCGCTGTCCTACGGGTGCGGTGGGCACTCCGAGGCGGCGGTCATGCCGAAGGCTCCGCGGCCTTCCGCTCCTGTGATCGACGAGACGCTGGTGGATCCGCTTCAGCTTCGGCCTTCGTCTTCGGCCGGATCCGTCTCGGCCGATGGGCCTGACGAGGAGCTCGGGCACTCGTAGCCTGCGGGTTCGCTGCGCTTTGCGGGGCGGTGTCGGGTGCGGGTCCGTTGCCGCCTGCGGCGGGACGCCCTTCGGGCGTGTCCTCAAGCGCCGGACGGGCTGGGTTGTGGGTGCCGGGGGTGCGACCTCCGGGCTGGGGACCTGGAACGCGGTGCGGGCGCCCTTGTCCGTACTGCGTACCGCAATAACGCACCGCGTTCCAGAACCCCACCCTCCGGCCCCACCCCCTCCCGCCGGTGGATACGTGCAGCTGGGTGAAAACCTCGCTTCGGCGCGGCGGGCGCGTGGGGGGTGTGGGGGCTTAGCAGACACTCTTACTAGTGGGGTAATCGGAGTGGCGGCCAAGGGGAGGGTGATGATGGGCCCTCAACTCGCACCGCGCAACCGCGCCCGACGGACGTTCAGCCATAGCAACCCCAAGGTCAGGGAGTAGACGTGAGCGGCATCCGATCCGCGCCCCGCGAAGCCGATGGCACGGACCCGTTCGGGACCATGCGGCTCCGGCGCAACGCGCTGGACGCCTGGATCACCGCACCCGCGCGGTTCCGGGAGGACGCCAACGCCGAGGAGGATCTGGTCCTCGGCGGCTATCGCGACCGCCTCGTCGTCGAGCTCGCCCAGAACGCCGCCGACGCCGCCGCGCGGGCCGGCGTGCGCGGCAGGCTGCGGCTGACCCTGCACCCGGCCACGGGCGGCGGGCCCGCCGTGCTCGCCGCCGCCAACACCGGTGCGCCGCTCGACAACGCCGGTGTCGCCTCGCTGGCCACGCTGCGGGCCTCCGCCAAGCGCGACGAGGCCCGGGAGGCCGTCGGGCGGTTCGGTGTGGGCTTCTCCGCCGTGCTGGCCGTCAGCGACGAGCCCGCCGTCATCGGCCGCTCCGGCGGCGTGCGCTGGTCGCTCGCGGAGGCGCAGGCGCTGGCCGCCGGGGCCGCCGCGGGCAACCGCGACCTCGCCGAGGAGATCCGCCGCCGCGACGGCCACGTGCCGCTGCTCCGGCTCCCGCTGCCCGCCGAGGGCTCCGCGCCCGAGGGCTACGAGACCGTCGTCGTCCTGCCGCTGCGCGACGGCGCCGCCGAGGACCTGACCCGGCGTCTGCTGGCCGGGGTCGACGACGCGTTGCTGCTGGCCCTGCCCGGCCTCGCCGAGGTCGTCGTCGAGCTGCCCGGCGAGCCCGTACGCATCCTGGACCGGCGCGACGAGGGCCCGTACGTCCTCGTCCGCGACACCGCGCGCGGCGCCGCGACCCGCTGGCGCGTCGAGCGCGCGGCCGGGCGGCTGGAGCCGGAGCTGCTCGCCGACCGGCCGGTGGAGGAGAAGCTGCGCCCCCACTGGTCGCTGGCCTGGGCGGTGCCGGTGGGTCCGGACGGCGCGCCCGCACGGCCGGAGACCGCGCCCGTGCTGCACGCCCCCACGCCCACCGACGAGCCGGTGGGCCTGCCCGCCCTCCTCATCGCGTCCTTCCCCCTCGAACCCACCCGCCGGCACACCGCCCCCGGCCCGCTGACCGACTTCCTCGTCGAGCGCGCCGCCGAGGCGTACACCGCGCTGCTGCGCGACTGGCAGCCCGTCTCCTCCGGCACCCTCGACCTGGTCCCCTCGCCGCTGGCCAGCGGCGCCGTGGACGCGGAGGTGCGGCGGCTGGTCCTGGAGCGGCTGCCCCGCGTGCCCTTCCTGCCGCGTGCCGTGCGGCCCGCCGACGTGCCCGAGGACGCGCGGGAGGCGTACGCGCAGCCCCTGCGGCCCGTCGACGCCGAGGTCGTCGAGGGCGCCGGGGCGGAGACCGCCGCCGTGCTCGGCGAGCTGTTCCCCAACCTGCTGCCCGCCGGGCTGGAGCGCCGTCCCGAGCTGCGCGCGCTCGGCATCACGCGCGTCCCGCTGGGCGAGGCCGTCGACCGGCTCGCGGGTGTCGACCGCGAGCCCTCGTGGTGGCGCAGGCTCTACGACAGCCTCGCCGGTGTCGACCCCGACCGGCTCAGCGGCCTGCCCGTGCCGCTCGCCGAGGGCGGGCGCACGGCCATCGGCCCCCGGCAGGTCCTGCTGCCGCCGCCGGGCGGCACGGAGCGGCTGTCCCGGCTCGGCCTCAAGGTCGTCCACCCCGACGCCGCCCACCCGCTGCTGGAGAAGCTCGGCGCCACGCCCGCCTCGGCCCGCGCGATCCTGACGACCCCTCAGGTGCGGGCCGCCGTCGCCGCGTCGCTCGACGCCGACGAGGTCTGGGACGAGGACGCCCTCGACAGCGAGGCCCTCGCCGAGACCGTTCTCGGGCTCGTGCGCGACGCCAATCTCGCCCCCGGCGACGAGCCCTGGCTCGCCGCGCTCGCCCTGCCCGACGAGGACGGCGAGCTCGCCCCCGCCGGTGAACTCGTGCTGCCCGGCAGCCCCTTCGAGAGCGTCATCCGCCCCGGCGAGCTCGCCGCCTGCGACGCCGAGCTCGCCGAGCGCTGGGGCGAGCAGCCGCTGACCGCCGTGGGCGTGATGGCCACCTTCGCGCTCGTACGCGCCACGGACGTCGTCCTCGACCCGGACGAACTGGAGCCGCGCGACACCGACTTCGCCGAACCCGACGACGTCGGCCTCCTCGAAGCCGTCGACGTCTGGTGCGAGGATGTCCTGGACCAGCTGCCCGAGACGTCCGTGCCGCCCGTCGCCACCGAGATCGTCGCCGTGCGCGACCTCGACCTCGTCGACGACGACGCCTGGCCGCGGGCGCTCGCCATGCTGGCGCGGCCGCCGCTGCGGGACGCGCTGACCGCGCCCGTGCGCGTCCTGCTGCCCGACGGCACGACGGAGTCCGTACGCCCCTACACCGCCTGGTGGTTGCGCGGCCACCCCGTGCTCGACGGCCGCAGGCCCGCCGGGCTGCGCGTCGCGGGCGGCGACCCGCTGCTGCGCGGGCTGTACGAACCGGCGGACGCGGCCGGGCTCGCCGACGACCAGGTGCTGCGCGCGCTGGGCGTACGCACCTCCGTGGCCGCGCTCCTCGACGAGCCGGGCGGCGCCGCGGAGCTGCTCGGGCGGCTCGCCGACGAGGACCGCGAGGTCGACGCGGCCCAACTGCACGCCGTCTACGGCATCCTGGCCGGGCTCGACCCCGACCAGGTCACCCTGCCGGACGAGCTCCGCGCCGTCGTCGACGGCGAGGTCCGCGTCGTGGACGCCGCCGACGCGCTGGTCGCCGACGCGCCCGACGTGCTCCCGCTCGCGGCTGGGCACCCGCTGCTGCCCGTACGGCCCGCGCGGGCGGCGGAGCTGGCGGAGCTGCTCCAGGTGCGGCGGCTGAGCGAGGTCTTCGCCGTGCGCGTCCCCGACGGCGAGGGCGCGGAGCGCAGCGTGCCGGAGGGCGTGCGCGCGCTGCTGCCGGGCGCGCCGGAGACGTACGTCGAGCACGAGGGGCTCGTCGTCGGCGGCGTCGAGCTGGACTGGTGCCTCGGGCAGGACGGCGTGCTGCACGCGACGACGCTGGAAGGGGTGGCGGCCGGCCTCGCCTGGGCGGCCGGCGCGTGGTCCCGCCGCTTCGAGGCGGCGGCGCTGCTGGAGGACCTGTCCCGCACCACCGAGCTGGCGCGGGCCCGCTGGTTCGACTGACGGTCCCGCCCCGGAACTACCCTGGAAGAGAGCCCACCCGGGAGGCTGTCATGACCAGGAAAGTCGCCGACTGCCGCAGGTTCCCCAGCGAGACGAACTGCACGCTCACCATCACGGGCGAGGAGGACGAGGTCCTCGAAGCCGCGACCCAGCACGCGATCTCGGTGCACAAGCACCAGGAGGGGCCTGAGCTGCGCGAACAGATCAGGGAGTTCCTGGAGGACGAGAAGGCGAAGGCTTGACGCGGGGGCGGCGCCGTTCCCCGGCCCCGCCCCTTCCCGGCTGCGTCTGCTCTGCGCGGCTCCGCGGCGTGAGGCTCCGCCCCGCCCCCTGGCTGCGGGTTGCTTGCGCCTGCGGCGGGCTTGTTCCCCTACCCCGCCCCTTCCCGGCTGCGTCTGATGTGCGGCTCCGCCGCGTGGGGGGCTCCGCCCCAGACCCCGAGCTGCGGGCCGGTTCGCCGCCTGCGGCGGGAGCGGCCTGCGGCCGCGTCCTCAATCGCCGGACGGGCTGAAAGACAAAAGCATGGCGCGCCCGGGCTGGAATGAGCGCCCCGGGCGGGCGAAAGGGAAAGCGTGGCGCACCCCACAACCCGATGTCGCTCTCCGGTGGGAGGGGGTGGGGTCGGAGGGTGGGGTTCTGGAACGCGGTGCGACTTCACAGCACCCAATACGCCTCACGGCAACCGCACCGCGTTCCAGGTCCCCAGCCCGGAGGCCCCACCCCCGGCACCCACCACACACCCAAGCCCGGCCGGCGATTGAGGCCGCCCGCCGCAGGCGCGAACCGAGCCGCACCCAAAAACCGCCCCCGCACCCAGCGGAAAGCGCACCCACCACAAACCCAGCCAGGCCGGCGCTTGAGGCCGCCCGCCGCAGGCGCGAACCGAGCCGCACCCAAAAACCGCCCCCGCACCCAGCGGAAAGCGCACCCACCACACACCCAGCCCGGCCGGCGTTTGAGGCCGCCCGCCGCAGGCGCACACAACCCGCACAAGACA